>JAURYB010000103.1 GCA_030654075.1 Bacteroidales bacterium | reverse complement strand
AATTTGCTTTATATGAAATAAAGTCATGGTTGAATTTTATTATTAATTCATTCCTGTTTACAATTATTCTTAATTCATTCGTGTTTTCGTCACCAACAGATCCTGTGGAAAGTGTTGTTTGATTTGAGATGGTAATAACGAAAGTTCCGATTGCGCCAGATCCGTCATTCGCTGTTGCATGCGCTGTAACTGTTCCATTATCAACAGCAGTAATGAGTCCTGTGGTACTTATGGTCGCTTTTCCGGTTCCATTGACAATAGTCCATGTAACGGAATGATCCGAAGCATTTACCGGTAGAATTTCCGCGCTTAACTGAAGCGTACCATTGTCTTTAGTGATAGTAGTTAAACCGCCTGCAGCGGCAATTGTGATGGATGTAACAGGAATGATGGTATTATGAACCCGTGCGCCAACCTGCCAGGTTCCATTTTGATTTGCAGTTGCAGGAGAAGAACCCACTTTCCAAATAGCTGTGCTTGATAAACCGGTTTGCCATTCAGAGCCAAGATACTTCCCATAATCCAGCCTGGCAGCAGGTACCAGGTCAGTGGTATTTATAAAATTGGGATCAGCAATTATTGAATGAGTATCATATCCTAACGCTCTCCATTGGTCCCAGGTTGTAGTAATGCCATCAATCATGAATTTCGGCTCTCCGGCTGTACACCAATAAAGATTATAGTCGCACTCAAAACCGGTAAAACAACCCGATTCAATTTTAATCATTGGAAACTGCGTGGTAGAATAAAATATATTATTAAATATTTTCGCACCTATAGATGGAGATTGAACAGGCATATCCATATTAGCAGAGATAAATATAAAATACCATCCGCTCGCATCATCACTATAAAATGTATTGTTATAGGCTTTTACCCCGTTAATACCTTTCATTCTGACAGCAAACTTCCCATTCTTGCATATATTGTAAGCACATCCGCCGGAGGTAAAGGTCATATTTTCACCGGTTTCGGTTCCCGACTTAAATATTATTCCATATGGAGCCCGATCAATATAATTATATTTAACTGTTGAATTAATATTATATCCAACTATTAACCCATGAGTTATCACCGTAGGGGAATTTACACCATTCCATACCAGTTTGTTCCCGGTTACTATTTCTCCATCAAGATTGTTATTAAAAGAATTAACCCCGTCATCCCCGGCCTGCACCATATATCCATCCGTATTAACGGACGTGATAGAATTATTCCGGTATGTCAATAATGTAGGGGCGCTTCTTGGTATGTTATCGCCCCCCCAGGTTCCGGTCTCTGTATTGTTAATAGTAATACCTTCCCTGATAAGTATTATCTGCCCCTTTGAATGACAGGAATTGAACGAAAGAAGAACCAGGACAAACAGCATTTTTATTGTTGCGTACTTTGTTTTTAAACAGGTATTTAGCCGCTTAAATCCATAGTTGAATTTTATGCTTACACCTTTACTTTTAGTTAGCTTGCAAGTCAGATCCGAAGATCTTCCGATTATATGATGGAACAACATGTTTCTCATTAAAATATATTTTGAAAGGGCTAAAAAGTATGCAAGGAATTTGTAGCATTCTCGTTGATTATCTTAACATCATTGCTATTAAGGTTTTGAGAGAAACTACCGGATTCCGATGAAAATAATTTTAATAGGCAAAACGCTGATGACAGGCAGATTGTTCAATGGGTTGCTTAAACTATTTTCTCCATATAATTTTGCCGGAATTGCAAAATTCACACAAACTGATATCAAAAGTAAGGGATTTTGTTGGTGTAACCAAATTGTTGGACTTGTCATTTTATGTTTGTAATGATAATGCAGGGATAAAAAACAAGAATCAATTTCTCAAATCTGAGTAAGGATGCATTTCCAACAGACACAAAAACCTCCCCGAAATTTAATTTCAGGGAGGTTTTCTTACTAAATGAGAAGTTACTATTTCGTCTTCCCTTTTTGTGATTTAGCTTTGACAGCTTCTTTGGCAGCTTTCAGTACTTCATGATATTTGCGGGTGGCAGCATAACGGGCGGAAGCAATGGTTTCGCGGTTTGCCTTCTCCGTGATTTTGCCACGGGAAAGGTCTTCAACATCGATGTAACCGTATGCCAATAATAACTGTACTACAATATTATTGATGATGGTATCCTCGTTATAACCCGAGGCTACATACACATCGTTGCAAGCCAGGTACAATTCTTCGGCAAAATCAAGCGTATGCGGGATATGCATCAGCTGCTCGTAGGTTTCGCTGTACGCGTTAATTTCAACATTGATATTCGGAGTTACCAGCAGCGGGCTAAAGTCATGTGAAGCAGCAAGTGGCTCGTATCCTTTGAGATTAACTTTCACTTCCGACTTCGGGTTGTCGATACGCACAAAACGGGCTTTGCGCATTTGCTCAAGTTGGAAAAGGTAATAATTATACCTCCACACCTCAAGACTATGTTTGTGGTGTTTGAACAAACGACCGTATTTTTCAATAATCAATTCTTTCACCAGTTGTTTATTGCGGTTTATCTGCGGACGCTGAATGCGTACTTCACGGATAAAACGTTTCAAATCCTCGGCTGCTTTCTGCGGGCCGGCAATTTCTTTGCCTTTTTTACCAAGATCGGTACTCAGGATACCAGTTTGAATATGACGTCCCTTTCCTTTACCATCGGCGCCCCCTTTCAGCAGTTCAACCAGATAACGACGGCTTTTTTCTTCACCTTCCTCGGCAATAAAAGGATTACCCGCAGGAGTTGAAGCCAGTGCATTAAACAGGGAATGGAATAATTTGCGGTCAAGCAATCGTTCAATTTTATCCTCTTCCGAATCAATTGAAACGGCTTCGTAACGGAAACGGTTTTTAATTACATCGAATTTAACCTGTTCGATACGGTATTTTTTATCACCTTCCTTAACCTTCTTCCCGACAAATACTTTGTTCACAACCTCTTCAACATCAATTTTATCCATCAGTTTATACGACGAACACAGATAGAAAGTCCTGGCATCTTCATCATATTCCCAATCGAGAACAGTATCCAGGTAATTACCATGGCGGTCGAGCAGTTCAACAATATTCTTGTCGGCGGTATAGCGCAGGAATGTGCGCTGGAAGTTAGGCAGGTCGCCGCTGGTAGCTTTCTCCATACGTTCGCCGTGCGATTCGCGATACAACAGGAAGTTTTCGTGGTTGAAATAATGCGAAATTCCGGCTTCTTCCTTGGCATAGTTCCAGGCTGCAAGCCAGATGTCAATCTTGAATGGCATGCTGATATCACAAAATCCGCTTATGGTTGAACGCGAATTCAGATCTTCAACATTACTATCAGCACTGCTTTCGAACAATGAACGGTACTGGCGGATATAATCCGGGTCAAAATCGGTTACGCGGCTAAAATCACCAACTTCGGTTCCGATACCGTAAAGGTTTCCTTCTTTGTCCGGGAAAAGGTGCAACATATCTCCGGCAATAAGTTTTATCGAGCGGATACCCGGCAAATCTTTCTTGAGCCATTTCAGCATCATGGCTGCAAGCATTTCTGATTTGCCAACGCCACTGTCGCCGCTGATCTGAACCACGAAAATAGTTCCGTCGTCTTCCTCCACTGCGAAAAGCGATCCATGAACAGGCACACCGCCCATTTCCTTCACTTTTTCGTTAAGCATGGTGAGACGCGGCTTCTTGATATCGCCAAAATAATCCACTTTCTTTTTAAGCGGAGTAACAATGGTTTTAATATTTCCTTCAGGACCAAGAATATCAAAATAACCAACCTGAGGATAAGATATCACCTTTTCGGGAGCGCCGTAGAACAGGATAATATCGGGAACAAAATTCTGAACTTCTTCTAAAGTCAGTGATTCAGGTGCAATAAGCCGGTAATTATCGGCTAAGTATTTCAGGTATGATTTCTGGAAAATACAGAGTTCTTTCACCAGTCCACGCTGAATGATGCGGCAGCGGTAATCATCGCCATCAAGGTGTTCTACAAACTTGGCCAGGCGCTGAGCAAAGAAATTGCTCGAAGGTCGGGTTGCCATATTCTTGATAAAATCTCTAGGCGAAACCTCGGCACCATTCAGTGATAAAGCCTGAGCGGAATCGGCTCGGTCAATTTTATGGAACGGATATTCACGTTTTTTTGCATCCGTATTCATTCTTGTGTGAGTCTGAACCGGTTGTTCAGCGGCAATTACACCGCAACGGCTCATCAGTTGATTGATCCACGAAAGTTTGCCGCCATCGAATTTTTCAAGCGCTTTGTTTTTCATCTCGAAATTGTGGTACAGGGTATAGCCATGTTGAACCATTTCGTTGATGGCTGAATTCTGACGAAGGAATCCGGCAAGTGTAAACTTGATAATATAATGGTTGTAGTAGCTATAGTAGTCGGTTCCTTTAGCGCGGTTCAGCATTCCCGTTAGGAATAGCGTAATGTCGCGGACCAGGCTTGCCAGTTCGGCTTTGGTAATTTTCTGGCTGCGTAAGGCAAACTTCTCGGCAAATAAGTGCTCTATCTCCGCCTTGAATAATTGAGTCGCATACACTTCTGTATCGGCTTCCCTATGTCCTTCTAGTTTGGCAATAAGTGGATTTACCTTATCAACAATCTGTTTCGAGAGAAAGCGGAAGCGGTAAACCAGCCAGAGACGAAGCAGGTTTTCGTTTGCAGTTCCTTCAGTCAGAATTTCCTTAAACGCAACTTCGGCCAGCAAGCCGGTAAGCATATTTGCATAAGGATGGCCCTGGAAATCAGCTGAATTACTGGTAGCCGAAACCAGGTTGCTGATACGGACACGCAAATCAATTTCCGAAGAAGATTTCCCGGTTACTTCCTCAAATTTAGCTTTGGCGGCAACAAACACTTCTTCCACTGAAGGTTCCTGGCGTTCCTGTGCAAAAGGCAGGTTAAAATGAAGCAATATTTCCTCAACATATTTGCGCATGATACGGTTGTACCCTTCCAGCCTGGCTAGGTCGCCCTGCGGATCGGTTAGGCTGGCATCCAGAGCAAGGAGTTTCACTTTTGCATCGCTGAACAGGATTTTCTCCAGTTCAAGAAGAATTTCCTTCATAATCAGGAGTTCTTCCGGATCATCGAGCACATGAGCGTTAGGCTGGAATTCGAGCTTGCTTTTTATGTATTTCAGAAGGGTTGGTTTCCCGTAGCGAGCAATTACTTCGTTGATATCGAATTTGCGGATGGCCGGGATCTTCTTATAGATTTGCGGCAACAGGTTCTCGTACACTTTCGAAAAAGCCTTGCTGCTGATAAACTCGAGTAAGTCGCGGCACTGGCCGATATTTTCGTAAAATTCGAAAACTGCGTTCTCACTGTTTCCTATAGAACTGATGCTTAAGCCACAGACTTTCGGAAATGAAAGATATACATTCTTTATATCACTGATCCTGAGATTTGCAGCTTGTTTTTTAACCAATCCTTTAATCAGCGCAAAGTCTTGTACGATTTTCTTAACAAACAGCTCTTCTGATTTTTCATTAAAAATAGAATCAAGAATATCATCAGTACGAACGCTCTTGTTATCCGGATTGCTCTTGAGAGCATAGAACTTTTTCCAATAACTTACAAACAGGCGGATGGCACATTCCAGTTCAGTATTCAATGCCTGGTAACCGGCTTCGGTTCCGTCGAGGTAATCGCCAAGTGAGAAGCGAATAAATCCGCTGCGGTAAGGTATCAGGGCAATTCCTCGTGCTTCGGCCATCCGTTTGGTGAACTTCTCAAGATCCTGGTGTGAGAAAAAGTCATTTAAAACGAGGTTGAAAAGATACGAACCATCGCTCTCCAAAACCGTACACCATTCCGTTGCATTTTCTTCAGCCAGAACTTTGTAGGCTACTTTTTTAGCCTTTTCCAGACGGCTCAGCGATTCGGCACGGAAGATCCGGTTTACCCGGAACCTGTTCAGTTCAACAACAATATGATTTTTATAGTAGCTGAAAAACGCTTCGCCTTTGTATTTGAAATCATCAGGAAGTTCGAGTACATCAAGTTTATCGAGGCTTACCAGTTCATCAAGCAGGAAGATATGTAACGGGCTTCCTTCGAAAAGTGAGGCGCGATTAACCACATCATCGGCATTCGCCAGTGTTACAGGTATATTTTTTGAGGTTTCTTCCTTTATAAAAGTGTGGAGTTGCTCTTTTATTTTGGCCCTGGATGCATCTTTAGCCAGGTTTTTCTCCATCAGGTCCTTCACCTTTTTGCTCAGTTGTGCCATTTCGAGCACATTAACCAGCATATAAAGTGAATTGGTATTTCCTTTTATCGGAGTGTTCAGGCTTTTGGCAAATTCAATCACATCCTTACGGCCGGGAGTCGAAACAAGTGATCCCAAACGGTTGCCGGTAGCTCCCAGGTTTTTGGTAGTACTAACACTCGAAACCATAGAAATTTTACCCATAGCCGAAATGTTATTCATAATATAACGGCTTATGGTACACCATTTTGGCTCTTCCGGATCGTCAACTTTTACGGAATCGTTGTAGGCCTCGTCGAGGAAAAGTGTAATCTGGCTATGGCTCAGGAATTTCAGCAACTTGAGCAGCGAAACATCGTTGAAATCGCTGTATCCGCTCGGGTTACTCGGGTCGTTGATAATAATGGTTGAATTGGTACAGAAACGGTCCCAAAGATTTCCGGTTTCGTCGAACAGCTGGAATGAATTCTTGATTCGTTGCAATTTGTTCAGGAAACGATCATAATCCATGCGACCTTCTTCGTCCAGTTCCAGTTCAATATCGAAAGGGTTGATATCAAAGCGATCGGCAGGAAGTAAATCGGTATATTCCCAGGAAGCGGTGCGGTTCAGGAATACGAAAGGGCGAAGCGGGTAATGCGAAAACAAAAGGTCACGGATGATCATCTGAACATCATCAGAAACTGATGTTCTGTCGAGGTTGCCCAGGGCACCAACAAACTCGCGTACAATTTCCTGCTCTTCATTATTAAGCAAATCGTATTTGGCAACAATGCCGAGGTCGATCAGAAAATTGCGGAAACGGCCACGATTATTGGCTTCGTTTTCAACTTTGGTAAGGTATTCCTTGTATTTTTCGAGAAAAAGGTTTGTTCCAAAATTCTTGTGAAAATGATTATTCAGCGTGCGGTCGTAAGTATGTGGAAGGATATCCAGGATTACCTTGCAACGCTGAGCTGTTTCTTTTTTGATGGACTTTATTTTACGTTGCAGCAGGAAGTCACCATAAAGTTTGATCTGCGCACGTCCGCCTCCTTCGAGAATGGTGGCAATATGAAGCTGCGGGTTATCGCCGTAGAAATACTGTTTCATCCGAGCCTCGAACTCGTTGATCAGCAGCTCATTGATCTTGAGTAGTTTTTTTGGATCGCGGATGTACTCAATCAAAGTAATATACCCGACCAGTTTGCTCATGGAGTATTTATCCTTGATAATCTGGCGGGCAAATTCGTCAAATTTATAAAGGATAACATCCTGGTCTGGATTGTTGGTATCGGCTAATTGCTCGCTTTTAAGAAGTTTGAGTTCTTCTTCATAATCCAGGATTTTCATCTCAGCAGCCTTACGGAACGACTCAAGATTTGCCGGATTAACTTTATCCAGAACCAGGCGCAGGTTCATCTGCGTATTGGCAGGTGCTCCGAGTTTCTTGGTGTGCGCCTTGTTGAGCGTCGAAATAATATCAATATGGAAACCAAAAACAAGGCAGGTATTGGTGGATCTCGATTCGGGCGAATCATCAATAAATACAATACGCGATAAGAGCGGGAACCATTTGTATTCGTCAAATGGGTTGAGGCGCATGTTCTTTATTTTCACAGCAAAAATGCTGGTTGCATCGCTGCTTATGGCTTCGTAAACTTCTTCGGGAGTAGTAAACTCAATTACTTTAACTACTTCGGGATTAAAAACATGTCCGGCCAGGAGCTCGATTGCCGTATCGGCAGTTCCACTTACGAGTGTACGGATAAACCCGTTCAGACCTTTAAAATTAACACCCGATTCGCAGCGGTTCAGGAAATTTTCAACTTCAACTTTGGTGGTATAATGCGTGCTTTGGATAACCATCTGATCGAGCACGTCCATAAAATAGTTCCACTGTGCAATTTCTATATAACCGTTAATGCCGATCAGATCGCGGAATTTCCGAAGTTCATTTACACTTTCGCCCAATAAAATATGGTTCAGGTAATTAACAAGATATTGCGAGGCAGGTGGAGTTCCTATGCTAAAATCCTGCATCCTGAGAATACTGCTGAAATGCTTCTTCTGTTCCTCATCAACCATTTCGGTATCCATCAGGAAATTGAGACGCTCCTTAAATGCCTTGTTACGGGCGCTGTATTCGAAAGCTTTAGAATTTTCGTGCGGGTAAATCATTAAAGCAACATCCACATAACCAGGAATTGCTTCCTTGAGTTCGAGCATTGCCTTATTTATATTCAGTTCCTGGCGGGCAGGATCAACGGGTTCTTCGTGACAGAGGTGAACAAAATTTTCCAGGCTTTTAAACACCCAATCCGGGATAAAATTCTCCGACCGTTCGCCTAAAGCGGCAAATAATGAGATAAATCCTTTTGCTTCCGATGTGAGTTTAATCTTGGGAATTCCTGTAATTTGCATAACTGTTGTAGTTTAAGAAATATTTGCAAAGATAATGCTTATTCAAAAAGGAATCAGGGCTTCCTGCTTCAGTACAGGCGTATTGAAACTATTGATTAAAGTTTGAGTTCATTGAATTACCGCTCTTTTACACATAAAAAACAGAGTGTAACTTGTTGATTACGATTAAGAAAGATAGAATTCTCTGTTCGGAATTTCAGCGTTTATAACTTTCAGCTTTAAGATGTGTCGCAAGCACTTTAGTTGCTAAAAGCAGCCAATTTTAAGTGAATCACGTATATTTTATATGCATATTTATGGCATAAATATTCCATGTTTAAATATTTTGATGCGAATTCTTCCTGCGTTATCCCCACTTCTACTATTTTTGTATAAAATCCATTTCAATGATCACCTTCCTCTTATCCATTGTAGCACTCGTTTTAGGTTATTTTATCTATGGCCGGTTTGTCGAAAAAGTTTTTGTAATCGACACAACAAGATCCACTCCTGCAACTTCGCAACCGGATGGAGTTGACTATGTACCCATGAAATGGAGTAAAATATTTTTGATTCAGTTTTTGAACATAGCCGGGCTGGGACCAATATTTGGCGCTATTGCCGGAGCAGTTTGGGGGCCGGTTGCCTTCGTCTGGATCGTTTTCGGGGCTATTTTTGCCGGCGCGGTTCACGATTTTATGTCGGGCATGATGTCGCTGCGTATGAACGGGCTCAGCATACATGCCATAGTAGGAAAATATATGGGCAATGGGGTAAAGCAGTTTATGAGCTTGTTTACGGTTGCCATGATGATATTGGTAGGAGCAGTTTTTATTATGGGACCGGCTAAAATACTGTCTGGATTAACAAGCGGCTTTATGGGGGTAACTGCGTGGGCTACGGTCATATTTATTTATTATGTTCTGGCAACCATGTTACCAATCGACAAACTTATTGGCAGGATTTATCCTTTTTTCGGTTTTGCCATGCTTTTTATGGCTGTTGGAATCGGCGGCGCTATGCTAGTGAATGGATTACCAATTCCGGAACTTATTCCCGCCAATTTCACAAATATGAATGCGGCACCGGATAAATTCCCGATTTTCCCTATGCTTTTTGTAACTATTGCATGTGGCGCTATTTCCGGATTTCACTCCACGCAATCGCCTTTAATGGCACGTTGTATGACCAATGAAAGATACGGCCGCCGTGTATTTTATGGCGCTATGATTACCGAGGGATTGGTCGCTTTGATTTGGGCTGCTGTCGGAATGAGTTTCTTTGGCGGAGTAAGAGAGTTGAATGATGTAATGGCTGCACAGAATGGAAATGCGGCCTGGATAGTAAATGAAATATCCAATTCCTTGCTGGGCCGTTTTGGCGCTGTACTTGCCATTATTGGTGTGGTGGCTGCTCCGATTACATCGGGCGATACAGCTTTCCGCAGCGCAAGGCTTATCGTTGCCGATTTCCTGAAATTTGATCAGAAAAGCATTAAAAACCGGCTGATTCTGACCACACCCTTATTCGTAATCGGATTTTTACTTACACAAATTGACTTCTCAATCATCTGGCGCTATATGGCATGGTCGAACCAAACGCTGGCAACCATTGTACTATGGGCAATAACCATTTACCTGGCAACAGAACGGAAACTGTACTGGATAACACTCATTCCTGCCGTTTTTATGTCGGCCGTGGTAACTACTTATTTGCTGGTTGCTCCCGAAGGATTTCAGATAAATACTCTCTATGGCCAGATCTCAGGTATTTGCATTGCAAGTTTACTGCTTATATGGTTTCTCATCTGGAATTATACTGCGAAACAGTTGGCGTCTGTAAAACTCCCCAGATAATAAGTGCATGGGCTGTAGTAAATCTCAATTGAATTTCGGAAACATCTTCAAATAAAGCTTTCAGCTTGATAAACGATCTTATTTTTTGTATTTTTATCAATCGCTAATATTCCCGTCATGACAAAAGAAGATAAAGACCTGGCACCTTACGAAGTTTTCGAAGGATCAGCCTGGGAAGCCGGACTGCTTAAAAGTATACTTGAAGATAATGATATTGAAACTATCACACAACAGGCTGCGGCTCTCCCCATAATGATTTGGCCTACTGAAGCAGCTACAATAAAAGTGTTTGTCGCGTTCAAGGATTTTGAGCAGGCTAAAGCAATTGTAGATGAATTTTATACAAACATGGAGAAAGAAAACACTGATGAAACAATTCTGTAACCGGGCTACTACACAGTTTCCAGATGTAATACAGGGAAAACCTCACGTATGCAATTCAAAATAATAAGTTGAGCTATGCCAAGAACGTTAACGTATATTCTGGTTTCATTATTCTGTTTTTTAGGATCTTATGCCTATGGCCAGGCAGAGCCCGACTCATCAAAACTTTGTCGCATCGAAATCAATGACGGAAATGAGTTTATTGGCCTGTTGACTGCTGAAGATTCACTGAAAGTAGAACTGGTGACTGCATTGCTTGGCAAAATTTCTATCCCCAGGGCTTCCATCAAGACAATTACCTGGTTGAAACCATCGAGCATGAAAGCCGGCAGATTATGGTCCGAAAATCCACAATCCACACGCTATTTCTGGTCGCCAAATGGATACGGACTAAAAAAAGGAGAAGGATATTACCAGAATATCTGGGTATTGTGGAATCAAGCCAGCATTGGCGTAACTGATTATTTTTCAGTAAGTGCCGGAATAATTCCCATGTTTTTCTTTGGAGGTGCAGCAACACCGGTATGGATAGTACCAAAATTTTCAATCCCCGTAGTAAAAGATAAATTTAACCTTGGACTTGGAGCTATTGCAGGTACGGCATTGGGTGAGGGTGTCGGGTTTGGAATCATATACGGTATGGGTACCATAGGCGACCGGAATAAAAACCTTACCTTGGGATTCGGATACGGATACGCCGATGGAGAATGGGCTTCGAGGCCTATTATTACACTGAGCGGAATGACCCGGGTTGGACCAAAAGGATATTTACTTACCGAAAATTACTTCATCAGCTCAGGGGATGACGTCCTTGTACTGATATCAATGGGCGGCAGGTCAATGATAAAAAAGGTAGGACTTGATTATGGGCTATTTTTCCCGATATCTTCAGCTATCGGATCATTTGTAGCCATTCCCTGGCTTGGCTTTACTTTGCCTTTCGGGAAGAAACAGCAGCAATTACCTATATCGTATTAATCAAATTCTCATTTGCAATGATAGAAGAAGAACAAAGCTTGACACCTTACGAAGTCTTCGAAGGGTCAGCCTGGGAAGCCGGGCTGCTTAAAAGCATTCTCGAAGATAACGATGTGGAAAATTACATGACAGAAGCATACTCGCTTCCGTGGAACAATTTACCGGTTAAAGGAGCTGCTGCTAAATTGTTTGTGGCGTTAAAAGATGTGGCGAAGGCAAAAGCTATAATAGAAGAGTTTAATTCAAATATGGCGAAAGAAAATAGTGATGAACCTACATCATAAATAAATCATACAAAAGCCGGATTCATCAGGAGTAACGAATGATTTAAATCACAACAGGTTGAACTTACAACTGCCGCCAATTGTTTTAAAAGTATTATTCAGATTACATGATGCATGTTTAATTCTCAATTAATATCCTTATGAAATATAACCAACTCGGTAAAACCGGAGTACTGGTTTCGGAATTATGCCTGGGTACCATGACATTTGGCGGTAAAGGCTACTGGAAGCCCATAGGTGAATTACCCCAGGATGAAGTTAACAAGCTTACCAAGACCGCAATAGAAAGCGGCATTAATTTTATCGATACGGCCAACGTGTATTCTGAAGGATTGTCGGAAACCATGCTGGGTAACGCTATAAAAAGTTTAGACCTTTCGCGGCAAAACCTTGTGATTGCTACCAAGTTGCGGGGCCGTATGGGTACCGGTGCCAACCAGGTAGGACTTTCGAGACTTCATATTGCGGATTCAGTTGATGATAGCTTGCAGCGTCTTGGCCTTTCGCATATCGACCTGCTTTATGTACATGGTGTGGATACACTCACTCCGCTTGAAGAGACCATGCGCGGCCTGGAAGATGTAGTTCGTGCCGGGAAAGTTCGCTACCTTGGCATCAGCAATCACCCGGCATGGATGGTGGCAAAAGCGAATGGAATTGCTGATAAAATGGGTTGGACCAAATTTGTAGCGCTTCAGAATTATTACAGCATGGCCGCCCGCGATGTGGAACGCGAACTTGTGCCACTGGCTCTGAGCGAAGGACTTGCATTAATGCCCTGGAGCCCGCTGGCAGGTGGATTCTTATCCGGCAAGTTTACACGTAATAACGAAGTTGCCGGTGATAGTCGAAGAGATACGTTTGATTTTCCGCCAGTGAATAAGGATAAAGCATTTGATATTATAGATGTGCTCCAGCATATTGCTGCTGAACACCAGGTATCGGCGGCCCAGGTTGCGCTGGCTTACATCCTGCAAAAACCAGCGGTTACAAGTATTATTATCGGCGCTAAAAAACAAGAACAATTACTGGATAATATTGCTGCAACCAAGTTGGAGCTTTTTGCTGATGAATTACAGCAACTGGATACAATCAGTGCTTTGACTCCTGAATATCCCGGATGGATGGTCGAACGCCAGGCACAGGGAAGAATGCCTCAGGGTTGAGCGCACAACCAGTAAGAGCAACTAATAATCAGTAAGGTATTTCTGAAATTCAGTAATTTTTGCCAAAACCGCAGATCTGGGTTCAGACTTAGTAGTAAAGGTGTTTTTAAAAAATGAACGTTAAGTGATGCCTAACATCTTTTTATACAAAGAAATATAATCCCTGGTGCAGTTTTCCCAGGTGTATTTCATTGAGTATTCCCTTATAGTTTGCCCGCGTTGAGGGTCTTCGGTAAATTCTTTCATTTTGGCGATGAAAAACTCAGCCATTTTTAGCGGCTCAAAGTCTTTCCAATAATAGGCATTGTCGCCGCTGATCTCCGGAATACTTGAAAAAGTGGAAGCAAAAACTGGTTTTTTATAACGCATGGCTTCAATAGGAGGGAAGCCCATTCCTTCAAATTTAGATGGAAACAAAACTGCTTCGCAGTTTGCGTACAACCAGCATTTATCCTCATCCGAAATAGTCCCAGGTAATACCACTCTCTTTCGCAATCCTAATTCATTAACTTTAGTCTCAATTTGATCAGAATATGCTGAGTTCTTGTTTCCTGCAATAACCAGGCAATACTCTTGCGGCAGTTCTTTAATAAAAGGGATGAGCGCCATGTAGTTTTTCTTCTCGCGCACAACACCCACGGAGAAAAGAATTTTCCCCTCAGGAACAAAAGCCGGGCGTTTTGCGTTTTCAAAATGTTTTACTTCTACGCCCAGGTATAGCGTTTGTATCGGAATTTTCCCAATATCCAGGTTTTGTTTTACCACTTTACCCGTATAATCTGATATGGTTGTAATCCATTGGGCCCGTTTAACAATTCTTTGTAAAATTCTGAGTCGGCGTGCTGCTTTTAACTTGCCTTTCTCGCCTAAGAAATTCAAATCGTTAATAGTAAGAAGGACGGGTGTGTTTTTGTCACCTGGAAAGTAGGAACAATCCTGGTGGATGGAATGCCATAGGTCGTATTTGGGGCAGAAAGCCGGGAAATAACGTCTTTTAAAAGAAATTGATTCATAATTAACTTTGTCGCCAAAATACCCCACAAAGTTTTCAGGAACCAATAAAGTAAATGTGAGCTGAGGGTCATCTGTTTTCCCCAGTATATTTCCATAGTTGATGGCAACCTGTCCCAACCCGTTATTCGGGTCTTTCAGCCTATCGAGATCAACTAGTATAGTGTATTTTTTTGACATACGAAAACTTACATTCTTAATCCTTTATTCAATTGCCGGAGTTTAAGGTATTTGGTATACGTTGCAAAAGCATTGAAAAAACAGATCATCGTGCCATAATACCCATCAAGGAAACCAAGACGCAGAAAAAACCCTTTGAAAAAGTTTACCAATGGATTTAAGTATATTTTACTCACAGAGGCTTTTATTTCCGATTTATTCATTTCAATGGCCGATAGTGAAGTGAATTTATTAAACTGAGCCACATGAGCCTCTATGGATTCGTACGAGAAATGCAAAATGTCACCTTTCAGGTGTCCGGTTTTTGAACCGGGTATCATCTGGTACCATTCGTGAATGTTAACCCCGGCCCAGCTTCCTTTGGTTTTGTTCCAAAGCCGTAGCTTTTTATCCGGATACCAGGCACCGTGTCGTATCCATTTTCCGCAATAATTGGTTACACGGTTCATGAAATAACCATCTTTATCCCAGTTTTCTTTAACTTCCGCAATTGAATTGATTAGTGTTTCATCCAATGCTTCATCGGCATCGAGCGAAAGAACCAGGTCGAAATTTGCCAACGAAGCGGCAAAGTTTTTCTGTTCAATATATCCCAGGAAAGTCTGTTCAATAAAACGGACACCAAATTTCTGACAAATACGTTTAGTTGAATCAGTCGAAAGTGAGTCTACCACAACAATTTCATCAGCAATGTCTTTTACAGATAAAAGGCAGCGCTCTATATTTTTTTCCTCGTTAAATGTTATGATAACAACCGAAAGCTTATTCATACTGTTTTATATAGTCCAAAACTTTGTTTGCAATAAAAGTAATGTCGTCGTAACTCAGTGACGGGTAACTCGGCAAGGTAATCCCCCTTCTGCTTATTTCGTCGGAGTTTTGGAAGCTCATTTCTTGTGCATAAACCTCATACATTGGCAATGTATGAACAGGGTAGAAAACCGGGCGCGATTCAACACCAAATTCCTCGAGATAAGCACGAAAATGGTCCCTGTTAATGTTCTGTGGCAAAAGAAAGGAACACATCCAGTACGAATGGAACGCATCAGGATGCTGAGGCTGGATGTGAATTCCCGAATTTAAAAACAAAGATTTATAGGTGTCAGCTACCCTGGCTTTTTGCTTTATGACCGGATTGATATTTTCGAGTTGAGCCAGGCCAATGGCAGCGCAAATATTGGTCATACGGTAATTGTAACCAATAATAACGTGCCAGTATTGAATCTCAGAAGAAATGCCCTGGTTCTTCAAATTGGTGGCTTTTTCGATTGTTGCTTTGCTTTTTGTTACAACCATACCTCCCTCGCCGGTAGTAATAGTTTTATTGCCAAAGAAGCTGAAGGCCGCAATGTCGCCAAAAGTTCCCGTATGTTTACCTTTATAGGTACTGCCAAGTGATTCGGCGCAATCTTCGATAAGGAATATGTTGTTTTGGGTGCAGATTTCAACAAGCTCATCCATAGGACAGGGATGTCCGTACAAATGAACTGCTATAACGGCTTTGGTTTTGGAAGTGATCTTGCGTTTAACGTCTTCCGGATCAATTTGCCAGTAAGTTTTATCGCAATCGGCAAACACAGGTGTAGCGCCAACATAAAGAACAGGGTTAACCGTTGCAATGTAGGTAAGGGTTGGTACAATTACCTCATCACCAGGACCGATGCCCAAAGCAAGCAATGCAACATGAATGGCTACTGTTCCGTTGTTTACAGCAGTTGCGTGTTCAATTCCCAGATAATCCGCAAAATGTTCTTCGAAAGCGGAAACGTATTTTCCCCGTGAGGATATCCAGCTTGAATCGAGGCAATCGTTCACATATTTTTTCTCATTACCTTGTAATCCAGGCATATAAACTGGGTAACGTATACTCATATCAAAAATGGCTATTGAGAATTTTTAATAATAGTGGCAAATATATTCATATTTTTAGTTTGCTTTGGTAGGTTTACAAAGATTAATTTCATGGTTTTCGAAATCATAATTCAAGGCCGTTTGTAAGGTGGTCTTTTGTGTTGGCATTTTCAGGTTTGCTGATGCTCAAAATGCTGATTGCCAGTATGAAATGACATCTCTCAAAAACATGTCCGCATTTACTATTCTACCCAGGGAATCCGGCTTATGTTCCGGAAATTTTCCAGGCATGCTGAATATTTGAAATAGCCTGCCGTCACAGGATTTTTCAATACTTTTACACATCCAACTTAAAAAACGTGAAGTAACACATGCCCTTCAACAAACTATTTATAAACCTCATCGTATCAGGAATTAATGTTTTTATTCTGGCCAGGTACATCTATTTGCTATACCATAAAAAAATCAGCCCTTCGCTGGCTATGTGGACTTTTTTCTCCCTGGCCGTGGGCATCAGCCTGTTCACTTATTTTGCCGAAGGCGAGCACAGCATCAGTGATAATATGCTGAATTTTACTGACCTTATAATGGTAGTAAGTGTTTCGGTGGCTATACTGATTTGGGGCGACCATTCAACACGCTTTAACCGGTTTGATGTGGGTTGCCTGGTGGCCGTAATAGGCATTATCGCTTTTTGGGGAATATCAAGCAACCATGTTATTGCGAATTATTCAGTTCAAAGCATTATGGTGATTTCCTATTTCCCGGTGCTCGGGCGCATGACGCATCAGAAGAAAAATACCGAAGCATTCTCTGTATGGATAATGATGCTGGTAGCCGCGGGTATTTCGCTTTTTGCAAGTAAAGGCTGGCTGGCTTCGGTATACGCGATCAGGGCGATAGTATGCACAGGAGCATTGTTGCTGCTGATGGTAAGGATTGAGATAGTGAACCGGAAAAATGCGGATTCTTTGCTTCATTGACCGGAATTCCATTGTATCAGTCCGACAGAATGGTACAAGGAGATTGCCATAAAATATCTTGTACTATGCCATAAGAAATTCTTCCAATCTTTTATGGTTTATGAATTTACAGGTGATATTTTGAATATCGGGAACACGGAATATGTATCATTTCTCGTACAATTCAACCGGTAAATTATCCGGATCAAAAATAAAAGTGAATCGCTTGCCGGTTATTTCGTCAACCCGGATTGGCTCCGCAATGGTATTACTTTCTTTAAATCTTTTGACAACAGCATCTAAATCATCAACTTCAAAAGCGATATGTCGCAGCCCGGTTGCTTCCGGCCTTGAAACCCGTTTCGGCGGATCAGGAAATGAAAACAGTTCAATAACATATTCACCATTCAGAGAAAGATCCAGTTTATAAGATTGGCGTTCCTCGCGGTAGGTTTCGTGAATGATTTCCAAACAAAGAATGCTTGTATAAAAAGCTTTTGACTTTTCATAATCGGAACAAAGGATGGCGGTATGATGGATGCGGTTTAACATGCAATTAGAGGTAGTACTGTTAACTTTGAATTTTGACCTTTGCTTTTTGAATTTTGACCTTTGACTTTTGCTTTTTGACTTTTGCTTTTTGACCTTTGCTTTTAACCCTTTGAACTTCTTACATATTTCTCCTATACTGCCCTCCCACCTCAAACAACGCCTGTGTTATCTGCCCCAGCGAGCAATATTTTGTCGATTCCATCAGGCTTTCGAAAAGATTGCCTCCATGCAATGCTTGCTCCCGCAGGTGAATAAGACTTTCCGTGCTTTCGGACTTCCAGGTTTTATGCAATTGTTCCAGCATGCTGATCTGGTATTCCTGCTCGTTTTTGGTAGCGCGGATAACATTTTCAGGAATAATGGTTGGTGATCCTTTGCTTGAAAGAAATGTGTTTACGCCCATAATCGGGAGTTCGCCGGTATGTTTAAGGTGTTCGTAATACAGGGATTCTTCCTGTATTTTCCCCCGCTGGTACATGGTTTCCATGGCCCCCAGTACACCCCCGCGTTCATTGATCCGGTCAAATTCAGCGAGAACTGCTTCTTCAACAAGATCGGTAAGTTCCTCAATAATAAACGAGCCTTGCAAAGGATTCTGGTTTTTAGTGAGGCCCAGTTCTTTGTTTATGATCATTTGTATGGCAATGGCACGGCGTACGGATTCCTCGGTAGGTGTGGTAATTGCTTCGTCGTATGCGTTGGTATGCAGCGAATTGCAGTTGTCATACACAGCATACAAAGCCTGAAGTGTGGTGCGTATATCGTTAAAATCTATTTCCTGGGCATGAAGCGAGCGCCCGGAAGTCTGAATATGGTATTTCAGCATTTGCGAGCGGGGACCGGCTTTGTAGAGTCCTTTCATGGCTTTGGCCCAGATCAGGCGAGCCACCCTTCCCATAACAGAATATTCGGGATCTATGCCATTAGAAAAGAAAAACGAAAGGTTGGGCGCAAATTTATCGATAGCCATTCCGCGCGAAGTGTAATATTCAACGTAGGTAAAACCGTTGGCCAACGTAAATGCAAGCTGGGTTATGGGATTAGCGCCGGCTTCGGCAATATGGTAGCCTGAAATGGACACTGAATAAAAATTCCTGATTTTGTTTTCGATAAAGTATTGCTGTACATCGCCCATCAGCCTGAGGGCAAAGTCGGTGCTGAAAATGCAGGTGTTTTGTGCCTGGTCTTCTTTTAAAATATCAGCCTGCACCGTGCCCCGAACATTGGAAATAGTATCGGATTTAATTTTGTTATAAACCTCTGCCGGAAGCACCCGGTCGCCTGTAATGCCCAGCAGCATCAATCCCAGCCCGTTATTGCCTTCCGGTAATTTGCCCTGGTAGGCAGGTTTTTTTGTGTCCTGTTTTTGGTAAATGGCGATAATCTTCTTTTCGATTTCTTCTTCAAGGCCATGTTTCTTTATATACAGTTCACATTGCTGATCGATGGCAGTATTCATAAAAAACCCGAGCATAGCGGGTGCCGGCCCGTTAATAGTCATGGAAACAGATGTAGCCGGATCGCAGAGGTTAAAGCCGGAATAAAGTTTTTTTGCGTCGTCGAGACAGGCAACCGAAACCCCTGCATTGCCTATCTTGCCGTAAATATCGGGCCGTGTTCCGGGATCGGAACCATACAAGGTTACTGAGTCGAAAGCCGTCGAAAGTCTTTTGGCAGGGGTGCCAAGTGAAACATAGTGAAACCGTTTGTTGGTACGCTCTGGTCCGCCTTCGCCGGCAAACATGCGTGTAGGATCTTCGTTTTCTCTTTTAAAAGGAAACAATCCTCCTGCATATGGAAACTCGCCGGGCACATTTTCGCGAAGACACCAGCTCAGGATATCGCCCCAGTCCTTAAACCTGGGCATCGCTATTTTGGGAATGCGCAGGTGCGACATCGATTCCGTATACGTCAGCACCTTTACTTCCCTGCCACGGACCGTATAGGAATAAGTATCCTTTTTAAGTTCTTTAAGCCTGTGCTGCCATGTATCAATAAGCTTTTGGTTATCAGCCGTTAGCGCCGTTTGTAGTTCTTTGAATATTTCTTTTAATTCAATCGCCAGAGCGAGTGGTGAATCACCAGGGATTTGGGACCTGGAATTTGGGACTTGGAATTTGGAATTTGGAATTTGGTTCTTAGAATTTGGTTCTTGATCTGAACCGTTCTTAGCTGCCAGTTCTTCGATTGCAATATGAAGCCCATAAAGCCGGCTTGCGATGGCAGCCTGTTCCTCCGACCATTTGTTGTACTCACGGACTGTCTCTGAAATTTCGCCCAGGTAGCGGACCCGACGGGGAGGGAGAATACCTGCAATAGTCTCAATATCATCGGTCACTGCAAAATGCGAGTCAAACCGGGCTTTTGTTTTGGAATTCAGGGTTTTGATCAATTCGCGGTATAGCAGGTTTGTACCATGATCGTTATACTGCGAAGCCATAGTGGCAAAAACAGGAAGTTTTTCAGGGTCAGCCGAAAAAAGCAATCGGTTGCGCGCGAACTGTTTGCGCACATCGCGCAAGGCATCCTGGGCACCGCGTTTATCCGATTTGTTAAGAGCCACCAGGTCGGCATAATCGAGCATATCGATTTTTTCAAGCTGGGTAGCCGCTCCATATTCAGGTGTCATTACATACATGCTTACATCGCAGTAATCCACAATTTCGGTATCCGACTGTCCGATGCCTGAGGTTTCGAGGATAACCAGGTCGAAGCCCGCGTTTTTAACCACGCAAAGCGCTTCGGCAATATGTTTCGACAGGGCCAGATTAGCCTGTCGTGTTGCCAGCGAGCGCATAAACACACGTGGCGTATTGATGGCATTCATCCGTATCCGGTCGCCAAGTAGAGCGCCCCCGGTTTTTCGCTTCGAAGGATCAACAGAAATAATGGCGAGGGTTTTATCCGGGAAGTCCGCCAAAAAACGTCGTAGCAGTTCATCTGCCAGGGAGGATTTCCCGGCACCGCCTGTACCGGTAATTCCAAGGACCGGGGTTGCGCTTTTGGTGCATCCTTCTTTAAGTTCCGAAAGCAGGCTTTTCACTTCTGAATGATGATTTTCGGCCGCCGAAATAAGCTGGGCTATTGCGTGGTAATCATGTTCCAGAATCTGGTCTTTGGTTACCTGAAGTCCTTTGCCGGTAGGGAAATCAGATAACTCAACCACTTCGTTGATCATTCCCTGCAACCCCATATTTCGCCCGTCATCCGGCGAATAAATCCGGGTTATGCCATAGGCCTGAAGCTCTTCAATTTCTTTGGGAAGTATAACCCCGCCGCCGCCACCAAAAATTTTAATATGGCTGCACCCTTTTTCCTTCAAAAGGTCGAACATATACGTAAAGTATTCCATATGCCCGCCCTGGTACGAGGTAATAGCAATGGCTTGTACATCTTCCTGTATGGCGCAATCTACAACTTCCTGAACCTGCCGGTCGTGCCCCAGATGTATTACCTCAACACCTGTGCTCTGGAGTATGCGCCTCATGATATTGATTGCGGCATCGTGCCCGTCGAATAAGGCGGCAGCCGTTACAATGCGGATAGGATTCTTCGGTTTATAGAGCATAGGAGACATAGCTGTAATAAATGGCATAGTAATAAGATAGTCGCAAATATATAGTATTTTATATGTATCAGGTGAGATGTTCTGAATTAATTTAACAATATTTAGTTGTGCTGCCGATAACCTCAAAATGGTTTGCAGCGCGCAATTGAACCTTCAATCTTTAAATTATTTTCCCAGACCCGCCTTGTAGAGTTTGTGAGCCTTTTTTTTACTTTTGAAAAGTTAAAATAGTCTGTCAGTAACTTCAGGTTGTTTTAATAAAATCTATTTTGTTGACACCTGCTTAAAGCCGGACTTTTTTTTGCCTTGATAATTAAACAAAAATCAATTTCTGCCATATGGATTACAATAAAAATAGTCGAAAGCAATGGAATAGTAAAAGGGAAATAAGCCCCTGTTAGCGCAAAAAACCGGATTGCCGGGCGTTTAAAAATAGTGCCACAGTAAAAAATAAAAAATTGTATCCCACTTGTTGTAACAATAATTTACTGACCAGGAGAAATAATTTTTTTTAAATGCTGTAAATACAGTGTTTTAGTTAAACTGGAAAAAAAATATTGTTTTAAAAGAGGATTGCAACATTTAATTCATATCTTTGCTGACCTGCTTCATTTTTAGTGATGTACAAAGCCGTTTACACGATGAAAAAATATTTAAATATTCTTAAGGTTTGTTTAGTCCTTACTTTATTCTTCAGTATTCATACTGTTAGTTTGGCGCAACCACCACCACCTCCTCCAAGTATAGGACACGGGGGTACCAGCAATGTTCCGGGAGCCGGAGCACCGATAGGCGAGGGAATGTTTTTATTAATAGGTTTAGCCGGATTTTATGGAGGGAAAAAAATGTATGACCTCAGGAGGATTTTAAAGGCAAAAGAATTATAGGTTGTACCTGTTAACAAATAGAGCACTGTTAATTTTAAACCAGTTTAACTAGCAATTACACAAGTAGAATACACTCCGCAATTTAAAACTCTTTAATTTGTGCACCTGGTTTGATAATTTGGTGCATCGAT
Organism: Bacteroidales bacterium; assembly: GCA_030654075.1. Classification (GTDB taxonomy): domain Bacteria; phylum Bacteroidota; class Bacteroidia; order Bacteroidales; family UBA4417; genus UBA4417. The sequence goes on along the minus strand of JAURYB010000103.1, from coordinate 5,393 downwards.
AGAGTAGCGAGAAAATATAAACAAAGCAGGGATTTCAATTCCTGCTTTTTTTGTGGATTAAATCTTATGTAACTAATCAGGCTCCTTAAAAAGTATTTATGCCACAGACTTGTAGTGAGCTTGTCGAACTATTTCACAGATTAAAACTGCTTTCAGCAGTTTTTTTAATGAAATTTGAAAATGGCAATCAATATTTGTCTGTGAAACTTAGCGAAGCGATCTCACCGAAGGTAATCTGCGAAATCTGTGGCATATAGTTGTTTGTCAGAGTTTTAATTGAAATGATTAGTTACAATCTTCTTTATCTGCCATTTTCAGGATACCTTCAATACTTTTCCTGAGATTTCCGGAAAATGGTCATTTGACAAACGGCAGAAGTAAAAATATTAACCGAAATTCAAAAAGACCCCGAATGTTTTTTTACTATCTGTTGCCCCCTTCACCAATTATATTATACGGCACCGGAGTATCAGACGATATCTCTGAAAACGCTGAAACATAAGTTATATAAGCCTTTCGGACGAACAGGCAAGTACAGATTTTATTAATTACAAACTCTGGCCAGTAGTAGTTTTTGCAAAAAGGCACAGTGCCTGAAAGCAAAATGCTAAATTACTTTTGTACCTTCGTAGTTCTGATTATATGCATCTCATTAATTCTCCTGATTTATGCAAAAGGCTGTTTTACTTCTGATGCTGTTTTTAGCAGTCTGCGTTAGCCTTTTCGCACAGAAATTGCCTTCCACAGCGCCGCCAAATCCTGATTTTGTTAAATTTATGGATTTACAGAAAAGCGGGAAAGCCCCCCTGCCCGGCACCGATGAATATGGCACAGGCGCGATGCCGCCTCCGGGTGTAGTGCGTTTTGATAATTTCCCGAAGAATAACCAATTAAAATCAACCTCATTTGCTTCGGTTTACGATTTACGCACTTTGGGCTTGGTTACTCCTGTAAAGGGACAAACCGGGGGCGCATGCTGGGCATTTGCTACCATGGCATCGGTGGAATCACGCTGGCTGGTACTTGGACTTGGTGCCTGGGATTTATCCGATAATAACCTGAAATATTGCCATGGTTTTGACTCAAGCCGGGATACCTGGGGAAATCACTTCATGTCAACAGCCTATTTTGCCCGGCGCAAAGGGCCGCTGATTGAAGCCGATGATGTTAACGCGGCAAGCAGCACTTGTCCGACAGGTAAAACCCCTGTTGGTTATATTACCGATGCCCGTTACCTTCCTCACGATATGAATGTCATTAAACAGGCAATTATGGACCAGGGAGCCATTTTTACTATGATGTATTATAGCGTTACCTATTTTAACGATTTAACCGATACCTATTACTACTCCGGCACACCTAGAGTGAACCATGCTGTGGACCTGGTGGGTTGGGACGATAATAAAGTGACAGCCGGGGGAACAGGTGCCTGGATTTGCAAGAACAGTTATGGTATAGTATGGGGCGAAGCGGGTTATTTTTATGTTTCCTATAACGATAAAGGCATACTTGATTATAACGCCTACTGGCCCGTTCGTATGGATAATGTGCCCAACACCCGGGTTTACGGATACGACTCCCTGGGATATGTTAACACGTATGGATATAATAGCCCTGTGGGGTATATGCTGGTAAAATACAGCGCCTCAGCGAAACAATTGTTAAGCAAGGTAGGGACGTATGCAATAGTGGCCGGAACATCACTGGAAATTGATGTTTTCGATACCTTCGATCCGCTTGCCAACACTTTATCCGGACTGTTATCGCACCAGGAAGGTTTATCGTGCGCTTTACCCGGTTATTATACTTTCGACCTTACTACTCCTTTAGTTGTTGAACAAGGGGAAGATTTTTTTGTACGCGTCCGTTATGAAACGCCAGGCTATACCTGGCCTATTCCGGTGGAATGTTTATATGCCGGATACGCGTATCCTGATATTGAATCAAATGTGGCTTGGATGAGCGATGTCGGCACGGATGGTTCCTGGTATTTTTTGGGAGCAACCAATCCTAATCCTGATTATCAGATAGATCCCTGTGTAAAAGTATATGCCGAACCCTATCCTGAAACCCTTACCTGGAACGGTAGCGCTTCAACCGATTGGAATATAGCTTCCAACTGGACACCGGCAAGCATCCCCAATGCTTCAAGCGATGTACTTATTCCCGATGTGTCAGTCAAACCGGTAGTTAACCAGGGTCTGGCAACTCCCGCAGTTTGTAAAAATCTTACCATTGATGCGGGCAGCTCGGTAACGTTAAATGCGGATAAAGCACTTACCGTTTACGGTTCACTTACCAACAACGGGGGTGATAACGGGCTTAGTATTGCATCGGGCGCTTCGCTTATCACAAAAGGAACTATAACCGGAACCGCAACCGTTAACCGCGGCATTTCCGGGGCAAACTGGCACTTCATTTCTACTCCTGTATCCAATGCGACAGCCTTAACCTTTATCGGCAAATACCTGCAGAAACACACCGAACTAACTAACGCTTATACCGATATTACTTCAACTGCCGAAGCGATTGTACCGGTGAAAGGATATGCGCTATGGGGAGACGCAAGTGGTTTTACGGCTCAATATAAAGGGATTTTAAATACGGGAAATCAGTCTGTTGCAGTTACCCGATCATCTTCCGACCTGTATAATTCCGGATGGAACCTGGTGGGAAATCCATACCCTTCATCCATCGACTGGGACGCGTCGGGATGGACAAAAACCAACCTGTATAATGCCATCTACGTGGAGAATTCCGGCGGTTGGGCAACCTATATTTCAGGAGTCGGTGTAACCGGCGGATCGCGTTTTATAGCGCCAGGCCAGGGATTTATGGTCAGAGCTGGGGCGACAATAGGTTCGGGCAGCCTGGTAATGAATGACTATGTAAGAACACATAACGCGACCACATTCTTTAAAAGCGAAACCGTAAGTGATAGTCTTATCCGGATTGAAGTTTCGGGTAACGGCTATACCGACGAAGCCGTTGTGCGGTTTATGCCCGAAGCTACCGCGGAATTTGACGGCGACTACGACGCGTTTAAGCTTTTTGGCTATATTGATGAATCGGCGCAGATATATACCATGGGAAGTATTCCCCTTACCATCAATTCCATGCCACACGGAATCAGCGAAATTCCATTAGGTATTCACGCGAACAGGAGCGGGGAATATACTATTGCCGCCACCCATACCGGCGACCTGGGCGATGTTACCTTCGAAGACATTAAAACCGGTATCCGTACAATATTCCCTGCGAATGCGTATACATTCACTTTTGAGGCTGGCGAAAATGAGCAACGCTTTATACTTCGTTTCAATGCGCTGTCCCCTGTCAGAATTGATGAAACTGAAAATTCATTTATACCTGTTTTCAGCTCAAACCAAAACATCTATATTAACCTGAAGAACCCGCTTAAAGGCGATATTTTAATTTACAATATATCAGGACAGTTGGTTGACGGCAGGTTTTCGGCCGAGGGAATGAACAGCGTACGCATGACGGTTCCGGGGATTTATATTGTAAAAGTGATTATCCCGGAGAAAACGATAGTGAAAAAGGTTTGGGTTCATTAAATCACAATACTTCTAAGCACTTTCCTGCGCGTGCCAGAGGGTTACTTCGGCGATCCTCGCCTGTGCCCAATATGTATGTTTTTACCCGCCTCGCAAGGACTGCGCACCCTGACGCTTTTACCTACTGATCTTTTTCGACGGCAAAAATGGCCACCGATGCCGAATCACCTAGCTAACTTCATTGCATTATTTTCATTGCGAGGAGGTACGACGAAGCAAATGCCGAAGCAATCCTTATCGCACAGGCGGGCGTCAAAACAAAGCTGTCTTGTCCGGTATCAAGCCTGTAAACCAAATCTTTCTCTGCTTTTCTTTCTCAAAAAATCTTTCTTTTTCAAATACATTTTGCAATCTATAAAGCCTTTTTTGTACCTTTACTCTCTATAAAACCATTAAATAGCCACAGATAACCCATTGCTAAAACACTAAATACCACATCCCTCTCAAGTTCTCTCAGCCAGTGAAGGAAGTATTTTAGAGGGCTAACCGAAAACAAATTGCCCACAGACTTGTGGTGAGCCATGCCGAACCATTACATAGATTTACACAGTTTATAAAATTGCTAAAACACCAAAACACTACATCCTCCCCCCCTCTCTTTTCTATAAAGAGAGGGGTAGGGGTGAGTTTTTTTTAAAACCCTTACCACCATGATAAAAAAATTACACTTAATACGCAGCCTCGCTTTTGCAGTCCTGATTTATTCCTCTCTTTAAGCTTTAAAAGCTGAAATTAAAAATGATTCAAAGAAGTGTTAATTTTGTGATTCAGAACGGAGAGAATGAAACTTGACAAGTATGAACTTAAATCGGGAGAACAACTTGAAGTATTCGAGTTTGTGAGTATTGGGACAAAAGGACGGATAATTAAAATAATTCAATACACACCAACTAATTATAAGGATTTATACAACCTCGGTTTTGGCGACAAAAATGCTGAAACACATGAAACGAGCCATGACAAATAATTGACTTACAGAGTGATGATTAGTTCCATGGCAAGTTCCATCTGACCCGTAAAAAATAAGTGATACCAGATGAAATAGAAGATGAAGTAATATCCAACAATGGAGACGGTGAAAAAGTTTTGGCAACTGTGGTAGCATCATTGTATGCCTTTACTGATAAGCACCCCGAAATAATGGTTTATGCAACCGGGAGTACTGAATCAAGGACAAGACTATACCGGATGGGAATTACCAGATATATACGTGAAGCAGAAAGAGACTTTGAGATTTTTGGAGAACTGGAAAACAGTTGGCAGGAATTTAAAAAAGATGTTGAGTACAAAGGATTCCTGGTAAAACGTAAATACTAAAAAATCAGAATCATGAACACACAAGAGATAAATACAAAAAAAAAACCAATTGTTCTTATTGACAAATCATTAGATTTCTTTAACGACAAGGTTTTATTTCCAAAGAAGGTGGAAAAAGCAAATGAAATGCTTAGAAAAACAGGTTTGCCCGGGATGAGTAAAGCTTTGTAATTTGCTTACAAAATTCCAGAGCCCCTAACCCGCCTCATATCATATAACCCCCCTGACCAGTGAACCTTTGAACCCTTTGAACGCGCAGCATTTGAACTTTTGAACCCTTGAACAAAAGAAAATAGAAAATAGAAAAATAGAAAATAGTCACTTGAACCTGTCACACTGAGCGATGGTTGCTGAGCTTTCGCCGAAGCAAGCCGAAGTGTGTCACACTGAGCGATGGTTGCTGAGCTTTCGCCGAAGCAAGCCGAAGTGTTGAACCCTTTGAACGCGCAGCATTTGAACCCTTGAACAAAAGAAAATAGAAAATAGAAAATAGAAAAT
>JAURYB010000088.1 GCA_030654075.1 Bacteroidales bacterium | reverse complement strand
ATTATATCGGCCCTTCCCAGGCGTATAAGGTCCAGGGCATTGGCAATCGCATTGTTCGACGAGGCACAGGCCGAGGCAATTGAATAACTGATTCCATGCAGACCGTACCGGATCGATATCTGCCCGGCCGAAATATTCGGGATCATTTTGGTAACAAAAAACGGGCTGAAACGCGGTATCTTTCCATTGGCGGCAAAGCCTAATACTTCTTCCTCAAAGGTGATCATCCCTCCTATGCCGGTGGCAATAACAACTCCTATACGGTTGCGGTCGCAGGCTTCGAGGTTTATGCCGGAATCTTTCATGCACTCATAGGTGGCAGCCAGGGCATATTGAGTGTACAGGTCGATCTTGCGAACCTCCTGTTTTTCCATGTATTGCAAGGGATCGAAGCCTTTAACCTCGCAGGCAAACCTGGTTTTGTGATGTTCCGGATTGAAACGCGTTATGGTTGCGGCTCCGCTGGTACCTTTCACAAGGGCATTCCAGAAATCATTCAGGTTATTGCCAATGGGTGTTACGGCTCCTATGCCTGTAATTACTGCTCGTTTCATGAAAATATTTTTAAATTTTAAATCGTGATAAGTTTGTCATTCAATTGTTGAAGACTGAGTTTTGGAGTTTATTATGATAAAAGAGTTGTCATTCGGTAGTCATTCGGTGGTTGAAGATTGAGGTGTAGAGTTTATGTGATAAATAAGTTGTCATTCAATGGTTATATTGTTGAGAGATATGAGTTATAGGTTTGAACTTCCGCTAAAATGGTTATCACATTATCTCATTTTCAAATTAACACATTCTCAAATTTTCAAATCCCCAAATTCTCAAATCCTCAAATCTTCCAGTATCGCATTACAAAAGCTCTTATATTCAATTTTATCGATCAGCCGGGCGAGTTGCAGGCTGGCAATCAGGCTCGAAAGGATCAGCAAGGCTTTGATCTGTGGGTCTTCCTTAAAAGCAAAAATGCCCTTCTCCCTGCCGGTAGCCAGTGTATTGGTCAGCCATTCAAGTATGATATTCGACATGCGTTTAAGTTCCGACACAGTGTTGTCGCTCAGCGAGGGAATATCAGGACCCAGGGACCCGACAATACATCGTTTCTGTTCCCGGTGGCTTTTGGTATATATCTTTATAAATGTCTCAAGCTGGTGCCATTCGTCGAAACCACGGCTACGCATATTATCCGTCATTTCCTCGAAACGCTGAATATTGGTTTTCACTATACTTGTTCCCAGGTTCTCCTTCGAAGGGAAATAGTAATGTATAGCCGCATTTTTTATACCCAACTCCGACGAAATATCCTGGTAACTGAAAGCGTTGTAGCCTTTGGTGCGGATAAGGTCTTCGCCTAGTTCAATGATCTTCTCACGTGTGATGGACATGGGTTTATGAATTACTTGATATTTGTGAAAGGGTTCAAAGGTTCAAAGGTTCAAATGCCTTTGGTGTTTATAAGTTCAGGCGTTTCAACGTTTTATAATTTAATTCCCTATTTTCTATTTTCTATTTTCTATTTTTCAAGAAATGGCGCAAATATACTTACTACTAAGTAAGTTTGCAAAAATTATTTATAATCACACAGCTTATTCCTTATTGATTTCCCAACACTTATCTTCTGAATCACCCGCAAAATATAGGTTTACAGAAATTGAAAACGCATAAAACCCCGACCCAAAACTTTATACTATTTTTTGGAACTGCCGGTAAAAACACCACCAAATACACTTTTTATCCCGTTTCCGGGGCCGATATGCGATGGATTTAATTTAAAAAAATATTTATTTCTTACCGCTATACGCTGAACATTTAATTTATATATTTACGGCATCATTATGCTTACAAATATTATATAATTCAGTCTAGCAGGTTTCACTATATGAGGTTGTTGATATATCATTATTGCTTCACAACTTTGTAAAGGCAGATTCCTGAAAAACAAATTCAACTTATAATTTAAATACACTTTTGCCCAGATCCATATTCTTAATGCCAACTATCCCGATACCTATGCCGGCATGCTGCGCGCATGGGGATTTCAGAAGGAGAAATAGTAACCCACAGAGCTGCAATGCCTCTGGCAACGATGATTTCGTACGCCCTGGTAAAACGGGGCGTGCGATTTTCACCGAAAATTAGAGAAGAGCGGATGTATGTAGAAAAGGGATATATTTACTGCCGTAAAGCAACATTAATATTATGGTGTAAATTAATTAGAAGTAACATTATTGCAAAAAACCAAATGACTTCAATTAGAGATTTTTCTGACAGAATTAACCAACTAATGGACCTTGCCAATCGAACACTTGCAACCCGGCAGACAAGTGGGCAAAGGTATATTACCCTCGTCGGGTGGGATTTGCAACTAAGCGTAGCGTTCTCATGAGCGAAGCGAATAATCCCCCCCTCACCTACTACACGGATTTGTTATCCTGAAAAATAATGCTAATTATGATAACATAATGCAGGAATAGATAAAGCGGATTCAAAATTTTTATAAAAATTAAGGCGGGATTACAAATCCCGCCTGACAAACAAGCATAAAACCAGAACTTTACAATATGGACTTTATTACAATTGACTTTGAAACAGCTACTTCAGAAAGACACAGTCCATGTGAAATTGGCTTGACTTTCGTTAAGAACAACAAAATTATTGACACAAAATCATGGTTAATTCAGCCAATTGACAATGAGTATGACGGATTCAACATTTATATTCATGGGATTACTCCTGAAGATACGGCAGACAAACCAGAATTCTATGAAATTTGGCCTGAAATAAGACCTCTGATCGAAAATCAATTTCTTATAGCTCACAATGCTGGCTTTGATATAAGTGTTTTACGCAGGACACTAGAATTATATCAACTTCCATTTCCAACTTTGAATTATTCATGTAGTTACATCTTTTCAAAAAAAGTTTGGCTAGGACTTCCGTCATATGATTTGAAGACACTTTGTAGGACAAACAGCATTGACTTCAAGCACCATCGGGCAGGCCCTGACAGTAGAGCTACGGCTGAATTATCATTGAAAGCTTTTGCACTTGCAAGCATTGAATCCTTAGAGGACTTTCCCGAAAAATTGAGAATTAATGTCGGTCAACTTTTTGACGGTGGTTTTAAACCATCCAGATCCAAAAATATTTATACTCCAAGGGAATCAGAACTAATAGTAGGAGATCCTGAAAAACACAATCCTGACAGCGTTTTTTATGGCAGAACAGTTGTGTTTACAGGTACATTATCTTCTATGGCAAGATCAGAAGCACAGAAGATAATCGCTGACATTGGAGGAATGATTGGGAATTCAGTCACAAAAGAAACAGACTTGCTTGTAGTAGGACAACAAGATTATAGAGTAGTTGGAGATGATGGTATGAGCAATAAACAAGAAAAAGCCATCAAACTAATAGAGAAAGGTTCTCCACTTGAAATTTTATCTGAAGACGATTTTCTTAAAAACATATAAATTGAAAATGCCGTTCTCCCGTCGGGTGGGATTTGCAATCCCACCCTTACCTAACCTACTACAAGGATTTTTAATCCTGGTACATAAACCTAATAATGTTAAAATAAAGCAGGAAGAGAATAAGCCGGATTAAAACTCTCTGGCGCGCCTCTCCCGACGCGTGACGGCACAAAACAAAATAACAAGCTTAACGGAAGGGTTTGCAAATCCCCCGCTGGCGCGCATTTCCACACGCGTAACGGTAAATAGTATTATGAAATATTACACCCCATTTAATAACACGACAAGTATATGAGACTAATTTCAATAACTTCATTTCTTTTAATAGCCATTTTAGTATCTTGCCAGAAGAATAAAGAAGATTGTATGTATAATATTCAATTTTCGCAAATAGATACAAACCTGTTTATTTCATATAAAATAGATGGGAAGATTTATAAATATTTCCAATGTTATTCGTTTAGTTCCAGAACCGGGTTAGCACCTATTATAAGTGAGGATAAAGCCGATACAATACTGGATTATGGTTGTCATTTTGCTTTTGGTAGCAGCAAAAATGCATATGAGTGGTCTTCCGCAGAGGTAGGTATAACCGTCTGGAATTCATTTAAACCCAGGTACTTCGATGCGCCTTTGTCGTTGTTGATTAAAGACAATTATTTGTTTACTTTTCCAAAAGAAAATCCTCAGATAAGTGATTCAACATATTTAAACGGCATTACGTTAAAAAATCAACAAACAGGATATTCGATACAATCAATCATGGATTATTATAAATATGATTATGATACCATCTATAATCATGTTTTGAAAGGATCCTATTTTAAGATTACAAAAGTTGATGTGGGATGCAATAATTTTCATTTAATAGAGGGCGAATTTGAGACGTCGCTGATGAACAATCCCAAGGAAGGCGAGAAGCCGATATTTATTAATCTGAAAGAAGGTAAAATAAGATTCATTACATATTAACCCCTGCACGTCTGTGACGCTTGACGGTAAAACTAATAATAAATCCGCTGGCACGGATTTGTAGCTTAGCGAAGCAGCTATATGAGTGAAGCGAATAATCCACCAATTGTCGTTACTTAAGCAGTTTATGGCAAGTGTAATAAGACAGGATCGATAATTGAAACATCTGGAATAAATTTGAATTAATAACAATGAAATCATGAAAAATACCATTTTATCTACAATATTTTTATTTATTGCTTTTTGGGGCTTAGCACAAGAAAAGTATTTCAAATTAACTCCTGAATGGCTTGTTTCTGTAAAAGATACTACAAAGAACTATGTTGTTGTTGAAGTGAATAATTATACAGCTGCGCAGTTATATAACAAAGCAATTATGTATGTTAATGAAAGGTATAAAAATCCTGATGCAGTTTTAAGGGGAAAAATTGAAAATGAGTTTTTAACTTTTGCTACTCACAATGACCACATGTTTGATTTTAGAAGCGGCATTAATATGATTATTGAAGTTAATTATTTGACTACTGTATCTTTTAAAGAAAATAAAATCAAACTTGATTTTCATGATATTGATATGACATTAGTTACTTCACAAAGCAGATCTCCATTTTACCTTGTGGGAAGTGGGGGCCTTTCTTGGTATGTATATAAAGAAAAAGACCATTCTTTGTTTCAGCCCAATAAAGGATTTAAAGATAAGATTGAATTGTTTTTTAATAATCAAACTAATGAAATTGTTTCTTATTATTTAACCACAGAAAAGGAAGAGTGGTAAATTTCCGCTTCGCGGGATGAGATCGCATTGCTTAGTTACAAATCCCGTCTGACTAGGCTAATCAATATAACAGACAATAAGAAACCTAAACAGAATAAAATGTATAAAGTATGAACTACCATGGAAAAATGAGAATCTACTTACTTGGATTATTATTAGTCTTTTTGTTTCAAGGATATTCTCAAAAATTGACAAAAACTTATTATGACCTATCCTGGAAACTAACTACAAAGAATTTAGCTTATTACTGCAGGGTAGGATTTGTCGATACTGTTAGATATCAATATTACGGAGTTGTTAATGATTATTATGTAACCACAGGCAAACTCCAGATGACTGGAAATTACCAGGCTAATGTTAAAAACGGCTCTTTCAAATTCTATTATCCTGATGGGTCATTGAAAACAGAAGGATTTTATAAAGACAATTTGAGATATGGAACATGGACTAATTATTATAAAAATGGCGGATTAAAGGATCAGGTTCTTTATGAAGATATTTTCGTCAAAGCTCTTGCTTATTATGATTCAAGCGGCGTTCAGGCAATGAATAATGGGACAGGAGAATGGCAGACAGAATATTTCAATGATTTAACATACGAATATATTCAAATTAAAGGGAATTATCTTAAATCCAAAATGGAAGGAATCTGGAATTTCTATTCCAGGAAATTGAACGGAGGTATCCCTGGGGAATCCCAACTTCAATGTTCGGAAAAATATCATAATGGAAGATTTGTTTCAGGAAAGCAGTTTGGGTATGGTCAGATTCGTGACTTGGATACCCCAAAACAAAACATGATCCAGGAATCAGAAAAATTTATCAATACTGAAACCTGGGAGCAAACAAAATATGCCTGCATTGAAGAATATCCAAACTTGAAATTTCTTAAAGAAGTAGATTCTACAGTTTTTCCAGTAGACTCTTTTGCCGTCTTTCCTGGAGGAATGGATTCGGTTGCAACAGAAATATGGAGAGAAATAAAATTGCCAAAATCCTATGTTGAAAACCACCCAACTGAGTTACATTTCATCGACTTTTTTATTGATCAAAATGGTAAACTTATTATCAAAGACGAAAAGAGTTATGATGATATATTCTACAAACAGGCAATTCAATCAATTCGCAAATTATCAGGTTGGAAACCTGCCAAACGTAATTCTCAAAATGTTATAAATTATTTTACAGTTCGTGTACGTGAGGCAAATGGCAATGTAATGGTTGATCTATTGAGTGAAAACGAACTCACCGGAACTTACAAATCAGGAATTGTTTATTACTATTAACACAGCACAAATCAAAATAACATGCTAAACCGCAGGGTTTACAAATCCCCGCCGAAAATCTTGTATTTTTAATAACGCAAAGAACAAACTAATCCAACAATGAAAACTAAATTATCAGCACTTATCCTGTTTGCAATTATAGCATCAACTTGTTATAGCCAGAGCAAACCCATTGATTTTGATTACGGGCGGATTGAAAACAGTAAATACCTCAATTCGTATTTTGATTTTGAAATTACGATACCCGCCAACTGGATTATTCAGAATAAAGAGCAAATGGAGAAAATGGCAAAAGCAGGCATGGACATGGTTGTTGGCGACGATGCCAATCTGAAAGCTGCTGTTAAAGTTTCTGAAATAAATACCGCGAATCTTTTAGTTGTTAATCAATACGAACGAGGTTCCGCAGTTGATTACAATCCGGGCCTGGTGATAGTTGCTGAAAATATAAAAGAGTATCCCGGTATTAAAACCGGTAGCGATTATTTATTTCAGGTACGGAAATTATTGAATCAATCCCAGGTGAAGTATGATTATATTGATACCGAAACTTCAAGAGAAAGTATAAGCGGAATTGATTTCTATAAAATGAATGCAGGAATTGAATATATGGGTATTGGAATTAAACAGATTTATTATTCAACCGTACTAAAAGGATTTAGCCTTAATGTAATCATATCATTTATAAACGATGAGCAAAAAGCTGGGTTGATAACTGCAATAGATTCAATAAAATTCAATGAATAATCTCCGGTAATATTGGTGCATCCCAAGTTGGCACGGATTTGTTTTCCGGCACAGATATCAAATATTATTAAACTATTCAAAATATGATAAGAGCAACTGTACTTTTACTTTTAAGCCTGATAGTTAACCCTATTTTCGCTCAGGAGACTGTATTTTTTGAAAAAGTTGGCCAGGATTCGGTCAAAATTTATTTTGATGAGGAAGGTGAATTGTCGACTGCCGGGAAATCAGCGTTTTACAGAGTCGGCAGAATGGATAATTGGTATTTCTCATTTGTGGGAGAAGTTAAAGACTATTCGAACGATAATATGCTGCAATTTATCGGGAACTATAAAGAAGGGAAGCTGAATGGTCCGGCCAGAATATACAGAAATGGTCAATTAACAGAACAGGGGTTTTATAAAAATGATAAGAGAGATAGCTTATGGACTTTTTATGCCAGGAACAAAGTAGAAAAAATAGTGGATTTCTCAAATGACCAGTTCAAACTCTGTGAATATTATTCCAGTAAAGGAGAGAATAAAATTATCAACGGAGAATGTGACTATAAAGATAATGTTAAGTCACATAAATATTCAATTATAACTCCAGTAAAAGGTAAATTCAAAAATGGGCTGATTGATGGCAAATGGGCAACAGGCAATAATTGTAATGAAATTTATAAAGAGGGGAAATTTATAAGCGGATTTGACAATTCATTCCGGACTAAATATCTGGATAAGTCAAGATTAAAATTAACTAATTACTGCCCTTCCGAAAACGCTGATTTTTATTTTACTTACTTATCGTTTTCAAAAAAAATCAAGTGTTCTGATACTTTGTATTTTCCAAAGTATAACGGTAACGGATCATTAGATTCAACTTTTTTTAGTGTTTTAAAAGATTCGATAAGCTATTTATATAAAAACAGGAAAGATAGCCTGTATTATTTAATAGAACTTACTCTTGGGAAAGATGGGGAAATAAGCGCCTTCAAATCATTCAGCCCCATGGCAACAAACAAATCGGATGAGATAAGCAGCATATTTAAAAATCTCAATAAATGGGAGGCATTAAGGTGCACAGACGAATACTATGAAAGCACTTTGTTTTTCCCGATTCTTATTGAAAAAGGCGAAGTGACCATCCCCAAATATACAGGGACACATTTAACAGATTTTCAAACAATTTTAAATGAATTATTCCATTAAAAGTGTCCTGCTTGCGTGGATTTGCAACCTAGCGAAGGTATCTAATGAATGGACGAAAAATCTACTACTTTTCATTGCCTCTATCTATGTGTACTCAGTCTAATCTTATAAAAAAAATTCGGAATATCCTGAAAATCCATAAATAAAAAAGAGTAAGGCGCGTATCCCGAAAAGCGTATGAGTAGGGAATATTTAACATTCTAATAATGAAAACATCTTTAAGATTAACAATCGCAATTTGCTTTATTTTATCATTTGTTCAAGCCCAGGCGCAGGTTAAATTTGGCCCTGAAGTTGGTTTAAATCTGGCAAAAATGACTCTAAAACTTCAGGGTTTGGTATTGACCCCAAAACAAAGGTTGGTTTTCACATTGGAGTAATTTCAGAGATTCCTTTAAAAGAAAATTTTGTTCTGCAACCAGGGATTTTATATTCCGCTAAAGGCTCAAAATATAGTGTGGGAGAGGAAGATATGACAATATCGCCCGGTTTTATAGAAATACCGGTTAACGCTTTATATAAGTTTGATGTAAGTTCAGCAAAATTATTTGTGTTGGCCGGACCCTATTTCGCTTTTGGAATTGGTGGAAATATCGAGACTTCTGAGGGATCAGCCGATATCCAATTCGGATCGGGAGACACTAAAACTATGAAGGCCTTTGATCTTGGATTAAATATTGGAGCAGGAGTAGAAATTAAAAACTTTCAGTTCAAAGTTCAGTATGGATTGGGATTAACGAACTTAGCCCCGGTAACAGAAAATGATGCTGAAATGAAAGTCAGGACAATCGGACTAACGGTGGCATATTTATTTGGCGGGAAATAAGTGGCAGCATAAAACATTGTTTATGTTAAAAGACTTAATGGCAGAAAATATTATTCGGCCTTTAACAAAGGCCCCGCTGTCGCGTATCTTCCAATACGTGATGGCGCAGGGTCGTATTCAGTAATAACGGGAATAAAACAATAACTGGAAAATAGAATTAAATATGAAATATCTTATAGCAATCCTACTTTTATTTTCGGCCAATCAATTATTTTCACAGAAAGCGGCTGAACTGGAATTTTTCAGATTAAGCAATGATACTGTTTTTCTATATCTCGACAATGTCGGGGATATCACAATGAAGTCGAATGCTGAACTTTTCAGGAAAGCGAGATTTGAAAAAACAAGTTTTAATTACGAGAGTAAAGTGGAAGACTATACTATGGATAATAAAATCATGTATACATCTTTTTACAGTAATGGTAATTTGAATGGAAACGTAACAAAATACTACCCGAATGGTCAGGTTAATTACACAGGGAATTTTAAAAACTCATTAAGAGACAGCACCTGGCTTTTTTATTACCCAAACGGAAATAAAGAAAAAGCAGTAGTTTATCATGAGGACACTTCCTATTTGAAGGAGTTTTATGCTAAAAACGGGAAAATCAATTTTTCGGATGGTAACGGCGAATATAAATGTTCAATAATTTCAGGATATAAACAGACAGTATCATACATTATTTCAGGTGATATTAAGAATGGGAAATTTGATGGAAAGTGGACCAGGTCGGGTTATGGTAGAATTACAGTTGAGTATTTCGAAAACGGTAAATTTATAAAAGGAAACTCGTATGGTGATATTTACATAACGAATCCCAGAATTACACTTACAGGTTTTGATCTGCATGAGAATGTTGATATTTATAAATTCAGAGCAATACCTAGTTCAAATATCCGGGCTTTCACTTTTGAGCAAATGTTGAAGTATAAAAATTCCAATAAATTAAGCTCTACATTAACACCGGAAATAAGTAGTCATTTAATGGAACTTAACAATCGCAATAACCTTTTCAATTATTGGTGCATTGTGCAGTTTATTGTAACAAAACAAAATCAGCTGGTAAATATTGACGCATTGTCTAATAATGTTCAGGTTTCAAATGATATGAAGCATTATATTTCAACATTATCAGGCTTTGAAACAGCAAAACCAGAAGGTATAGCGGAAGATTGCGCCGTATATATCTGCATATTTTGTGAAAATGGACAGGTAATTATCCCGGATTATGACTTTAATGGGAGAGCTGATATAATGAATCTTTTACCTGGTAATTAAGTATAAAGCCTCGCTGGCGTATGCATCACTTCATGAAAGGGGAAAATCAGAATAAATGTAACTTACCAACAAATAAATCTCCCGCTTCAGGACAAGCAAATAAAAAGAGATATAGGTAACATAGCCATACTTTGTAGCATGATTAATTTAGCGTAGATGTTGTTATGCAATCTGTAAAATCGTATAGCCAGCGTGAAGAAAGAGCGAATTACCTCACTCATGCCTTCGGGGTGATTATGGCAATTTTTGCTACTGTCGTTTTAATACACAGGTCTGTTACTTCCGGTAGCGTATGGGCTATCGTGGCGTATTCTATTTTCGGGTTCGGGATGTTGGCGTGCATGCTTTCGTCAACCATTTACCACTATGTACAGAAGCCGGGTCCAAAGGCGGTTTTGCGTCATTTCGATCACGCGAACATCTATGTGCTTATCGCTTCTACGTATTCGCCTTTCACCCTTATATTGCTACGCAACGAAAGGCTTTGGGGCTGGGGACTTTTTGCCCTGATCTGGCTGATAGCCTTTATAGGGATAGCATTTACTCTTGGCACGCTCAAAGCCAACAATAACCTTAAAACGGCATCTTATGTGCTGATGGGGATGTGTATATTAATCGCTATCAAACCTTTTATTGATGTTGCCCGGGCCGAAAACTGCATGGCTGTATTATACTGGCTGGCAGCCGGTGGTGTATTTTATATTGCGGGTTCATTCTTGTACGCGCTTGCCAAACATGAGTTTATACACACAGTATTCCATGTATTCGTGCTGTTCGGTTTGGCATGTCATATTGTAGCAGCTTACCTTATACCGTTATAATAACATTTGTAAGTAATCAGCTTGATCAAAACACATTTTAGCCACAGACCTGTGGAGAGCTAGCCCAACCATTTCGCAAATTCCACACTTGCCTGCTGCAAGCAGGGATTTTAAACTGGGTTTAGCAGTTTTTAGGCGAGATTTGTTTCTACTAACAGAATATTTTTCTGCGCAATCGGTGTAATCTGTGGCAAATATCTGTTTATCAGAGTTTAAATTAACTTATTAGTACAAACATTTTAAAATGGAATATTTCCCTAAACGAGTAAGGGTAAATTAGTAATCAAGTGTAGTATTTAAAGAAACTCAATAATTCTCCTGCCGGTAAAATAAAAAATCCGGTTATTATCCTATCCTTCAGGTTAAACATGTAAATATTGAATCCTTCAAATTCAGTTATAGTTATACACTCAGAATACTTAAAGTATGAAGATTAAATCCCTGCTTTTTCTACTTTGCCTGTATACAGGCATTTCGTCGGCCCAGGAGACACGACAAAAGTTTATCGGAGCCGAAGCCGGAATTGTATTTATTGAAAGTGAGATGCCCAATCTGGACTATATACGAGGCGAGATAGCCTCTTATCCCGGCGGGTATACAAACAGCAGTCTTACGGGTTTATCTTATAAGAGTTATTTCGGTATAAAACCCGGATATTTTACTTTAAATAATAAACTGGGAATCCAGGTAGGGATCCGGTTTACGCGAATAAATAATTCGGTGGGCAAGAACAGTTACCTTGTCAATACCACTGACTATTTTTATTTTTTATACCGGGAGGATGGTGTCAACACTGAGTATCTGAAGGTAAACCAGATTATTCAGAAATCGGATTACCTGGGAATTCCTGTTGAAATAAGTTATTTCCCGTTTAATCCACGCTTATTCCGCTTTTACTTCAAAATAGGGGCCGAACTGAATTTCCGCTTACAAACACGAACAGATATAGTGTTTAATGATGATGCGATGGAAATATATCAAACGGAACTGGCTGCGAAAGTCGGGCAGCCCGGAACATTAAATATTTCCGCTTATGGTGCCGCCGGGGTAAGGCTCGGAAGGGAATCGAAGCCTTCGTTTAGTGTTGAATTGAGTCTGCCCTGTTTATTTTTAACCACGGAATCATCCGGTTTGGCTAATCCTTTATTTGGCAGCGGAATCCAGGTAAACTATCAGATACCCATTAAATCCAAAGTACAATGAAAAAGCTATTTCTTATTTTCTCCGCGTTACTATTGATTTTTTTTGCTTGTTCAAAGGAAAATGAGCTTAAAAAATCGGTTTTCGTATATGATGAAGAATTCATAGATCTGCCGGCCTATTCCGAATGGGGCTACAACACATTTGGCGCTTATTACGACAGGACACCTTTTGTTTCGAATAATACGATAGTTCCCGCAAAAGTAATTGTACAGAATAACGAGATGTCATTTGTTTTAGCCGGGCCCAAACAGTCTGAAAATTATTACAGTAATTCAGAAATGACAATGACTTTCAAAATGCCAGGTTTTGCGCCGGCAGACTATACCGGCCTTGTAAAGCTAAATGATACGTTAATCGATCTGTCAAAACAGGAATACCAGGTTTTAGTTTCGATCGACACATCGCATTATACCGCTACCATCCTCAGTGGAGAACTTAAATTTAAAAGGGCCCAGAATCTACTGGTTGATAAAAAACAAATTGAAGTGATTCTTTCGGGTTATTTTGAGTTTAAAGCATTAATTAACAACAAACCAATAACTGTTTCCGATGGCAGGTTTGATGTGGGAATAAGCTCAGATAATTTTTACAGGTATTAATTTCAGGCTGAATTATAAAAAGATATATCTTGCGGCACAATATGATCACTAATAAATATACTGTTTAAGTAACCGGCACTTTGTTAACCTCATTGTACATAGCGGCAAAACAAATCCAGGACTGCATTTGTGCCGGAAAAGTGAAAGCAAGATTGAATCTTAATCAGCCTTAAGACATGAAGCCTGAGTGGAATTGCAGAATATTAGTACTTTTCAGCCTGACAATATTTTTTGTATTTTCATCATACATTTCGTTTGCGCAGTACACCCGTGGAATGGTATTCGATGAGGTATCGAAAAAACCGTTACCCGGTGTTAGTGTTTTTATAACTAAGACAGGAATCGGAACTACCACAAATGAAAATGGGGAATTCCGTCTTAAATATCCCATTGAAAAGAACAGGAATGATACTATAAATTTTTCCAGCGTTGGCTATTCAAGCAAAAAGATGACATTTTCGGATTTAAAAGAAAATGGTTTTATAGTATTGCTTTCTGAAAGTGTTCAGCTACTGGATGAAGTCACAATTATATCGGATCGAAAGCTAAAACTCCAGGTTGCCTATACCCGCTTAACTCCATTAAAAGACGGATTATATTCATTTGGCTCAGTTTTGATCGGAGATAAAATTTATGTTATCGGCGGAGATGAATCAAATGAAGATGGGCGTGGATTTAAGTCTATATCGTTCGTGGGCAACAACCTGAAGATGAATTCAAATTTCTCATGGCAGAGTTACACCGACAAATTACAGGAATACGATATACCTTCGGATAAATGGACAACCTCCAACCTGAAGTTTAGTAAGAGAGCGTATCACAACATAAATTACTATAACGGCAAAATATATGTTTTAGGGGGAAAAAGATTATCCAGGAACAGGAAATCCGAATACCTGGATGAAAAAATTGAAGTGCATGATATCAGTCATAATTCAATTTTCATCGATAAAACAAATCCCCACCAGGCAGCAAACTTTGCATCCTTCGTTTATAACGACAACCTGATAGTAATAGGAGGTTCCACTAAACTTGATTTAAACGAAGAAAAGGATTACACCGCCAAAGTTCATTTACTGAACCTGAAATCGGGATATTGGTACGAATTAGCGGATATGCCTGTTGCCAAGGAAACCAAAGGAGTACTGATTAATAATATCATATACTTAATTGGCGGATACAAGATGAAACCTTTGGAGGAAATTGAAACTTGCAATTTAGCTACTGCAGAGTGGAAAACCGAAGGGCAGCTGTTTTATGGTGTTGAGAGGCCTGCCCTGGCTTATAACAATAATATTATTTATATTTTCGAAGAAGGAAGAATACAAACTTACAACACAGTTACAAGAGAGTTAAATATGTTTTCAATTGATTTACCTTTAAAATCTTCCGAATTATTCTATTCAAATAATATGCTATACATTGTTGGTGGTTTTGTGGAATATGAAACTTCTATCAAACCCTCCTCAGATGTTTATAGTATTGATTTGAGTGAATTCAATAAAACCGTGATTTACGATACGAAGACTTTTTGATCACTGAACATGTATATCGGGATGGAATTTGAAAAGTTGCAGATTGAAACCGAAACGACGAATAAATAAACTGCCTGAAATTATGTTATTATTATATTTAGGACCACTGTTGTCCGGAGAAAATATTAAAATTAGGTTTAACTGCTTGATTTATAACGTCCCTACGGGACTTTTGATCACGTGGGGCTAGCTTTTCTTCTACCAATATGCTATTTGCTTGCGCAAATAATCTCTGGGACTGTCCCGTTAGGGACAACATGTTGGTAGAAAATAAGTTATAAAAAAGTTTAGTCCCGTCAGGGACGACATGTTTTTTATACCAGACAATAGTGATTTAGGACGATTTTTTATCTGTTAGCTTGTATTCACAGGGGAGTTTTTAATGATACAAGAGCTAATAATTGCAAATATGATTTCTTTTTGGCAAACAGGCATTTGGTATAGATAGAACTTAACGGGTGTTTTACTAACACAATAAAACAACTAACCAGATTAGTAAGCTGTTTGTAAGGAATAAGGTCGTTTTTATCTAACACATAATATTTTCTCTAAATCTTTGCCGTTCCTTTGCAACCCCAAGCTCTATTTTAGTAAATTTACACGAAATTTTTAGCTAAACTTGACCAAACATTAATGAAGAAACATTCCATACTCCTAAGCTCTTTTTTAATTGCCAGTTTACTTTTTTTAAACTCCATTCTTCCGCTCCAGGCGCAAACCGTTAAACTAAAACTGATTGAAACCAGCGATGTTCATGGTTCTCTTTTCCCCTGGGATTTCATAAACGACAAACCCTCCCCGGCTTCTCTTGCGCAGGTTTTTACCTATGTTGAAGAGCAAAGAGCGGATACGGCTCAGTCGGTTATACTGTTGGACAATGGCGATATTTTGCAGGGCCAGCCACTGGTATATTACTACAATTTTGAGGATACCAAAGCCGAACATATCTGTGCCAGCGTAATGAATTATATGAAATACGATGCGGCTACAGTTGGGAATCATGATATCGAACCGGGACATCCTGTTTACGATAAGATTGCAAAAGAATTTAAATTTCCATGGATGGCTGCCAACGCGGTGGATACCAAAACAGGTGAACCGTATTTTAAACCCTACACCATTCTTAATCGTGATGGGGTAAAAATTGCGATTCTCGGGCTCATTACACCTGGCGTTCCAATGTGGCTTCCTGAAAAAATATGGAGCGGCATTGATTTTCAGGATATGGTTGCGAGCGCTAAAAAATGGGTTGAAATCATCCGGGAAAAAGAGCATCCGGATGTGCTGATAGGCCTCTTACACGCGGGTGTGGATGCAAATTACGAAGGCCAAACCGCCGAAGTACAACGCAATGAAAATGCATCCCAAATGGTGGCTGAGCAAGTTCCTGGATTTGATGCTATATTTGTCGGACACGATCATCATGGATGGAATTATACGGTGAAAGATCCGGAGGGAAACGAGGTTTTGATTCTCGGAACTTTAAGCGGCTCACGTACCGCAACTGAAACAAGCATTGTATTAAATAAGAACACCGAAACCGGAAAATGGAAAAAGGTAATCAGCGGGAATATAATTCAGATTGAAAATTACCAGCCCAACAAGGCTTTCATGACTGAATTTGAACCGGTTATCAATAAAATTAAAGCTTATGTAGCGAAACCAATCGGTGAATTTACCGAAACAATTTCAACCCACGAGTCCGTCTTTGGAGATTCACCTTTCATAGATCTTATTCAGCAAATACAACTTGAGCTTACTCACGCCGATGTATCATTTGCCGCGCTGCTTTCATTTAATGCCGAAATCAAAAAAGGCCAGGTTTTTGTACGCGATATGTTCAATTTATATAAATACGAAAACCTGCTTTATACCATGAAACTAAGCGGGCAGGAAATCAAGGATTATCTTGAATATTCCTACGGCCAATGGTTTAACCAGATGAAAAACGCGGATGATAATCTGATCAATTTCCGACGTGACGAGAAAGGTGAAATTATTTTATCGCATGGCTCAGCCCAGTTAGCGGCTAGCTATTTCAATTTTTCTTCTGCAGCCGGGATCAATTATACGGTTGATGTCAGTAAACCTGCAGGTGAAAGAATAACAATAAGTGCTATGGCCGACGGCAAACCCTTCGATTTAAAGAAGACTTATACCGTAGCTATCAATTCATACCAGGCCAATGGTGGCGGCGGATTATTAACTCTCGGCGCAAAAATCCCGAAAGATGAAATTACCGGCAGAATCATCACCTCAACGCCAAAAGATTTACGCTTTTACCTGATGAAATGGATCGAAGAGAAAAAAACCGTTAATCCGAAAGCGTTGAATAACTGGAGTGTGATTCCGAATGACTGGTGGGTGAAAGGAAAAGAAAAAGATGCTAAACTGCTATTTAAAGAAAATACAACTCACTAATCTATATGCGATTAGAAAGAATAAAAAAAATACTGAGAACTGAATTTATCGATTTGCTTTGAAAGCAATTACATCATTCTTTCCCTTTTCAATAAATAAGGCAACAGCACCTGTTCAAATCCTTTGTTGATATCAGCATCAATAAAATCAATTTTATACTGGGCGCATTTTAGTTTCAAGTCCTGGTGGAAGTTGCCGATGGCATCGGAATAGGTTTTACGTACTTCGGCAGGCTGCAGTTTGATTTCGGAACCGGTTTCCATATCCACAAAACGATAAGGTCGGTTTTCGTAGTCAAAGTCCAGCTCTTTGGCTTTATCCACAACATGGAAAAGAATTACTTCGTGCTTGTTATAACGCAAATGTTGTAGTGCGTCAAAAAGTGCTGAATTATCGGCACCAGCATCGAACATATCGCTAAAAAGCACTACCAGCGAGCGTTTATGAATATTTTCGGCAATAAAATGCAGGGATTCGGTTACCCGCGAACTACGTTGAACTTCGGCTGTAACAGGCATTAGAAGTTCCTCCATTTTGCCCAGCAGAAATTTGTAATGCACCGAATTCGATTTTGCCTGTGTATGCAGGCTCACCTTATCGCTAAAAAGACTAAGGCCCAATGCATCACGCTGCCGCCGCAGTAATTGCATAATGCATGCAGCAGCATAAACAGAAAAAGTAACTTTATTGGGATGATCCACGTCTAGTACTTCCCGTACCGGGAAAAACATGGACGAAGAATTGTCTATTACAATCTGGCAACGCAGGTTGGTTTCTTCCTCGTAGCGTTTCACATACATGCGGTCGGTGCGGCCATATAATTTCCAGTCGATATGGCGGGTTGGTTCGCCGGGATTGTAAAGTCGGTGTTCCGAAAACTCAACAGAAAAACCATGAAACGGACTTTTATGCAGCCCGACAATAAAACCTTCAACAACAGTTCGTGCCAGCAACTCCAGGTTTGGAAATTGTGGTATACGGCTTTGGTCGATCTGGTATTGCATAAGGCTTTGGGGGTTGGGGTTTAGGGATTAGGGATAAAGAATCACAACTCACAAATCAAAATTCACAAATCTCAATTCTATATCTGGGTTTTCTCACCCTAAATCCTAATCCCAAAATCCTAAATCCTTTTATCCAAGAAGTTTTTCCAACTTCCCAACCAGCACACTTTTAGGGACAGCGCCAACCTGTTTGTCAACAATCTCGCCGTTTTTCATAAAAAGAATAGTAGGAATGTTACGTACACTGAACTTTCCGGTCGTAATCGGGTTACTGTCAACATCCAGTTTGCCAACAATGGCTTTTCCTTCGTATTCTTTGGCTATTTCTTCAACAATAGGTCCAACCATACGGCAAGGGCCACACCATTCAGCCCAAAGGTCAATAATTACAGGTTTATCTGATTTTTCAGCCAGTTCTGCGAAATTAGCATCCGTGAATTCAAGTGCCATGTTTGTATTTGTTAATTGTTAATAGTTATTAGTTATTGGAAAATGGTAAATAGAAAATGGTCATTATCTATTTTCTATTTTCTATTTTCTTTTCGTTAGAATACGATCTTATTAAAAACCAACATTAAGCTATATTTGTTCGCGGAAGCCGGTTTTTCAGAATGCAAAATTAGGTAAATTAAACAGTGATAAGGATAAATAAATTCATTTTGATTCAGAAAATCGGATTAATGCGAAAGCACTAAATATTCGCCTACTATTCACTATTTTCTATTTTTCTATTTTTCTATTTTCTATTTTCAATCTATCAGGTTTTCACCTTGGTATTAATTCCGCTTATTTGCTTGAGTTGCCTTACCGTATTGCTGCACACAACTTTGTGATGCGACGAAACTGTTTCGACCCGGTAATTATTCACGAAATCAAAGAATTCAATCCGCACTTTGCAGTTCCCTTTGTTTTTCTTAATTGTGTCAATAAGCTGGTTTGTCAAGGTATCGGCAAGATTGTCGAGAGGTATCTGCACAATAACTGCTTTAGCTTGTTCATCCATAATTTCGCTCAGCAGCGAAATACGCTGAATCCGTGGTTCATATTGATCCTCTGTACCATACCGTAATGCTGACCTGAGTTTTACATATACAATAGCGTCATCATTCAGAAGGTGTCTGAATTTCAGGTAGTCCTCTTTAAAAAGAGCCAGTTCAATCGATTCGTCAAAATCCTCTAATGTGAACCGCCCGTACGGATTACCGTTTTTTGCAACTTCATGCCGGACTTTCGATACGATTCCGGCAATAAAAACATCGCGTGAGGCAGCGGCAGCCATATTTTCTTTCAGCTTTTTAATGGAAGCATTGCAGAATGTATCCATATCGAAACGGTATTCATCAAGCGGATGCCCCGAGATAAAGAAACTAGCGATATTTTTTTCGCGTTTAAGTTTTTCGATATTCGACCAGGGCTGGCAATCAGGAAGTTTAAGGTCAGGAATTTCAACCGGACCAAGGTCGCCAAACAACGATTGCTGAGAAGATTGCTGCATTGCCTGGAAACTACCGCCGAAACGGATCAGTTTTTCAAGGAAAGTAACGTCTTCGTTTGATTCTTTAGCAAAGAACTGGGCGCGGTGCATATCCTCGAAACTATCAAAAGCGCCGCCCTGGGCCAAAGCTTCCATCGAACTTTTGTTAACTGTTCGTAGGTTAACACGTTTTATGAAATCAAAAATATTGGAATAAGGCCCATTTTCATTTCGTTCGGTAAGCAATGAATCTGCTGCAGCATCACCCATTCCTTTGAGAGCTTTAAGACCAAAACGGATTTCCTTATTTTTATTCACTGCAAAATTGAGCCCCGATTCGTTCACATCGGGACCTAAAACGCGTAAACCCATACGGCGGCATTCGTCGAGGTAAGCAGTAAGGTTTTCTACATTTCCGAGGTTGGTGGTAAGCAGAGCCGCCATGTATTCGGCAGGGTAATGTACTTTGAGATATGCTGTCTGGTATGCAATGTATGCATAACAGGTACTATGCGATTTATTGAAAGCGTAGGAAGCGAAATCTTCCCAGTCGGTCCATATCTTATTGAGCTTATCTTCGGGATGACCATTTTCAGTTCCTCCTTTGATAAATTCGGGTTTCATTTTATCCAGTTTTTCCCGGATTTTCTTACCCATTACTTTTCGCAGCTCATCGGCTTTGCCTTTACTAAAGCCAGCCAGTTTCTGCGAAAGCAACATAACCTGTTCCTGATAAACAGTAATACCATAGGTTTCGTGCAAAATCTCTTCCATAATCGGAAGGTCGTACGAAACTACTTCACGGCCATGTTTACGGGCAATGTAGTTGGGAATATACTTGATAGGTCCCGGACGGAAAAGCGCATTCATTGCAATCAGATCCTCAAACTTATCGGGTTTCAGATTACGCAGATGCTGTTTCATTCCGATACTTTCGAACTGGAAAGTGCCATCGGTATCACCACGCTGATAGAGTTCAAAGGTTGGAATATCGTCGAGCGGAATTGTGTCCAGGTCTAACTTAACACCATGGTTTTCTTCTATTAACTGAAGGCAATCCTTCAGAATGGTAAGGTTCTTCAGACCCAGGAAGTCCATTTTAATTACACCGGCCGATTCGATGATATTTCCCTCAAACTGTGTTACCCACAAAGGAGAATCTTTGGCGATACAAACCGGGATAAGCTCGGTAAGATCGGTTGGCGCAATAATAATTCCGGCGGCATGAATTCCTGTACCACGTACTGATCCTTCGAGTTTCTCGGCTAACTGCAATACTTTCTGTTGCAGCAGCAAGGATGTATCAGTACCGGAAAAATTATATATCTCCCTGATTTTACGGATATTATCCATATCTTCCGAACGAAGATCTTCCTTTTCTTCAAGGGATTTTTCGCCGTTTTTAGGAGCGTCCTTCGCTGTAAGTGGTGCAGAAAGTACTCTTTTGAGCTTTATTCCAGGCTTATCAGGAACCAACTTTGTAAGATAATTGCTGATACTCAGGTCGAGGTCGAGAACACGTGCCACATCCTTAATACTGCTTTTGGCAGCCATAGTTCCATAGGTAACAATCTGAGCCACCTGGTTCTGACCATATTTCTGAACTACGTAATCAATCACTTTCTGTCTGCCCTGGTCGTCGAAATCCGTATCAATATCAGGCATGCTGATACGCTCAGGATTAAGGAAACGCTCGAACAGCAGATTGTACTTCATCGGATCAATGTTGGTAATAGCTGTACAATACGCTACCACACTACCGGCTGCCGAACCACGGCCCGCACCGATATACACGCCCATATCGCGTCCTGCTTTTATAAAATCGCTTACGATCAGGAAGTACCCTGCAAAACCCATATCATGAATGGTCTGCAATTCAAAATCAATACGTTCGCGGAGTTCCGGAGTTATATCTCCATACCTTACTTTAGCGCCAATATAAGTAAGATGCTTTAAAAACTCCCACTGGTTACGCACATCAGCGGTAATTTCTTTCTGCCCGTTAACATCTTTTCGATCTGTAAAAATGGAATTCTTATGAATAATAAACTGAGAAGGAACAGGGAAATTGGGCAGTAAAATATCACGCTGCAGTTTTATTATCTCAACTTTATCAACTATTTCATTGGTATTGTCAATGGCTTGAGGGAGGTCGGCAAAGAGCGTACTCATTTGCTCCGTATTCTTAAAGAAAAACTGATCGTTATAAAACGAAAAGCGCCTGCCTTTTACCAGTGCATCGCCATCGCCATACTCGCGGAACGTTGGTGTACTCTGTTTTTCGCCGGTATTTACGCAAAGCAGGATATCATGCGCGTTATAATCTTCCTGCTCAACATAATGGGAGTCGTTGCTGGCAATCATTTTAACGTTGTACTTGGCCGCGAAACGCTGCAAAACAAGATTTACCTCATTTTGCTCAGGGATATCATGGCGTTGGAGTTCAACGTAATAATCTTCACCAAAAATATCGAGCCACCATTTAAATAATTTTTCTCCTTCGGCTTCGCCTTTGGAGGAAATAGTCCGCGGTACTTCGGCTCCAAGGCAGCAAGTAGTAGCAATAAGGCCTTCGTGGTATTGCAGCAACAGCTCTTTATCAATTCGCGGATACTTACCATACATTCCCTGTATAAAACCCAGCGAAGCAAGCTTAACCAGGTTCCTGTATCCCAGTGCATTCTTTGCAAGTAAAAGTTGATGATAGCGAACATCTTTTTCTCCACCGGTAAATTTCCGCTTATGACGGTCTTGTACCAGGTAGAATTCGCAACCAACTATAGGCTTAATAATAGGTGTGGCATGCTTTCCGTTTATTTTTTCTGCTTCGGCAATAAACTGAAATGCGCCGAACATGTTTCCATGATCGGTAAGTGCGATACCGGGCATTCCGTCGGCAACAGCCTTTCGGAACATTGCCGGTATTTCGGCAGCACCATCGAGTAATGAATATTGAGAATGTACGTGAAGATGACTAAATTTGGGCATGTAAAGCTTGATTATCAGATTTTTACCATTTATCCATGGAAACTGCTAAGATACCTGTTTTAACACAGGTGGTTATCAAGTGTTGATAAATTGTAGTAAATCCATTTAAAAATCTCGAAGGTCCTGAAAGCTAAGTCAGAAGCAATAATTAAAGTTTTACTTTTTGTTGAATTACACTGATTTTTCATTTAACCGAAAATTTAAAGGATTGAGCTTTTGAATTTGAAGAAATATTATATTTTTGTTAATTAATCATTAACTATGTATTGTAATTGGTAAGTTCTGCTGAAATTAATTGGGTTTAAGTCATACAATTATTATGAGAATTGCTGATTAAGTAAAACTATTTTTCAAATTCATAAAAAGCTCCATCGATTGAATTGACAGATCACGAAAACAAGTTGTTTCTGATAAATCAAAGTGTACTGATTGGAATGACATAAAATGCAATTAATAAAAAGGAAACAATCTGAAAAACATGAAACCAAGAAGCAAATCAGTAGAGATTTATATTTTAGTCATTACAGTTGCATTTTTAGCGTTGGGCGCTATTTATGGAGGAGTTAGCCTGATGAATGATCCATCCGGTGAAACCATTAAGCTATCGGAAAAATTACTGGAAGGAACAATCTTTTCAAATTACCTTATCCCTGGTGTAATTCTTTTTTTAACGCTGGGATTCTTCCCGCTATTCCTGATTTTCCCATTAATTTTCAAACCCAGGTGGCCTGTCATCGATATATTAAATATTTATAAAGGCTATCATTGGGCATGGACCTATACACTTTATACAGCCATAATGCTGATCATCTGGATCGATGTTCAGATCTTAATTCTTAAAACAGGATCGGTGATACAAGGCATTTTTGGACTATTGGGAGTATTTATATTGGTATTGGCTTTATCGCCCCGCGTTAAGCGATTTTACAAGATACAAACTCATACAAGGCACCATATAGACAAACCTAAACAAAACGAAGATAAAAATATTTCATGAATCTGTACTGTAATGCTTTGAAAATCAAAAATTACATCCTACCTTTGCACCCTTAAAATAAAAACCTGCTTATAACTTTAACTATCTATAAAGCAAGGTTTTACAATAAATCAATTAACAAATACATTTTACATGGCAACAAAGATGAGATTACAGCGATTTGGAAAAAAAGGCCAGGCCTATTTCCATATCGTGATTGCGGATGGTCGTGCACCACGTGACGGACGTTTTATTGAAAAAATTGGAACTTATAACCCAATCACCCGCCCGGCCGACATTCAGATTGATTTTGACCGCGCCCTTTATTGGGTAAAAACAGGTGTTGAACCTACAGAAACTGTTGAAGCTATCCTGAAATACACAGGTGTTGCTTACATGCACCACTTACTGAAAGGCGTTGCTAAAGGTGCAATGACCGAAGAACAGGCTCAGGCTAAATTCGAAGAATGGAAGACTGTTAAGACAGGTAAAATTGAGAGCGCTAAAAACGACATCGGTCTGAAAGCAAAAACCGAAGACAAAAAACGCTTCGCAGCTGAAGTTAAAGTTAACCAGGCTAAAGCTGATGTATTAGCTAAGAAATTAGCTGCTGAAGCTAAAAAAGCAGCTGGTGTAGCAGATGAAGAAGTTGAAGAAGAAGAAGAAGTTGCTGAAGCTGTTGAAGAAACTCCTGAAGTAGTTGCTGAGGTTGCTCCTGAAGTTGTTGCTGAGGTTGCTCCTGAAGTTGTTGCTGAGGTTGCTCCTGAAGTAGTTGCTGAAGTTGCTCCTGAGGTAGTTGCTGAGGTTGCTCCTGAAGTAGTTGCTGAAGTTGCTCCTGAGGTAGTTGCTGAAGTTGCTCCTGAAGTAGTTGCTCCTGAAGCACCTGCAACTGAAGAAAAAGCATAATTGCCCTATGAAACAAGATGAACTTTTCCAGCTGGGAAAGATCGTCAGGACTTTCGGCACAAAAGGCGAAGTAATATTTCAGATTGATAGTGAATTACTTTCGCGGATAAAAAAACTGGAATCAGTGTATCTCAAAATTAATGAGAACCTGGTTCCTTTTTTTATTGAACTCATACAGCCAAAGGCTAAAGGACAAGCCATGGTGAAGTTCCTTGATGTTGACAGTACTGAAGATGCTTCCCTCCTTGCCGGTTGCGCTATATTTATACCTGTTGCAATCTTGCCGAAACAAAAAGGCACACAGCTATTTTCCGTTGAAATTGAAGGATACACTGTAATTGACGCAAATCGCGGTGAAACGGGTACCGTACGCACAGTACTTGAAATGCCTCAGCAGGCATTACTTGCCATTGATTTTAATGGCAAAGAAATTCTTGTACCTATTGTAGACGAAATCGTAAAAAAAATTGACAGGAAGACTAAAACCATACATATTGAGGCTCCTGAAGGGTTAATTGAGTTATATTTAGAGGGTTGAGAGTTTGAGGGGTTTGAGTGTTTCTGGTTTCTGAACCTATGTTTCTTAATACATACTACTCTATCATTATTCACTATTCACTATGCACTATTCACTCAAATAATGTTTCATTTCAAAAAATTCAGTATCGACGATAGTACAGCTGCTATGAAAATTGGCACTGATTCAGTATTGCTGGGAGCCTGGACACCATGTGAAGATGAAACCAGGATACTGGATATAGGCTCAGGCTCGGGAATACTGGCATTAATGATGGCGCAGAAAAACCTCAAAACCGAAATTGACGCTATCGAAATAGAACCTGATGCCGCTGATCTGGCACGAAAGAATGTACAAGTAAGTCCCTGGGGCGGTCAGATTCATGTATTTAACTCATCCATTCAGGATTTTTCAGTTAAAACGAATAACAAGTATAGCCTGGTAATCAGTAATCCCCCATTTTTCACCGATTCGCTGAAAGCACCAGGTAAAGCCAGGAATATTGCGCGCCATAACGACACTTTACCTGTAAGAGATTTGCTTAAAATTACATCTCAATTGCTCACCGTGGGCGGAAAAGCTGCGTTTATTATTCCGGATGACGCCTTTCGTAACTGGATAATTGAGGCATCCAACCAATCATTATTCCCGGCTTATATTACCAAGGTCAAAAGCTCGCCTCTCCATAGTCCCCACCGCGTAATGGTTTTATTTACAAATGAAATTAACCTTGAAATATCGAATACTGAATTAAATATATACAGCTCAACGGGTATCTATACAACTGAATATCGTGAACTGACTAAAGAGTTCTATTTAAACTTTTAACCTTGACCTGGTTTTAATAGAGGATACCAGGCTTATCAAATATCACTATCTTTATATCAAAATCAAGGATATGCGAAAACTGTTTATAAATGGATTAGTATTATTGCTACTTGTACTTTCTATTGCCGCTAAAGCACAAAAAGTATTTAGCTGCAACAATCGCTATGATGCTGACATTAAAGTATTTGTAGTTGAAAATCGTTACGATGCCGACTTGCTTGTATACAAAGCAGTAAATACCTATGATGCTGATGGAAATAAAGGACTTTGGTACTTCTGTCAGAACAGGTACGACGCAAAGAAAAAAATATGGTTTGCTGAAAATAAGTATGATGCAGACTTATTGATTTACTTCGTTGAAAACAAGTATGATGCAGGCTGGCGGGAGAAAACTAAGATGCACCTGCTATACTAGGAAGAGATTGGTTAGTAAAATCAAAGCTTAAGTTAACAGAATGATGATTGTATAAATCGCAATTTTAACTATATAGATTTCACTGAAATCGAAAAAAACAAAATAATACTTGCACTTGAGACTGTAGATTTCTGATATCCCGAAGAAAAATTATCTCAATGTAACATCTGTATAGCTGAACTTAAACGTAGATTTTTTCAGGGACAAATATATTTTAGCTGAGTCTTTTTAACAATCATTTGAATTTCTTTCTTATATTTGTTCATGTGAAAATCATTTTCACCTTTAAATTCTTTTTAAGCGATAAAAATACTGTATTTCAAACAGATATGACTTTCCTGATTAAGTAATGATAAACCCCCAAAAACACTTTCAGATTCGCGTTGAAAAAAATTAATAAACCAGGAAGAACAATGAGTGCCTTTATTTGGTTTATCCACTTAATCAAATTCTATAACAAAGCGATAAATTTGCACCCTATCATTCAGGCAGCCGTAAAACAACACGAAGAAAATATTTAACAACCAATAATTATTAACCTTCAAATTCACTAATTTATGAAAAAGTATCTTGCATTTTTTTTAGTACTCGCGATGTCGATTGGGATTTCAATTAAATCCTATTCCCAAACCAAGGATAATCCCTGGGCAATAGGTTTGGGAATACATTGGGCCAGCTTCAGCAATATCAACCTCAAACTTAATGATCAGTTCAAAGACATGAAATTCCAGGGAGGACCCATCGAAGCTTCAGTCAGTCGCTACCTAACACCTTTTTTTAATATGCAATTAACGGGAGGCTATCTCAGCCTTGCCAGAGGTGAATATGCAAATTATTCCATCACATCTAAAAACTATTGGTACCTGGATTTGGATGGCCAGATTAAATTTCTGGGAGGTGCAATAAAAGAAGACGCGCTTATAACTCCTTATTTTTACTTTGGTTTTGGTGATCAAAAAATGAACCGAGTGAATGATTTAAAAGCTCAGGCAGGTTTAGGGGTTGACATTAAAATTGTAGACAATCTTTCCCTGTATGCTCGCGCTGATTATGTTTTTACAACCAATACTGAGGGCATTGATTACATACATCCTCATGCCGGGTTAAAATACAGGTTCTCATGCAAAAATGACATGGATAAAGACGGTATTGTGGATGAAGAAGACCGTTGCCCGGAAATATTTGGCTTAGCTTCGCTGAAAGGATGCCCTGACCGCGATGGTGATGGCATTGCCGACATCGACGATAAATGCCCTGATGTTAAAGGTCTTGTTGCTTTGCAGGGTTGTCCTGACCGAGATGGTGATGGTATAACTGATGCTGAAGATCGTTGCCCGGAAGCAGCTGGAGCCAAAGCGCTGAATGGCTGTCCTGACAAAGATAAAGATGGAATCGCCGACATGGATGACAATTGTCCCGATGTTGCAGGAATTGCAAAATTCAAAGGTTGCCCGGATACAGATGGTGATGGTATTACAGATAAGGAAGATGCTTGTCCAACTGTTGCCGGCCTGCTTGCCTTTAAAGGATGCCCTGATACTGACGGCGATGGAATTGCCGATAAAGATGATAAATGCCCTCTTGTGGCCGGTATAGTTGCCAACTACGGATGTCCTGATGTAACTCCTGTTGAAAAGGAACAGATTACAAAAATCGCTAAAGCAATTTACTTTGCTACAGGCAAGGACCTGATTAAAAAAGAATCTGAAGCTCCGCTTAATGAATTGATCCCAATCCTGATGAAATATCCTCAGATGAAACTTAAAATTGAAGGAAATACGGACAATGTAGGCAAAGATGACCTGAACCTTAAGCTCAGCCAGGATAGGGCAAATGCTGTAAAAAAATACCTTGAAAATAAAGGAATTGCCGCTGAAAGAATATCAGCTATTGGTAATGGTGAAAACAAACCGCTTGCTGATAATAAAACGGAAAAAGGAAGAGCTGAAAACCGCCGCGTTGATTTAACAACAGAATATTAATCAAAAAATTCTAATGAAATATAAAAGGGAGGTCCTATAGGGCCTCCCTTTTGTATTTTGTAATCCCCGACCTGAAGGTCGGGGCTATAGATATGGGATATAAATCGGCGAAATCTGTTGTCTAATAATACTACAAATCGCTGAATCATAGCACATAAACTATACAGATTATCTGTGCGTCAGCTCAATCAGAAATTAACCGTCTTTTATATTACTCAACATTTTTGAGTGTCAGCTGAATCCGCTTACGTTCTTTATCCACTTCAAGAACTTTCACCCTGACTTTTTGATTCAATTTCACAATTTCATTCGGATCCTTAACATATTTATCAGCCAACTGGCTTACATGAATAAGACCATCCTGGTGAACGCCTAAATCCACAAAAGCCCCGAAATTAGTAATATTGGTAACCAGCCCATTGAGAATCATACCAGGTTTAAGGTCGCCGATTGAATTTACATTTTTATCAAATTCAAACAATTCGAATTTCTGTCGCGGATCACGCCCAGGCTTCGAAAGTTCTGCCATTATATCAGTTAGCGTTGGCAACCCAACTTTATCTGTTATAAACTCTTCCAACTTAATCTGCTTCCGTAAATCTTCATTATTAATCAGATCTGACACAGAGCAACCGGCTTTTTTAGCCATTCTCATCACAACCGGATAGCTTTCAGGATGCACTGCACTTGCGTCGAGCGGATTTTCAGATTCCCTGATCCTCAAAAAACCGGCGGCCTGTTCAAAAACCTTTTCTCCCAGCCGTGGAACACTCTTCAGTTGTTCTCTTGACTGGAACATACCGTTTTTATCACGATATTCAACAATTTTTGCAGCAAGTACAGGACCGACACCCGAAACATACGTAAGTAACTGCTTACTTGCAGTATTGAGCTCCACTCCTACTTTATTTACACAACTTTCAACCACTGACTCCAGGCTTTTTTGTAGTAATGCCTGATTTACATCATGTTGGTATTGTCCAACACCAATAGACTTCGGATCAATCTTAACAAGTTCTGAGAGCGGATCCATCAGGCGGCGCCCAATAGAGACCGAACCACGAACCGTAACATCATAATCGGGAAATTCCTCCCGGGCAACAGCTGAAGCTGAATACACCGAAGCCCCGTTTTCGTTCACCATCAAGGCGATTAATTCAGTATCGAAAGGAATACGACGAACCAGGTTTTCAGTTTCCCTGCCTGCAGTACCGTTTCCAATGGCAATTGCTTCAACTTTATAGGCTTTAACCAGGTTCTGGATTTTCGAAACTGATTGTTTTACTTCACTTTGCGGAGGATGAGGGTAAATGGTTTCGTTGTGCAGTAAACGCCCCTGGCGATCGAGTACAACCAATTTACATCCACTGCGGAATCCCGGATCGATCGCTAGTACAGTTTTCTGTCCTAATGGAGGAAGCATAAGTAACTGCCGTAAATTTTCGGCAAAAACACGGATTGCTTCCAGGTCGGATTTTTCCTTTACCAGTTGCCGGAATTCAGTTTCGATGGAGGGTTGTAACAACCGCTTATATGCATCTTTAACCGCTTCCTCAACCTGACGTGAGGATTCATTTGATGATTTAACAAATATTTTATTGAGCGATTCCCTGGCATGTTCAGCGTCAGGCTCAATATTAACTTTCAGAAAACCTTCATTTTCGCCGCGAAACATTGCCAGTAACCGATGCGAAGGCGCTTTCATTAATGGTTCCGCCCAATCGTAATATGTTTCGTATTTTATTCCTTCAAGCTCTTTGCCCTTAACAGGTTTCGAAAAGATCTCCCCTGATCGTTCGAAATGATTCCTGATCCGTTGACGGCTCTGCTGGTTTTCATTTACCCATTCGGCAATAATATCACGGGCACCGGCTAATGCTTCCTCTTCTGATTTAACGTCCTTTTCAATATTGATAAAACCTTTAGCTCTCCGGAATGGATCAGGCTCCTGCTGCGACATAATAATTTTGGCAAGAGGCTCCAATCCCTTTTCGCGGGCAATGGAGGCACGGGTGCGTCGTTTTGGCTTGTAAGGAAGATATAAATCCTCAAGTTCGCTCATGGTCAAAGCACCACGGAATGATTTTTCAAGTTCCGGAGTGAGTTTTTCCTGTTCTGTAACAGAAGCTATGATGGCTTCGCGACGTTTTTCGAGTTCAATTATTTTCTCGTATCGTTCGCGGATAGCAGCAATCTGAACCTCATCGAGGCTGCCTGTCATTTCTTTGCGATACCTAGCTATAAAAGGCACCGTAGCACCTTCCTTAAGCAAATTAACAGTATTGAGTACCTGAAAATCACGAACGCCGAGTTCATTTGATATTTGCAGGATATATTTCGTTTCCATTGTAAAAATCGGAGTTTTGTGAAAACACGGAAAGGCAAGACTTGCTTGTTACAAGGTGTGACTTTTTATTGAAATCAATTCTGGAATACAATTGGACGATAAGATTCAACGTTACCATCCCTGCGCCAATAAATCGATAACATGCATGGTTTTAATAGGAAGTTTATTCTTATCAATATAGCCTTGCTGGTGCATCAGGCATGAAGAATCGGTACTTACAATATATTCGGCTCCGGTTTCTAAAGCATGGAGAACTTTTTGCTCAGCCATAGCAGTGGAAATTGGCTCATGTTTTACCGCAAAAGTGCCGCCAAAACCACAACAGGTGTGGGTTTCCTTCATTTCGCGGATTTCGAGCCCTTTAACTTGTTTAAGCAAGTCGCGGGGCTGAGTTGTCAGACCGTATTCACGTGAAGCAGCACATGAATCGTGATAAGTGATCACATGTTCGAAAGTAGCTCCTACATCTGTGATTTTTAATACATTAACCAGGAAATCGGTAAATTCGTAGAAATTCTTTTTGAGCTGGTGATATTCAATATGTAAAGCAGAATTATAGAACATTTCGTCATAATAATTCCTTACAAAACCGGCGCATGATGCCGATGGACCAACTATGTAACGGTTATTCGGAAAATCGCGGATAAACTTCTCTCCCACTGCTTTGGCTTCATCCCAGAACCCACTGTTATAAGCCATCTGGCCACAGCATGTCTGCTGATTGTTATAATTCACTTCCACCCCAAGTTTTTCGAGAATTTTAACCATATTAAATCCTGTTTCAGGATAAATCTGGTCGATAAAGCAAGGGATAAATATGTCTACCGTCATGAATCGGGGTGTTATTGTGTTTCGAAAGCAAAAATATCAAAAATAAGCCGTTTTGCCTTCACAAAGTTATTAACCGGATGTTGATAGGATGTGGAATGTGCGATGTGCGATGTCGAATGTACGATGTGGATTGTCAGAATTGGGACATTCTGTTTTTTATTTTCTATTTTTTTATTCAACTTTAAATTAGCCAAACACTGTCAGGTTTTTCAGAAGCTATCAGGTTTCCAATTTTCCATTTTCTATTTCCTATTTTCTATTTCCTATTTTCTATTTTCTATTTCCCATTATCCCAAAACAAACCCAGCCTCTGCCATATCATCCCAAAATCCGGGATAGGATTTTTTGACCACTTCAGGTTCTTCGATGCAAATATCATCGCGCAATATTGCCAGTGTGGCAAATGACATGGCCATGCGATGATCGTCGTAGCATTTTACAACTTTCGGAGTGTGTTCATGTTTATTGATAAATGTAGTGCCACTTAAAAATATCTCATTATCAAATACATCAACCCCATATCCAAGTTTTGTCAGCTCATTTCTCAATGCTTCGATACGATCAGTTTCTTTTACCCTTAATGTTTTGAGCCCGGTAAAATGACCTTCGATTCCCAGTGCGGCACAGGTTACAATTACGGCTTGTGCCAGGTCGGGACATTCTGTAAAATCGTAATTAAATTCACGAACTGCTGGCTGAACTGATTTTGTAAGTAGCAATCCTTCGTCGGTGAAAACTGTATTAATTCCTAAATATTTATAAATTTCCGGCAAAATAGAATCCCCCTGTACACTTATGCTGCGCAGACCTTTTAAAACAATGTGCGCATCAGGTGTAAACGCAGCTACCTGGTACCAGAAAGCTGCCGCGCTCCAGTCGGGTTCAATTATTGAAAAATAATCAATGTCGTTATATTTCTGTTCTTTAATAGTGACAGTATTACCTTCAAAAACCACATCTGCCCCGGCTTTTTGCATAAGGGCCTGGGTCATGCGGATATAGGACGCCGAAGTGATTTCTCCCAGCAACGAAATAACAATTCCACCTTTTAAGACAGGACCCAACATCATCATTGCGCTGATAAACTGGCTGCTGATTCCGGCGTTAAGCTGAACTGTTCCTCCTTTCATCATTGGATTACCAATGATTTGTACCGGAGGATATCCGGGAATTTTGCCGAATGTAAGATCTGCGCCCAGACTCTGCAATGCATCCGTTAAAGGTTTAACCGGCCTGTTCTGCATTCGTTCAGTTCCGGTTATTAACCAATTACCTGGAGTAACTGCCAGCAAAGCGGTAAGAAAACGCATTACGGTACCTGCATTACCCACATTAATTTCAGTCAGTGTTGCCTGATTAACGTTGCTGGCACTGATTTCCTGCAAAAGCCGTTGCATAACAACTGTATCCATTGAATCGGGAATCAATCCATGAATAGCTGAACCACCCGAAAGTCGGTTAATCACCAGTAAGCGGTTAACGATACTCTTGCTTAAAGGTAAGGTAAT
This sequence comes from Bacteroidales bacterium, assembly GCA_030654075.1. Taxonomy (GTDB): domain Bacteria; phylum Bacteroidota; class Bacteroidia; order Bacteroidales; family UBA4417; genus UBA4417. The sequence continues at coordinate 23,914 of JAURYB010000088.1, read as the reverse complement.
TGTGCATTCAACGAAATCCTGTTGGTTTCTGATACAGCGCATTCAATAAGTATTAGCCTGAAAATGCAAATTTAGCAATAATAGGCATATTTACGGTTTTCGCTTTTGAAATAAGGAAAATCAAATGTGTGAGTGTTGCAGCTTAATGCAGGTGTATAGGGCAATATTTACACAAAAAAGCCAACTTCCAGGTTAATATAGAAGTGGAGGCTTTCGAGAATTAGTTTTTCACCGGGAAATTTATCATAGACAGGCTCACCGATTTTACGGATAAGCGAAAAATTCAGTTGCGAACTGCTGGCATTTTTTTTATCGTGGCACATTAGCGCGAGAAGTTCATCGCCAGGTTTGGGTTTGAAACGATAATGCGGGAAATGCCAGCTAACCAGGTTGGCGAGTCGTTTCAAATCATTCTTATCAAATCCGAACATCCGCATCGAAATAAAACTCTCACAAATCAGGCCAATAGCAATGGCTTCACCATGCAACAAAGGATCGGAATCATATTTCTGCGAATAGGATTCAATAGCATGGCCAACTGTATGACCAAAATTAAGTGATTTGCGTAATCCGGTTTCAGTGAAGTCGGAATTTACAATATCTAGTTTTACAGAAGCTGATTCCAGTATATTAACTTCGTTGCAAACCTTTTCGAGAGAATTCAGGATTAAAAACTTCGCAACGAGCTCATCACTGTGAATCATGGCATGCTTCAACATTTCAGCGTAACCAGATAATTTCTGCCGCGTTGGAAGTGTTTTCAAAAACTCCTCAAAAATAAATACCGCTTTGGGAAGCGCGAAAACTCCGATTTGATTTTTAATGGAATTGAGGTTTACACCTGTTTTGCCACCAATCGATGCATCAACCATCGCCAGCAGAGTGGTGGGAATATGAATAAAATTGATTCCTCTCTTAAAAGTAGCTGCGGCAAACCCGCCGACATCAGTTACCAATCCTCCGCCAAGGCATATCATCAACGAATTCCGCACGGCATTTCCAACAACCAGTTGCTGCCAGATTTTCTCAACGCTTGCGATTGTTTTATTTGATTCGTTGCTATGCATTTCAATAACCAAGGCATCCTCGAGTCCGGAACACGTATCTTTCAGTAGAGGGAAACAAAGCTCCCTGGTATTTTCGTCAACCAGGATATAAATTCCCGACTTTTTGTATTCGAGAATAACTTCCTGCAACCGCGACCAACCAACGACACCAGAATATATTGAATTAGAAATGTTCATGTTGTTAAAGGTAGTAATTATTATTAGGATTGGGTGGCGATATGTATGTTTTATTTTGACTAATTGACTTACAGATAAATACTGGAGATGAGTAGTAAATTTAATTTACAATTCACAGTTAAAAAAAAACATCATTTATCTTGTTAAACAAGCGACTCTCTTCCTTTATTTTTCACTTTATCGGATAAGAAAAAAGCTAATACACTAAATGATCCTTACATAAGTAGTAATATTTACTTGTTATCAAAGTTTTGGCAAAGGTAAATAATTTCGTGAAGTGTAAAAATGAATAATAGCTGAAACTATTTCAATTATTAGGTATTAAATCTGATCTTCATATAAAAAGGTTTATACATTTGTACATAAAATTAATTCATCATGCTCTCATTCGATAACACCGAGATAGCGTTTCGCTACAAAAGCAACTCCGATCTATCGCGGGCACGATTTCTTTTCAGTACTATAGCTAATCCATGGCTTGTTAAAGTTGGCAAATCGCTCACTTATTTTGCCTTAAAAATGCATCTTCCTATTGCCTGGGCTATAAAACCTACACTGTATAAACACTTTGTTGGAGGTGAAACACTGGAAGAATGCGAAAAAACGGTTAAGCTTCTTAGTAACTATAAATTAAAATCTATTCTCGATTATTCGGTCGAAGGTGGCAAAGACCACGATACCATGCAACGTACCCTGGAAGAAACGCTCCGTTCGGTCGTTAACGCTGGTAAACACCCTGATATTCCCTTCTCTGTATTTAAGCCAACTGCTTTTGCTTCACAGGAAGTGCTTACGCTGGCATCAGAAAATGCAGTTGTTGACAAGGAAACTGCAAACGCGATACAGTTTTTCAAGGATTGTGTCGAAACACTTTCCAAAACAGCTTTCGAAAACGATATCCCTATCATGATTGATGCCGAAGACTCGTGGTACCAGCCATTTGTGGATGAGGTTGTAACCGGAATGATGGAAAAATACAACAAAAAGAAAGCCATCGTTTATAATACCTTACAAATGTATCGGACCGACCGGCTCGACTTTTTGAAAGAATCCTTAAGAAAAGCTGAAGAAGGAAATTATTACCTTGGAATTAAATTTGTTCGCGGAGCCTATATGGAAAAAGAGCGTTTGCGCGCCTTTGAAAAAGGATACCCTTCGCCTATACAGCCGGATAAAGAAGCCACTGACCGGAATTATGACGCCGGTGTTGCTTTTACACTGGCGCACCTCGACAGAATATCAGTTTTCAGCGGATCGCACAACGAAATAAGCAATCGGTTGCTCACCGAACTTATGGAAAAACAAGGCCTTCCAAGGAATGAAAGTAAAATATGGTTTTCGCAACTTTATGGAATGAGCGATCATATCAGTTTTAACCTGGCTAATGAAGGCTACAATGTCGCTAAATACATTCCATATGGACCGGTTCGCAATATATTGCCGTACCTGATCCGCCGCGCCGAAGAAAACACCTCCATTGCCGGACAGACAGGTCGTGAACTGGGATTACTTGAACAGGAGCGATTACGAAGGAAGAAAGGATAAGAAATCGGGATTTCTATAAAATAGGAAGCCACATCATTCAACATTGTGGCTTATTTTACTAGCTTCATCACAGTAATACGCTGTTGTTCCTCCTTTTTTAAACAGATGTATACAAATCAATCGGAAATAGTTTAATTTTATCCGCGATAGCTTACAAATTATCCTTTTACTTATTTAAGAAATGAAAGTCAACATTTCTCGGTTAATCACATACCTATTAGTACTTCTTACTCCTACACTTTCTGTAGCGCAATCCTCCTGCCTGGTAACACATTACAGCCGTAGCCAATATACTGCTGGAAGCCAGAACTGGTCGGTTGATATGGATAAACAAGGCTTTGTTTATGCGGCCAACAATAACGGTTTGATGAAATACGATGGAGTGCATTGGAGGATATTTCCTATGCCGGCACATAAAATTGCCCGTTCTGTTTCAGTAGGCACTGACGAAAGGATTTATACCGGGGCTATTGAAGAATTTGGTTACTGGAATAAAGATGCATCGAAAGGATTAGTTTATACATCACTGGTTCCACTGTTAAAAAACTTTGATCTGCACAATCACGAAATCTGGAAAATCGTCCAATCACAAAACAAGGTCTATTTCCAGGGATTCTCATGTCTTTTTGTGTATGATAAACATACTGTAAAACCAATTCCACTTCCCGGATCAATAGTTTTTCTGCTTAAAGCAGGGGACCGTCTCTTTGTTCACGCGGTAAAAGGTGATTTGTACGAAGTTATTAATGACAAGCTGGTCAGATTCGACCAAAGCAAACTTCTGAACGGAACAGAAGTTAAAGCGATACTCCCTTACAAAGACGGATCTTTTCTGATTGGCACATCGTCGAAGGGCGCTTTTGTTCTTGACAAAGATGGAATAAGACCCTGGAATACTCCAGTAAATCCTTTACTCAGGGAGTTTCAGATCAACAACGGAATACTCTTTGGGAACAAAATTGTGTTCGGCACAATTGTAAAAGGCTTATTCATTCTTGATTTTGATGGTAATATTCTGAACCATTTATACAGTGAAAATGATCTGCAGAACAATACGGTCCTCTCACTTTGCAATGATAACAACCAAAGTATATGGGTGGGTCTCGATAATGGAATTGACAATGTTTCATTCAACAACCCTGTGGATGTTTACCCAAGCCGGAACGAAGCATTAGGTGCCGTATACACAGCGGCTCTTCAGGGAAATACGCTTTATGTAGGGACCAACCGGGGTGTTTTTACCTATACAAAGGATGGGAACCGGTTTACTTATGAAGGATTTCTTCCAAATTCGCAGGGTCAGGTTTGGCAGTTAAAAGTTATAGATGGAACGTTATTCTGTGGTCACACCACCGGAACCTATGTTATAGAAAAAAATACGATGAAGCAGATCTTCAATGTTAGCGGGGGGTATATGCTTCAGAAGATTGTAATCAAAGGTGTTGAGTATCTGCTTCAGAGTACATATACCAGCCTGGTAATCTATAAAAAATCAGGGAATACATGGGTTTTCAGCCACCAGGTTGAGGGATTCCTGGAACCAGCCCGGTTTATTGAAGTCGATCACCTGGGAAATATTTGGATCGGTCATTCCGTAAAAGGTTTGTACCGGCTCCGTTTATCTGAATCACTCGACAGAGTTTCCGAGAAGCAAATTTTCGATGAGAAGGATGGTCTTCCGTCCAACACGAATATAAGAGTTTTTAAAATTGTGAACCGCGTGGTTTTTTCGAATGGAGAAAGACTTTTTACCTGGGACGACCTTACGCAAAAAATAATTCCGTATACCGAAATTAACACTAAATTGCAGGGTTTCGAATCGGCAGTATCTGTAACTTCTGTTGATGAAAACAATTACTGGTTTGCCTCCAAAACCGAAGCCGCTTTTTTTAATTTTAAAGCGAACAACCCGGTGATGTTATACCGGCTTATTTTCAACCAATATAACCTCTCATTGGTTGATAATTACGAAAACATAGTTCCACTTACCGCAAACCTGCATTTGATCTGCCTTGATAATGGATTTGCCATATTCAATAAAGACAATCTTTCCCGATCAGGTTCCAATGAAACCAAACTTATTTTCAGGGATATTACTTGCAGGGACGCTGCCGGAAATATGCTCGCGCTTGATCCTACCTCCAGGTCGGTTTCACTTCGGAATGCGTACAACAACATTTCAGTATCATTTTCAACACTTAAAAACCCGTGTTCAAGGAAACTCTATCAATTTAAACTTGACGGTATTGACAGGGACTGGAGCAAGTGGTCGGAATCCGCTGAGGCTAAATATACCCGTTTACCTGTTGGCGAGTACAAATTCAACGTGCGTACATTAGCTTCCAATGGAACCATTACTCCAACTGTGAGTCTTAATTTCAATGTTAGGCCGGCATGGTATGCTTCAGTTGCAGCAATGTTATTGTATATTTTAATAGGCATAGGAGGAATATTAGCCAGCCAGTATTTTTACCGTAAACGCCTGGCGAAACACCATAACCGCCTGCATCTTATTGCAGACGAAAAAAGGAAAGCGGAAAAACTTCACTCCGAGCAAGAGATCATGAAACTTCAGAATGAGAAGTTACAGGGAGAAATTTCGCATAAAAACATGCAGCTTGCTGATTCAACGCTGTCAATTATCAAGAAAAATGAGGTTCTTATCGAAATTAAGAATGAACTTGAAAAACAAAAAGAAGATCTTGGGGCCCGTTATCCGGCACGCTACCTGCAACGGTTAACAACGCTTATTGACAAAAACATCTCTAATGACAATGATTGGGAAATGTTTGAGGCATTATTCGACCAGGCACACGAAAACTTCTTCAAGCGGCTGAAACAATCCTTTCCCGATCTTACCCAGAGTGATCTGAAGTTGTGTGCTTACCTGAAACTAAATCTTTCATCCAAAGAAATAGCGCCTCTGCTTAATATTTCGATTCGGGGTGTCGAAATCCGCAGATACAGGCTTCGTAAAAGGCTCGCGCTTTCATCGGATCATAACCTTGTGGAATACATTATGCAGTTTTAACCCGGTAATTCATTAAGTGCCGTTATTGAAACTTTTGTTTTAATTTTTACTCTTTTTCATTTAAAGTTATATTCAAATTTATTGGTAGCGCCTAAAACTATTATTTTTCGACCATATTTTATACTATTTTCCCTGATCCTATCTGTTATTCACCACATCAACCCATACAATGAATATTAATATAATTCATAGTACATATTTCATATATTATTATACATCAAATAATTAACGGATTAATTACTGTACTTGATGTATTAATGTATAGGTAACAGATTAATGCTTCATCCGCTTGTAGTAATCATGATGAATCTTTTTAACACCCATGATCTGAAAATATGCTTTTTATTTGTATTTTTAAAGCTGGAACAATCGATTGCGGAAATAATAAAAAATTGAAATATGCATTCAAACTAATCAACCATAAATCGAATCATCAATCAAACCTAATCGTAATTAATCTTTAAGTTATGAAAAAATCACTACCTCTAAAGCGGGTTATTCCCTGGGCAAAAGGATTACTGCTGCTTCTGGTGTTGTCTTTATTGGAAACTTCAGCATTTGGACAGGGACGAACCATTACAGGAACTGTAAGAGATCAACTATCAAATGAAACACTGCCTGGAGCTTCCGTAATTATTAAAGGAACGACTAATGGCGCGTCTACTGACATTAACGGAAAATATTCGTTAAATGTATCTCCAACTGATAAAGTGCTGGTTGTTTCGTTTATAGGTTACACCAGCGCCGAAGTCGCAATAGGAGCTCAAAACATAATAGATATACGCCTATCACTGGCACAAACCACACTAGATGAAGTTGTAGTTGTTGGTTATGGCACCAGTAAAGTTAAAGATCTCACTTCATCTATCACCACAATCAAATCGGCGGATCTCCTCAAAACACCATCCAGCCAGCCAATGAATGCCTTACAAGGCAAAGTTGCCGGCTTACAGGTTGTAGCTACCGGACAACCAGGTAGTTCATCTACCATCCGTGTCAGAGGAGTAGGATCCTTCCCGGGACATGAGAACGAAGCCCCGCTTTATGTTGTTGACGGTGCGTTTTACAATAATATAGACTTCCTGAATCCTGCTGATATTGCATCCATTTCTGTACTTAAGGATGCATCGGCATCTGCAATTTATGGAACACGGGCCGCAAACGGAGTTATACTTATCGAAACCAAGTCGGGTGCATATAACCAAAAATCAGAGATTACCTATGATGGGTATTTCGGTTACCAGATGGCACAAAATGTTGTTAAGATGGCTAATTCAGCTCAATTTACAACGATGGCGCTGGAATCAGGTTCAGCCGCTGATATATCATTTGTAAATAATGCCATGCAGAAATATGGAAGAAGCCGAATTGACCCCAATGTTCCGGATGTAAATACAGATTGGTATAACGAAATACTACGCCCGGCCCAAATCCAAAACCAGAGTTTAAGTTTTGACGGAGGTAACGAAAAGGCAAAATATTCAATAGGCGCCAATTATTTTTCCCAGGAAGGTATCCTGAAGACTAAAAATGAATATGAGCGTATGAATCTTCGCACAAAAGTTGATTTTAAAGCAACAAACTGGTTTATGGTTGGGGGAAACTTTATATTAAGTAACGCTACTCAATACAATGCCAATGGTGCTACATGGAGAGATGCCTATTTTGCAGTACCTATTTTACCTGTTTACGACCCGAGTAATACGGCAGCCTGGCCTACCGCATATGCAAGTGCCGCAGACCTGGGTTACAGAAGTGGCCAAAATCCATACCCCACCATGGAATACAATGAGAATCGCACGAAAATCAAAAAATTGCTTGCCAATATTTATATGGAATTCACTTTAATTCCAAAAGTGCTGACGTTTAAAACCACTTACAACAACAATTACACTTCTCTTGACCAAAGGATAGTTAACAAGGCATACTATATCGGAGATGTTTTCCAGAACAAAAATGCCTCGCTTACCAAAGTTTCAGAGTTGTATAATAACCAGACATGGGACAATATCCTGACATTAACGGAGAAATTCAATAAGCATAATATTACCCTGATGGCAGGTTCATCCTACAAAGTTGAAGAATGGCAACAGTTAAAGGGCTATGGCCAGGATTTTGATCAGAATACGCAGCAATCCTGGTATATAAGTCAAACTACCGGCATATTAACAAATAATGCATCGGATAATGGATTTATTCAATATGGATTATCCTATTTCGGAAGGCTGGCATACAATTACGCAGATAAATATTTACTGTATGCCACTATGCGTGCTGACGGCAGCTCAAAGTATCAGCAAAAATGGGGTTATTTCCCTTCCATTGGTGCTGGCTGGATAATTTCTGAGGAAAAATTTCTAAAAAACAATGAGCATATCCCTTACCTGAAATTGCGTGCCAGTTGGGGACAACTAGGCAACGACAAAATACAAGCCAGTGATGGTCAAAGAATAACATCAATTGTAACTACTGCTTTGGGAGCTACTAGTACAGCACCTGGAACAGTATATTCAGGAACAGTGGCAACAAATTCCTTCTCTGAACTGAAATGGGAAGTTACCGAAGAAACCAATATTGGACTAACCTCACGCCTTCTGAAGGATAAGTTATCCATCGACTTTGACTATTACATCCGTGATACGAAAAACGCGGCTATCCCTGTAATTCTCCCTGGTGTGGGAACAAGTATTTTGAGACCTGTAGGGACTATCCGGAATAAAGGGATAGAACTTTCACTCAACTGGTCCGATAAGATTAACGAAAAACTCAGTTACACCGTTGGAACCAATATATCAACTCTTAAAAACGAAGCCAAAGACCTTTACGGGCAGCAATACATTGACGGAGGCTCAGCTGAATTCAGGCAACGCACATACCTGGGAGAATCACTAATGGCATTTTACGGCTGGCAAACTGACGGCGTTTATCAGAATGATGCCGAAATTCAAGCCGATCCTGTCGCTGTAGCCTATAATCTTGCAAATCCAACAGCACAATTGGTTCCCGGTGACTTTAAATATAAAGACAACAATGGTGATGGTGTAATTGATGATAAAGACAGGACAATACTAGGGTCCTATTTTCCTTCCTTTACCTATGGAGCTAACTTTTCAGTAACTTACATGGATTTTGACTTTTCGGCCAGCATGTATGGACAAACGGGTAATAAAATCCTCAACCGTAAACGCGGTGAAGTAATCTGGACGAATGACCAGAACATGGATGCTGACCTGGCCACCAATCGTTGGCATGGAGATGGAACTTCCGATCAATATCCATCCTCTTCAGGTTTACGCAGGCCCTGGAATCAGAAGATGAGTGATTATTTTGTTGAGGATGGTTCATTCTTCCGTATTCAGAATATTCAACTTGGTTACACAATCAAGAACAATCAATGGCTGGGTGGAAATTTTCCTGTATGCAGGATAGCTCTTACAGCTGACCGTCCTCTAACCCTTTTCAAATACAATGGTTTTACACCTGAAGTAGAAAATGGAATAGACGCACAAACCTACCCGGTTCCTGCCGTGTATACCGTTGGACTAAATGTTAAATTCTAAAATACAAGGAAATATGAAACGCAAACAATATATTATACCCTTCGCTACACTGATTGTTGCTCTGTTTATTGCGGCAAGTTGTAGTAAAAATCTGGATGTACTCCCCGAAAACAGGACTTATACCGGTGGAACTGATTATACCCAAACCAGTGATATGATTAAAACGGTAATAGGTATGTATTCTAAATTATCAGTTGTTGACAATGAATGGGCTGACTATCCAATTATTTCAGTTCGTGGTGATGATGTTAATGCCGGAGGCTTGGGCGACCAGCCAGGCATTGCCGCTACAGATATGTACAATTACAGCAAGATCGAATGGAGCTATAATGCCCTTTGGCAGGATTACTACCAGCATCTTTTCGATAGCCAGTCAGCGTTGGAGCAGATAGAACTTTATAAAGCTTCGGCAAGTACAAGCATTGATGCAACTGCCAATCAATATTCAGCAGAAGTAAAAGTTCTGGAAGCCTGGTGGTTATTTCAACTGAGCCGCGTGTGGGGAACAGTGTATATTCCCACAAGTTCCAATCCTTCTACATTATTTGACACGCCGCTATCCAACAAAGATGAAGTAATGCAACATATCTCGGTACTGATGGATGAGGCCATTCCTTTCTTGCCTGCTTTACGACCAAATGAACGTACAGATATACCTGGCGGAGTAACAAAATACACGGCTTTGGCCATGAAAGCCCTTGCGAACCTCGAACTGGGAAAATACCAGGACGTGGCTACAGCTACAGGAGAGATCATCAATTCGGGAAAGTTTGTTCTTGAATCGGATTATTATAATCTATTCAAAATCAAAGGCAAGTTAAATAACGAAAATCTGCTGGAGAAACAATACTCTGACCTGGGACAAGCTTCAGGTACTAACTACTATTATCTGATGGCATTTTTCGGACCTCAGGGATGGACACCTAAAGTAGCAGGATCAGGAGATGGCTGGGGATTTTTCGAACCCAGTCTGAAATACATCAAGTTTATGCTTGACAGAGGTGAAACTACCCGCCTACAAACTTCTGTTCTTTTTACTAATCGGGGAATAGCTGAAATTAAGACTGATACAAAATATGCTACACTACCATCATGGATATCGAATACCACACCATCGGGAGATATTATCAATGATTTTGCCCGCGAAATGTTTGTAAGCGGGAAGCATTATCTGCCTTCCGATCAGCTCACACCCGGCCGTACCGCTTATGGAACAAATAAAAACTTCACGTGTATCAGGTATGCTGAGATTTTACTTATGTATGCCGAGGCACTTACCCAGGGAGCTACAGGAACCGCCGGAACTGCAGATGACGCAGTGAATCTGGTAAGAACCAGGGCTGGATTAGCTTCCATAACCGGAGTTGATACCGACAAGGTTATGGCTGAAAAATACGCTGAATTAGCTATGGAATGGGGTACCCGCTTTTATGACATGGTCAGGCTTGGTAAAACGGATGAGTTGAGTTATGACGGCAGAACATATACAGCGGATAAACAGTTCCTTCCTTATCCGCAGAACCAGGTAGATATACTTCCTGCTTTAGGTGCTGCCAAGTAAATTTTGTTAATCAATTTAAAATGTAGGACAATGAAAATACTTAAATATTTATTTATAGGTTTACTTTCTGTGGTTTTTGCCACCGCTTGTAAAAAAGGTATCGACCCAATATCATACGTTGATCCGGGTCCGGATACAGCAGCTCCGGTAGTTTCAATCAGTTACCCGGTTGAAGGTACAAAAATCCGGGTAGATGAGGCAGTTACATCTATTGTAATAAAATTTGTCGCTGCCGATGATATTGAGGTGAAATCAATATCACTTATGTTGGATGGCACTGAAATTCAATCTTTTACCAGTTTCAAAGACTACCGTCGTTATAGTGGAGCATTTCAATATGACAATGTAGAAAATGGAGACCATGTGCTAAGTGTTGTTGCTACCGACCTGGCAGGAAAAATTACAACTCAGACAGTTAATTTCAAGAAAATCCCTGCCTATGTGCCGCTTCCAGGCGAAGTATTTTATTTGCCTTTTGACGGCGATAATTTTGAACTTGTAGGTAAAAAGTTTGTAACTGTAGTAGGTATACCTAGCTTTACTACAGGTAAAGTGGAACAAGCTTATGCCGGGGCTACTGATGCCTATATTACCTACCCTACCACTGCTTCCGGATTTCTGGGGAGTGAGTTCAGTATTGCATTCTGGTACAAGTTAAACGGCACTCCACTCAGAGGAGGGATTTTCGCCATCGCCCGGCCATATACTGTTTACAACGATACTACCAGGTATAAGGGATTTAGGTTTTTACGTGAAAACAGCGGACTTAAACAAAACCTTGGAATTAATTTAGGAACAGGTAAAGCCGAAGTATGGGTAAATCCATTCTTAACTATTGCCCCATCAGATACGTGGATGCATATTGCAGTGACAGCCTCCAGTACGAAAGCCACCGTTTATGTTGATGGTGTAGTTGTTAAGACAGCAGTTTTAAAGGGGTCTATTGACTGGACAGACTGCAGCATGCTTTCATTAGCTTCCGGAAAACCAAACTTTGCTTATTGGGACCATTTCTCGGATCTAAGTTTATATGATGAAGTGCATATCTTCAATAAAGCTATAACGCAAGAGGAAGTCACTGCTTTGTTTAGCGTTAAAAAATAATTTTTGGTTGGATTGTTTGGTTTGAAAAGAGGGAATGTGGATAACACATTCCTTTCTTTTCAAGTTCGTCCCTTACAGATAATCAGCATACCTACATAATTAACCCTTACATGCACAATAATGAAGAATCCCTTTTCGAAATTTAATCTGTTGTTTTTGGTTTTGTTTTTTGCCATCTCATGTAAAAAGGATCCGGTTGTTATTGGAGAAATTGAATTGACAGGATGCTCAATTGGTGACATACAATTGGTAAATGGTGTAGTAACCACGGATATTCCGATCAATAATAGTTTTGTTCTTACCTTTTCGGATGCGGTTGATTCAACGCTTGTAAAAACAGCTATTTACCTGAAAGATAATAGTGATGCAATGACTCCGGCTGTTTTTTTCGCATTTGCTGATAATTATCGTACTGTTATCGTAAAGCACAATGCCAATTTGGAAAAATTACAACAATACACACTGGTTGTAACAACAGCACTTAAAGGGAGAAACAAGGAAACTTTCAGCGGGGCAGAATATAAATTTATTACTTCCAGTTCTACTTTCACGCTGAATAAGATTACGATTAACAATCAAAATTTTATGCTTCCGGAAAAGGTTTCAAATGTCCTTGTTCAAGGGTCGGTATTTTATGTTGAGTTTTCAAGTCCTATTGATACGGTGCAGGTTAAAACCAAATTTACCATTGAAGGTTCTGCCAAATTTAATATATCCGTCAGTACAGATTTAAAATCGGCTACCCTGGTGTGGCCCGAAAAGTTAGCAGAACTCACAAAATATTCGTTCTCCATTTCTTCAAGTTTAAAGGCGACAAATGGATTTTCATTCAATGGGTTCAGTAATACATTTACTACATCGGCCAAAATACTGACCGATGATGAATTACTTACCGCAGTTCAAAGCCAGACCTTTAAGTATTTCTATGATTATGCACATCCGACAAGCGGTATGGCACGCGAGCGGTTTGGTTCGGATAATACGGTTACATCCGGAGGTTCCGGATTTGGTGTGATGGCTCTGATTGTTGGAATGGAACGTGGCTTTATCACGCGCAGCCAGGGAATTACACACTTAACCAAAATAATAACTTTCCTCGAAAACGCCGACCGTTTTCACGGTGCCTGGTCGCATTGGATTGATGGCAGCACTGGCCACGTAATTCCTTTTAGTACGAAAGATGATGGTGGTGACCTGGTAGAGACAGCCTTCATGGCACAAGGTCTGATTGCTATGCGCCAATATCTTAATCCAGTAACACCTTCCGAAGCCAGCCTGATAGCCCGGATAAACACGCTATATAACGGTATTGAATGGGATTGGTACAGGAACAGCGGTCAGAATGTACTTTACTGGCACTGGTCACCCAATTATGCCTGGGATATGAATTTCCAACTCCGTGGATATAATGAAACGCTGATTACCTATATTATGGCAGCCTCCTCGCCTACACATACTATTACGAAACCAGTTTACACCGAAGGTTATGCCCGTAACGGAGGTATAATAAACGGAAATACTTTTTATGGCTATGTTTTACCGGTAGGCTACGATTATGGCGGGCCATTGTTTTTCGCCCATTATTCATTCCTTGGGCTCGATCCGAGGAACCTGTCCGATGCCTATGCTAATTACTGGACACAGAATGTGAATCATTCACTTATCAATTGGAAATATTGCGAAACCAATCCTAAAGGGTATCCAAACTATAGTGCTTCCTGCTGGGGACTTACATCCAGCGACCTGCCATCACCGGATTGGTATGGAGCGTCTCAACCTACTAATGACAAAGGAACAATAGCTCCAACAGCGGCTGTTTCATCATTACCTTTTACTCCGGAACAATCAATGGCTGCTATACGGTATTTCTACTATACGGTTGGAGATCGTTTATGGGGTGATTATGGTTTCCATGACGCTTTCGACGAACAGGAAGACTGGTGGGCAAGCTCTTATTTAGCTATTGACCAGGGCCCAGAAGTTGTAATGATCGAAAATTACCGCACCGGCCTGGTTTGGAACTTATTTATGTCGGCTCCCGAAGTAAAAGCGGGACTTACAAAACTGGGTTTCAGTTACTGATATTAATCCGGTTAAGTGTCCGACCTTTTCTCTTCATACCGATTGAGATAATATTATGTTTTCATAGATACAACCAAGAACTAATTTTAAGGAGTCAGATAAAAATGAAAAACCGGATTAAGTTAAGCAGAATAGTTATACTGGTCCTCTTTATAACGGCATCAGGTTGTGCGAATTCGCAGAAATCGGTATTCAAATCCCAGGGAAAGGTAAATTACCCTGTTACACCCGTTGATGTGGCAATGCTTGATTCCATTCAGCATAAAACATTTCTTTTCTTTTTAAATGAACACAGTGCGGATAAGGGAATTGTAAAAGACCGTGCAGCAGTGTGGGCGCCGGCCAGTATAGCTTCTACAGGATTTGGAATTCCTTCCTTTGCTATTGGCGCTGAACGAAACTGGATAACGCGTAAACAGGCTGCTGAGATAACGCTGAATATACTTAATTTCTTTGCCAATTCCGTTCAGAGTGCGGATACAAACGCAACCGGTTACAAAGGATTTTATTACCATTTCCTGCGTTTGAATTCAGGAACCCGCGAATGGAAATGCGAACTTTCATCCATTGATACAGGCATTCTGATGATGGGTATACTGTTTGCCCGTAACTATTACAACCTCGATAACGCGGATGAAAAACAGATCAGGGAACTAGCGGCTATGTTGCTCGGAAGAATGGATTGGAGTTTTATGCAAATGTCGGACACTGCTAAACACCCGAATTGCATTTCCATGGCCTGGTCGCCGGAACAAGGATTACTCAACCATGGCTGGAGCGGCTACAACGAAGCAGTCTTCCTTTATATCCTGGCTGCCGGAACCGGCATGGAAGATGTAAACCGCAGCTACGATTCATGGCTTTCGACCTACAGTTGGGAAACCCCGTATAACGGGATGGCGCATGTGGCTTTTCCTCCACTTTTCGGCCATCAGTTTGCACATGCATTTATTGATTTCAGGGGCCTGGCCGATAAATACATGAAGGAAAAAGGAATTGATTATTTCGAAAATTCCCGCCGTGCAACGTATGTGCAGCGTGAGTACGCTCAGGAAAATCCCAAAGGCTGGATTGGTTACGATTCGCTGTGCTGGGGTTTTACGGCAAGTGACGGACCTGGCGGACAGTATAATTTCGGAGATAAGAAGTTTGAAGGCTATGCAGGGAGAGGAAGCAGTGGAAAGGATAATACTATTGCTGAGGATGGAACAATTGCTCCATACGGACCTATGTCATCCCTGCCATTTGCACCGGAAATAGTTTTGCCGACCATAAAATCAATGAATGCAAAGTATGGTAAAGAATTATGGGGCAAATATGGTTATTACGATTCGTTCAATCCAACTGCAAAGTGGGTCAACAACGATTTTATCGGAATTGACCAGGGTCCGATGCTTATTATGATCGAAAATTTCAGGACAGGACTAGTTTGGGAATATGTAATGAAGGATCCGATTATTCAGAAAGGTTTGACGAAACTTGGATTTGCATATTTAAAATAAAAATTTCCAGGTATGAAGAATTTGATTGTAAAACGATCAATTGCATTGATCTTGTTGGTATTTGCCTCCACTTTGATTTATGCCCAAATCAAAACCCTCGATGATTTTGAAAATAAAAACGGCTGGGAATTCATTAAATCCGACGGCGTAAACCTGAATTTATCCAACGAAAAAGGATTGACAGGCAATGCTGTCCGTTTCGATTACGATTTCACACATGGAACCGGTTATGGCGGAATACAGAAACTTTTCCCGATCGATCTTCCTGATAATTACGAATTTACCTTTTACCTCAAAGCTGAATCTCCTGCTAATAATCTGGAAATCAAATTTATCGATAGTACAGGGAACAATGTTTGGTGGATAAGCAACCGCAACTACGATTTCCCGACTGAATGGAAGAAGATCACCATCAAAAAAAGACATATCAGTTTTGCATGGGGTCCGACAAGCGATCAGCATTTAAAACGGATTGACAGGATTGAGTTTACGATAGCCTCATTCGTTGGTGGCAAAGGAACCATCTGGCTCGATAATTTTAAGTTTGAACCGCTCCAACCGGAGACTACCACATTTCCGGCACCTGGAATAACTGCATCAACATCTGCAAAAAAACACTCTTCCTCTTTTGTAGCTGATAATAAGGAAGAAACCTACTGGTTAAGCAGCAAAGCCACAGATCAGAATGTAATTGTTGATTTCAAAGCCCGACGGGAATTCGGTGGTTTACAAATCAAATGGTTGAAAGACAATCACGCAAAGAGCTTTGATATTCTTCAATCGAATGATGGTAAAAATTGGGAGAAAGTCTATTCCGTACAAAACAACCTTGGCGATGTAAGTTTTATCAGGCTTCCCGAAGCTGAAGCAAAATACATTAAGATAAATCTCATAAAAAGCAATGCAGATAAGGGCTTCGGCATACGTGAAATAAAGTTCCTGACTATTAAAGAATCACTTTCGAAAAATGATTTCCTGATTTACTCTGCTAAAAACTCGCCGGTTGGTGACTTCCCGAGATACTTCCTGGAACAAGCTTCGTATTGGACCATCACCGGTGTAAATAATGATGTAAAGGAAGCCATGATCAACGAGGAAGGAATGGTTGAAGTAGATAAAGCGCTTTTCTCAATTGAACCTCTGGTTAAAATGGGTGATTCCATTTACAACTGGCACAATGTTAAATCCACTCAATCACTTGGCAAGCTGAAAGATCAGCGTGAATTTGATTTTATTCCAACCGTCACCTGGCAGTTAAAACACCTGGAATTGGTAACAAAGGTCACAGCCACAGGGGAAGCAAATAAAACTTCGAAACTTGATATCAGCTATTCAATCAAAAATAAGTCCGGTCAGCCAAAAGATTTTGATTTTTACCTGTTAATCCGGCCTTACCAGGTTGATCCCTACTACCAATTCCTGAATATGACCGGCGGCGCAGGAAGAATAAAATCCATTAAAGAAGAAGCTGGTAATTACATATCTGTTGATGATAAAGTTATTCTTTTTGAAAAGAAATACGATTCCTTCGGTGCAAGCAATTCTGATGAAGGGAATATTGTGGACCTGGTTCGCAAAGGGAAAATGCCTTTAAGTAAATCAGCAATTGATCAAAACAACTTTGCAAATGGAATCGTAAAATACACCTTGCACCTGAATCCGGGTGAGCAAACTGAATTGTTTGTGGCAGTTCCGTTTTACGGCAAAAACACACCCGACGGAAAACTCAGCATTACCAATACTGCTGACGAATTTACCAAATCAAGCGCCTTCTGGAAATCGGAAGTTGAGCATATTAAATTTGATCTTCCTCCTTCAGCCGACAGGATTATCAATACCTACAAAGCAAACCTGGGATATATTTTAGTAAACCGGGATAATGCAGGCATACAGCCCGGATCACGTTCGTACGAAAGAAGCTGGATCCGCGATGGCGCACTGACTTCATCCGCACTTCTAAAATCAGGCATTGTACAGGAAGTCAAAGACTTTATTGACTGGTACACCTCTCATCAATACGAAAATGGAAAAGTTCCATGTGTTGTCGATCACCGTGGACCCGATCCGGTTCCTGAAAACGACAGCCACGGGCAGATGATTTACCTGCTCCGCGAATACTTTAACTTTACCCACGATACCACTTTCCTGAGATCAAAAAACAGTAATATTTTAAAAGCAGTTGAATATATTGAAAAGCTTGTCGCTGAGCGATCAACTGATAAATTTAAAAACGGGAACGATAGTCTGCGTGCTTTTTACGGTCTGGTGCCTGAATCCATCAGCCACGAAGGATATTCTGCCAAACCCATGCATTCGTATTGGGATGATTTCTTTACCATGAAAGGCCTGAAAGATGCCACCGAGATTCAGAAAATATTGGGAGAAACAGAGAATTATGAAAAGATAAAAAAGGTTCGGGATACGTTTACCGTAAACCTCTACAATTCATTAAATCTCGTGATGAAGCTAAGGAAAATCGATTACATTCCCGGTTGTGTTGAACTTGGCGATTTTGATGCTACATCAACCACCATCGCATTAACGCCTTGCAACGAATTGCTAAACCTTCCTAAGCCGCAGGTTTACAATACCTTTGACAAATATTATGAATTTTTCAAAAACCGCAGGGACGGCAAATTGGATTGGGTAAATTATACTCCTTACGAAAACCGCCTGATTGGCTCTTTCATCAGCCTGGATCAACCTGAAAGAGCCCACGAATTGATTGATTTTTTCCTGAACGACCAACGGCCTCAGGGATGGAATCACTGGGCTGAAGTGGTTTGGAAGGATAACCGTTTTCCCGGTTATATCGGCGATATGCCACACACCTGGTGCGGAAGCGATTTTATCAATGCCATCCGTTCCATGTTTGTATATGAAAATGAGTTTGATCAGTCGCTGGTTTTAACCGCAGCACTTTACCAGGACTGGATTGATGCACCAAACGGAATGTCGGTCGAAAATCTCCCCACCTATTACGGTGAGATTTCCTATTCCATTAAAAAAGAAAGCAGTAACTATCGTTTCGTAATTAAAGGCGATGTAAAACTCCCGGCTAATGGCATCAATATCAGGAATTTCAATGCATCAAAGCTTCCAGTAAAAGTGACTGTAAACGGAACAGACATAAAAACTTTTAATTCAAAAGAAATTACGGTGAAGCAGATTCCTGCAGAAGTGATTATTTATTACTAAATCCAATTAATAAATTTAAGATGGAAGAAGAAATTTCGGTGGACAGAAGTACAAATGCAGAGGACAAAATCCCCTTTACTCAATTAGCAGCTTATGGCGCTGGTGGCATTATTCCAATCGCGCTCTTTAATATAGCCGGTATTCTGGTTGGATTGATGGGCAATATAAGCCTGGGATTGAGTGCCTTCTGGCTGGGAGCTATAATGATTGTTCCCCGTTTGTGGGATGCTCTCTCGGATCCAATTATTGGTCATCTTTCGGATAATACGCGCACTCGTTGGGGGCGTCGCCGTCCATTTCTTCTTGTTGGCGGAATTTTGGTTGCTGTAACTTTTGTGATCATGTGGTGGATTCCAAAAGGCGAAATGGTGCAAACATGGTTCCCCTCCGAGTCGAGTTACCACGCTTTTCAGCTGGTTTATATAATGATTTCACTAATGCTCTTTTTTACGGCAGTAAATATTTTCGAGATTCCCCACGGAGCATTAGGCATGGAAATGACAACTGATTACCACGCGCGTACCCGCCTGTTCAGTGCTAAAAGCTTTGTTGGTAACCTTTTTGCCATGGGCACACCTTGGCTTTTGGCCATTGCCAGCATGGAAGTTTTCAAAGGTACAGGAGGCAACGAAGCTGATGGAATGCGCTATGTTTCACTGATGATTGCAGCAATTCTTATTCCGCTTTCGTTCTGGTGGTTTTTTAAATTAAAGGAACCCGGATTCCAAAAAGCTGCCAAGCAGAAAAAAACACCATTCTGGACAGATATGAAAATGGTTGTTTCAAACCGGAACTTTGTCAAGTTAACACTAACGGTTTTCACATTAGCTATGGGCTTTAATTTCGTGCAGTTGCTCGGAATGTATATTCCTATTTTTTATGTATTTGGTGGCGATAAAGCTGCAGGTGCCACAATGCTTGGAATTAACGGGATGGTATGGGCAATCACGGGTGTACTGGCCGTGTTTCCGCTTAACTGGATCAGCCCTAAATTGGGAAAACGGAGTACGCTTATCATCGCCATGGTACTGATGAGTGCTGCTCAACTCTCAAAAATTGTTTGTTACAACCCGAACCACCCTTATTTAATGATAATTCCAACCATTCTGCTGTCAATAGGTATGTTATTTTTTTTCACATTGGGTTCATCAATGGTAGGTGATATATGCGATGAGGAAGAATTGAAAACAGGTAAACGCTCTGAAGGAAGTTACTATGCTATTTTCTGGTGGTTTATAAAAATGGGAACCGCTCTGGCTAGTTTTGTGACCGGTATATTAATAGTATTTACTATGTTCGATGAAGCTCAGGTTACTAAAGTAGATAGTTTGCAGGGAAATATCAGGGAACTCAGAAGTAATGTTCAAACCTGGAAAGGTAAGGAAGGCTTTAAAGGCTCGACCGCCAACCTGCTCAAAACCACTGAAAAGCAGGTGAAAGATGCACTTGATGAATCAGTAATTTATGTGAAATTCCTTGAAAAAGAGTCTTTAAAAAAGGATAACGAAGCCAATCAGAATATTGCCCAATACCAGGGCGACAGGAAATCGGCATTATTGAATACATTAGCTGTAACAAAGTCAACGGTTACAGGGTTGGAAGGTATTCAGTCACGTTTGGACAAACTTGGATCTGCACCAACGGATTCTGTTGTAAAAATACTTGCTAAAGATGCAGTTTCACTCACACTCCAGACAAATTTTGAAAAAGCAAAGATGACTTCGTTTGAGCTTATATCGCACCTCGAATCCAAATCGCTTGTGCCTAAATTGGTTAAAAAAGAAGAAACAGATAAGCACTATGATCTTATCATGAAGGAGATCACAGGGGTGAGAGCCCGTATTGCAGACATTGAAACATCTTCATCCCTGGCTTCACTCGATAAAGATCTTGGTACCATCGAAAGTGAGATTATGCCTTTAACACAGCAGACGCCTTATACACTGCTGATGATGCGGGTAGTTGAAATAGGTTTGCCATTCTTGCTGAGTTTGCTTTCTATTTTCTTTATCCTGAAATATTCGCTTACAGAAAAACGTTCGCACGAAATCAAAGACCTGCTCAAACTCAGGAATGCAGAAAGGGAAAAGGGAAAAAGTGCACCAGAAACAATTGTTTAAAAAAGTGCAGGGTGCCGGGTGCCAAGTGCTGGGCCATAAACCATGAACCTGGAACTCGGAACTTGAAACTTGAAACCAGAAACAAAAAACTCTTAATAGAATACTTAAATAAACTTGATACAATGACCTTCACCATCAAAGAAAATAATTTCTACCTCAACGACAAAAAGGTGTTTCTCAATTCGGGAGAAATCCATTATTTCCGTGTTAAGCGCGAGCTATGGGATAAGCACCTGGATGCTGCCGTAGAAGCGGGTTTGACCACTGTTAGTACATATGTTCCCTGGGCATTTCATGAAAAAGTGGAGGGTGTTTTTGATTTTGATGGTACTTCTACTCCTGAACATGACCTGAAAGGCTGGATTGAACTTTGCCATGCGAGAGGATTGCATTGCATCGTAAAACCGGGACCATTTATCCTTGCCGAATATCGCGGGGCTGGTTTGCCGGATTGGTTTATGGACCAATATAGCGACGAAATAAAAATGCGTAACAGCAAAGGCGGCATTGTTGCCAGTGACGGAGTAAGCCTTTTCAACCAGAAATACCTGGAAAAGGTAACTCTCTGGTACGATCAGATCATGCCATTTATCAGCGAACGCCAATTATCAAATGGCGGACCGATAATTATGATGCAGATCTGTAATGAGATCGGTGTTTTCTCGTGGCTGGCTCACCAGGCTGACTATTGCGACGCTGTAAAAGATCGCTTCATTTTATATGTAAAGAAGAAGTTTACCAGCATTAAGGAACTAAACAACCTGTGGGGAACAGATTACTCTGACTTTTCGGATGTTGAGCTTCCTCCCGACGGGCGGCTTCCATATGCCTCAAAACAAGATCGAGGCCGCGATCATGAATGGCACAATTTCTGGCGAAAATATTATGGTGACTACCTGAGAATGCTTACCGCAATGGCACGCGAAAGAGGTGTTACGGTTCCTTTGTATCACAATCTTCCGGGCTGGATTTATGGCAGCGGGTACGAATTTCCTGTCAATATTACGATGTATGAGGATCTTTTTCTTGATAAGAGTGAAATTATCTTTGGTGTAGATCATATACCTGAATTCCTGTCGTACCGCAATATGCACGACGATCGTATCATTAACGATATTACCTATGCCATGCAAGGCAACAAGCCGCTGTTTGCCGCCGAATTCCAGAGTGGCTCACGCGAATATCATGTGGTAACAAATCCGCGTGAAATGGAGCTTTTCTACAAAGCCAGCGTTGCCAACGGCCTTACCGGCTGGAATTACTATATGTTTTCGCAGGGACGAAATACCAGGCACACCGGTTATTCAGGCTCAACCTTTTACTGGTTCAATCCTCTTACTCCGGAAGGAGAACGCACCAGTGCATTCCCGTTGGTACAACGCATGAATAAAATCATTAAAACTTCCGAAAGCCTTATCGTTGATTCAAAGCGTAAAGCAGAGGTTTGCGTCCTTTTTTATCCGCCTTACTACGCTTCAGAGTTGGAACGACCTGTTGACGGAGCCTGTGAACTTATGTTCACTGCATCAGCCATCCGCAGGCCTGCTTATTTTGATGGTTTACTGAAAGTACTGCAGATCCTCAATATTGATTACGATATGATGGATCTCACAAAATCTTCAGCTGAAGCAATGAAAAACTATAAGCAGGTTTGGGCTTTCAGTACGGACGAAATGAATGCTTCAGACCAGCAAACCATTGTTGATTATACCAAATCAGGTGGTAACCTGGTAATTTTTCCCTACCTCCCCGATCGCGAAATGTCGCAAAAACCTTGTACCATCATCCGCGATGCGCTTTCAGTTCATCCTTCAGGAAAAGAAATCATTGATTCTCCATTGATCGATATATTTGATCTTCAGGATATCAAGTGCGCTAATCCGCTTATTGTTTATTCGGAACAATCACTGGCAGGCGCCGAAATTATTGCACGTACTTTGCGCGGGACAGCCTGTGGTTTTACAAAAGTACTTGGCAATGGTTCACTTACGCATCTTGGGACATGGATTGGCTTCGATACCGAAGGTCAAAAACCTGTGTATGAAGCCCTTCTGAATACTTCAGATGCTAAACTCAGGCAGGCTTCAACCAACAATGAAAATATTGCCGTTCGCGAACGTTTTACCAGCAAAAATGAAGCAGTACTTTTTGTTGCAAATTATTATAACGAAGAACAAACCGGCAAAATCACCTATACACATCCCGAAAACGGAGAATCAATCACCATTCCTTACTTTCAGGATGAAATGCTGTGGCCTGCTTTGTATGCAACACTCACCCCGGTTTGCCTGGAAGTGATAAACGGATTAAAGATTCTGCACAGCACTTCTGATATTCTCGGAATCGTTGAATCAGAAAACCAAATAGAAATTACCCTTTATGGCGATCGTGACCTGGCCGGTGAAATAGTTTTCGAAGGACCCGGAGTAAAAAAAATCAGTTTGATTACATTGGATGGCGAATCTGTAAGAAAAATCCGCGATGAAAAACGAATTGCGTTTATTTACAATCATAAGCACAGGAGTGAAATGATTCTAACTATTAAATTCAGTTGAGAAGCTAATTTTCTGGCTGCGTAGGCTTGGTAATTAAATTACGGGTTGCTTTTTATTCTGACTTGCCTCGAATGGATCATTTACTCTTTCCGTTGGCTTAAGCCAACGGAAATTGATATCCGGAAATTCAAAAATTGAAATTCAAAAATAAAAATCCCGTAAATGAAATTTGACAATAGTAATTCTTGATAACATAAATGAAATCACTGTTGTCCGGAGAAAATATTAAAATTAGGTTTAACTGCTTGATTTATACCGTCCATACGGGACTTCAATTGGCTAAATGATTAATTTACGGGTGTTTTTTATTATGAATTGTCTCGAATGACTCATTTACTCTTTCCGTTGGCTTAAGCCAACGGAAATTGATATCCGGAAATTCAAAAATTGAAATTCAAAAATAAAAATCCCG
>JAURYB010000069.1 GCA_030654075.1 Bacteroidales bacterium | reverse complement strand
TCAGACGAGTTTCAGACGCGAAGCTGGCAAAAACCGTCGCTAAACTCAACCACCGACCGAGAAAATGTCTCGGATACCGGACACCTCATGAAGTTTTCAATGAAGCGTGCAATGGTGCACTTGCAATTTGAATCTACCTTCTCCCCTTTTTCAAATCTTTTTGTAAAGTTACCAACCCAAAATATAAAAATAGTTTTATATCTTTAACAGATGAGCGGATGTATTTATTTAGTGTATCAATAAATATATTTCTATTTGTAATGACTAAGAGCCATGAAATAATAAAGAAGATAGACACATCTACTATAGATGTTGACGAGATATACAGCAAGCTTGGGAGTAATGATAAACTAGGTTTTGCATCATACATATATTTTGGTGATAATTACTATGGTATTGCGTCTACAATACAAGGTCCACGCAATAAAAGCTTTACTTATTTTGTTAATTCTGTTATAGAAAGTATTAATATAACTAATTATGAGTTTAAGTCCTTTGCTTTAATGCACCAATCTTCAAAAGCGGAGGTGTTAAGTTTGCCTTTTATAGGTAAAACAATTGTACAAGTAGGTGAAGGTAATAATTTATTTGACCATATAAAAGGTTTTTTGGGCTTTAAGGTAGAGGATATTGATTCATTTGTAATTGAAATCCGACCTAAGAGACGGAAATCTATCAAGCAGTCTTTTTCGGGTTTTAACGCAAAAATAAACGATGCTGGATTATTGAAATACGTGGTAAGAGCAAAAGAGTCACAAGAAGAAGCTTTGGAAGACTATTATATTGCTTGCAGTGGCGGAGTGTCAGATTCTATTAATGCGAGAGAAGACTCTAAAATATATATCGAAATGGCTGACAAATCTAAAAACAACTCGACTTTAACTGAAAAGATAGTGGAGTTTAACAATGCAAAAGAATTCAGCAACGATACAGTTAAGGATTTTGCTGATTTTAGTGAGCCTGCTTCCTGGGCCAATTATTTACCTTCTTTATAAGTGTTTCTGGCATATTAGTGGTACAAGGTTAGGGCTTACAAACTATAATAAAGATCTTAGTTTGTTATTATCTACGTATAGCTTTTCTATGCTTGGTTTTCTAGCAACAATAATTACGGTAGTTATAGCTCTGGGAGACAAACTTCATTTCAAAACATATAAAAACAGAAAACATATGGAAGAATTATTAATAGTATTTTTTATAGCAATAATTCATCTGTTTATGACATTTATCATATCAATATTAAATCTTGGCAAAAACATCCACCCATTAGTTTTTGATCTAATGATTATATTATTTTGCAACACCTTATTGCAGATAACAATAATTGGAATAGTAATTAGTAATCTATTACTACATGCTTTTAGAGAAACATCAGATTAACAGGTTTACAATTTCTTCCAACGTCCAAACATGATTTGAAACTCCCACCTCCATTGCTGGTGTTACTCTCAATGTTTTATGAACCCTAGCAAAGTTATAATGCATGAAATGAAGTGCAACAGCATGTTCAAGGTTTTCTATTTTCTTGCTGAAACCATTTGTTAATCTGGTGAACCGACGCATTGACATACGCATGGTGAGATTTTGCCGCTCAACGTAGCTTGTTGATGCTTTATCCATATCAGGGTTGCCACTGATCGGTTTAATCTCTGTGCCAGTACATACGGCTGGACTATAACGACGTTCATCATTTGTGGCCTCAGACGATCCGTATTTTTTTATAAGCATGGCATAGTCTATGTCAGCGCCAAAAGCACCCTCTACAGCGTCCAGATACATTTTAAGCCCATCAGTTGTTAATTGTACCCGATGAGATAGACGGCTTGCCAGATCAAGAGCAAATGCGTTTGCATATTCAGCGGTACGATTACCAACCAGGAAAGACGGTACAATCTTGGTGTCTGAACAAATAGCCGTCCATGTATAAACATCACCTATTCCAAATTCCCCTTTGCGTTCTTCCGGTACGTTCTTTTCCTTTGAATAACAAAAACTCCATATCTCATCACATTGGATATGCTTGCAAGGCAAGTTGCGCAGAGTTTCATGCTGGTACTGAGAGCAAGCCGTTCCAACATCAACAAGCAGCTTAGTAACGGTATTGATGGAGCAGTCAGCCATGCGAGAGGTAGCACGCATACTATTGCCTTCAACCAGCATACCGATTATCTGCGCGCGTTTTGCTGTATTGAGTTTGTTCATAATTGCCTCCGCGACCCTGCAATTGCTTCACTGTGATTACAGTATAGCACGTGTGCGTATCCAGTCAAGCATAAAGTTCAGTTTGCTAAATTGCGCAAATTAGGTGTTGACGACAATTTTTGTGTGTGGTAGAGTGCCAAGCATGAATACTGATAATTTTAAAACCCCAGGGCAATTGATTGAATGCTTGTTGTCTGAGCGCGGATGGACGCAACGCGTGTTAGCTGTCATTCTAGGTGTGGATGAAACTGGAATTAATAAAATAATCGCTGGCAAAAAACCTGTTGATGCTGGAATGTCCATATTGTTTAGCGAGATTTTCGATATTCCTGCCGAGAGGTTTCTTGATCTCCAAACAAACTTCGACCTTGCAAAAGCTAGGCTTGTGTCGCGCCCCGATCCTGGGCGGACTACAAGGGCACATCTTTTTGGCGGATTGCCAGTTACGGAAATGATTAAACGCGGTTGGATTAACGCAGATAGCGTCCGCAATGTTGACCAAGTAGAATCAGCCTTAGTAAAGTTTTTTGGCGTGGACTCCGTGAATGAAATTGAAATCCTTCCCCATGCGGCTAAAAAAACAGAAACATCATC
>JAURYB010000061.1 GCA_030654075.1 Bacteroidales bacterium | reverse complement strand
TTAATTTTATTCACAAAATATAAAAGTGTTGATATTCATCAGCTTAACTTCGGCGGGAAAGTAAAAAAAATTACATAAAGGGTTTGAGGGAGTGAAGAGTGAAGAGTGAATAGTGAATAGTGAAGAGTGAAGAGTGAAGAGTGAAGAGTGCCCTTCGGCTGGCTTCGGCTTGTTTCGGCTTGTTTCGGCTTCGCTCAACAACCATTGCTCAACAACCATCGCTCAGCCGCCGTCGCTCAGGGTGACGAAGAGTGAAGGGAATGTGTTAATGTGGTAATGTGCTAATGTGTTAATGCGGTAATGGGAACATATCGAGGGTGTAGTCACCCCTCTCTTTTTTTCAAGGAGAGGGGCCGGGGTTGAGGTCTTTGGTAAGTTAAAAATGTGATAATGAGCCATGAATGTTTGCAGAAACTTCCGGGTGTAGTCACCCCTCTCTTTTTTTCAAGGAGAGGGGCCGGGGGTGAGGTTTTTGAGTAATTTGAAAATGTATAGTATAGCTTACAAAATGTTTATGGATTAAGTTTTTACTTCCAATGCGTAATTTGAGGTTAAATTATGCCAGCCAGGTCCGTCGATGCCTGTAGTGGTCAGGGAAGCTATCTTGTGGATAAAGGATGGCCTGAATTAGTCCGATTGTCAGATTTCTAAATGTTTAATCACAAAAAAGGCTACCCTGAAACCAGGGTAGCCTTTTGAGAAATAAAATATTAGCTGTTATTATTTTGGAGTGAATGTCTCCCAGAAAATTCTGTTTCCGCCAGCTCCCGGATAATAGTAATAAATCTGAATAACACCTGTTGCAGGGTCATACGAATTTACATTTGCTGCATTATTAGGATCTCCTGATATAGCGTCAGCTCTGTTGAAAGTAATTGTTACCTTATTAGCTGCATCTATGTTAATGTTTGTGTAATTAGTTTCCCAAACACCAAACCAGGTATAACACATAAAAGGAGAAGCAGGAACTAAATCTTTCTTCGTATATCTGATGCCGCCATAAGGCTCATCGGGGTAGGAACCTCCAGCTGTTGGGTGGAAATAAAGAAGTTTTACATCATAAGTTCCTGCAAAGAAATTGGCAACAGACACTTTAGTTGTTTGTTTGTTAATAACCTCACGTCCGTCATCCATAATACTGGTATACGAAAACATCCAGTAGTCGCCAATAAAGCCGGCAATAGTTGGATCGAGATCAGTAGCTGGAATCTGAGGAGCTGTAGGTAAAACAATTCCTTCGCGTAATGTAGCCCATGTGTAAGGAATCAACTTTGTAACATCGGCTGTGGCATTAGCTCCGGCTACATCAATATCGAAACTTAAGGTGTTCGATTGAGTAGTATCAACACCTCTCATGTAATAATAACTAACACGCAAGGTTTTAATAGCAGGACCTTTAGGTACAACAACATCGATGTTAAAGGTAGGTGTTACTCCAAGTTTATAAGGTATGATCCCTGAAGGATTCACCAATCCTCCTGTCTTGGCATCCGCCGTGAGGAGATCTTCGTTTTTCTGACAAGCGCCAAGGATTAAGCCCAAAGCAATCAATGGCAGGAAAACATTAAAAATGATTCTATTTATTTTCATACTATGTTATTTTTTTAGGTTCTTAATTCTATTTACTTGGCCCACCATATTCTGGTGTTCAAATCATCTGTACCCTGAATAGCAGCCGCAGCTTTTACATTAGTTGGGTTTGTTGCGTACTCAACAGTAGGATAAGGAAATCTTACAGGAACGACACCACCGTTAGCAGCATCTTCACCAGCCACCAATACAGGGTAACCGGTACGTACCCATTCGAATCTGCTCTGAAGGCCTTGCTCGAACATGGCTAACCATTTTTCGGTTGCAATTTGCTTCAATGGATTTTCCGAATCCCATGCGCCATCCGTAGCAATATAATCTGCCGCAAGTTCATCGATTGTTGTGCCATCCGGAGCAAAACCATAACCTATACTATAATAGGTTATATCTTCAGCATATTGATTATAGGAGCCATAGATACCTTCTTCATAATATTCCTGAGCTGTTTTAGGAGCCCCGGTAATAAAACCACTTTCTACTCCTTCGGCAAGTATAAACTGAAGTTCGGTATAACTCATTAATACTCCCGGAGCCTCAGCTGCAGTAAAGTAACTACCCAGTTTTGAAGTTTCGGTCAATCCGTTACCTAAATAAGCCAGAGCTTTTGAGGAAGTCAAACCATTAGGCATACCCACAAAATCACCACCGGCGGTCAGGTTGGCATAAACAACAACGCGGTAATCCACATAGGAGTTAAATGTCCACATCTTATCAATAATAGTTTTGCTCACCCTGTGGTCGTCACGGGTTTTACGGTTTTCGTTGATAGGATTGTTATTTGGTAAATCCCCTAAATAAATTAACTGTGCATTATCGTCGTTGCTTTCAAAAACAGGGTATGTAGCAGGGGAACCAACCATTTTAGTTAATTCAGCAGTTACATAAGGTGCATCTTTAGCTGACATGCGCAGTAAAAGGCGCATACGCATTGAATTAGCAAACTTTTTCCATTTCAGGATGTCGCCATCAAAAAGGATATCGCCGCCAATTTCTTTACCGTCAACAGTTAAAAGCATGTTAGCGGTATCAAGTTTTTTAACGATATCGCGATAGATAGATTCCTGTGTATCATAAACAGGATTTACAATACCACCATCAGCAACACCGGCTCTCCATGCTTCGGTGTAAGGCACATCACCAAACATGTCGGTAAGTAATGAGGTAATGTAAACTTTCATAACCAAAGCTACACCAGCATAGTTATCATTTTCGCGGGCTACAGCAACTTTATACAGAGTGGCTACATCCATTCCGCTTGAGGCATATAAGCTCGACCAGGTGTTAGTTATAACGTCAGGACGGTAGATGTAACGGTCTTCGTCGGTATATTGAACTTTGGCCATATGCTGAACCCAGCAATTGCCCA
Source organism: Bacteroidales bacterium (assembly GCA_030654075.1). Lineage (GTDB taxonomy): Bacteria > Bacteroidota > Bacteroidia > Bacteroidales > UBA4417 > UBA4417. The sequence goes on along the minus strand of JAURYB010000061.1, from coordinate 26,591 downwards.
TTTCGTGTCCAAGGAAGATTTCATAGGTACGGTCAGTAGCACTTTCAATGATGTTTGTCAGCAACATATCCGGAGCTGCAAGTTCAGTGGACGGGTTGTTCGGGTCAGTATTTATTGTTTCAAAGTCCTTTGTACAGGAAGAAGCCACAACAAATAAAACTACCAATGCCGTCAGAAATTTTATATTGATTATTCTTTTCATGTTTTACGTTTTTTGTTAGGTTAAACTAGAACTTAAGACCAAGGCTGAAACCGATGCTACGTGCTGAAGGCAACTGGCCAAACTCAAGTCCCTGAACTCCATTGCTGTTGCTGAAAGAAGTTTCAGGATCAATATGAGGAACTACGCTGTACAGAAGAGCGAGGTTACGGCCAATAACGCTGATTGACAGGTTATTGAATGGGCCCAGCTGGCTGAAAGTATAGCCTAATTTCATTTCCCTGAGTTTCAGATACGATGCATCAAAAACACTTGAGTAGTTCATGGTATTTGAATATGCTGTATGGTTATATTCTTCAGCAGTAACAACTACATCATTAGGAACGTAAGTAACACCGTCGTCAGCCAGTTTAACACCAGGTCCGACAACACCACCTTCTCTACCTATCATTGTTTCTTCAAGAACACCTGCGTAACGACCCCATGAGTTTGTCATGGAATAAATGTCGCCGCCTTTATGGAAGTCTAACAGGAAGCTGAATTCCATTCCTTTATACCTGAAAGTGTTGTTCATACCACCAATCCAGTCAGGAGTGGAATTACCCAATACTTTAAGGTCACCCTGTAAAGGAACACCATTTTCGTTAATAATATTTCCTTCAGGATCTCTTGCGAAGTCATACCCATATAAAGAACCCATTGGCTGACCGGGAATAGCAAGAACCTGCAAGGACCAGTAAGTGCCAAGTTGGTATTGTTCGATACCAGGGGCAAGAGATACAACCGTATTGGTGTTTTTAGAAAAATTCAGATCCATATCCCATTCGAATCCGGATGCGCTCTTAATAGGAACTAAACCCAATGATATTTCGATACCCGAGTTGTCAACTTGGCCGGCATTGATATATTTTGAGGTATATCCAGATGCGTAAGAAATTGGGATCGGAATGATCTGATCAATAGTTTTCCCATCGTAGTAGGTAAAGTCAAAGTTAATTCTGTTTTGGAAGAAAGCAAGGTTTAAACCTAATTCCAGCGAATTGGTGAACTGAGGAGTTAAATCTCCGTTTGGCAGCGCATTAGGAACTGCCTGGTTCAACAATTTGGTACTTGCATTCCAGCCTTCACCAAAAGCTAATACAGGATTCAGATTGTAAGGACCGGTATCGCTACCAACTTTTGCCCAGCTAACACGTGCTTTTGCCAAGCTAAGCCATGTAGGTTTTGTGCTCAACATATCCGAAACCACACCGCTTAAACTAACTGAAGGATAGAAATAGGAATTACTGGTGGTAGGTAAAGTACTTGACCAGTCGTTACGGCCTGTGAAGTCGAGGTATAAAGCCTTGAACGAAACTTGTCCGTTAAAATACAAACTGTTGATCCTTTTTTCGCTGAAATAGTTGTATGCTTTCTGGGCAACTTTGGAGTTAGAAACATTATATACACCTGCTACAGCTAACTGAGGAGCCTGAACTTCGTTCGACTGGTAAGTTTGCTGCATCATATTTCCCCCGGCATTCAAGCTAAGGTTGATATCTTCCGTTAGTTTTTTGTTAAACATAATCAGGACATCCTCATTAGTTTCGCGGAAGGTTTGTTTGTTTTCGTCATAAAAACCGAATGGATTATCAATATCTGTCCATGCAATCCTGCTTGAATTCCAGTTTGTCCAGTTATCAATAGCTACACCTATTTTTGCTGATAAATAATCAGTGAATTTATAGGTTGCCTTAGTATTACCATATAAACGGTCACGATTCATTTTATTCGTGTTTTCGTAGAGCGTGAAATATGGGTTGTTATGGTAGTTGTAGTTCCAGTTACGTTTGGTTCCATCAGTAAAAGTGTATTGCGCCAAATCAGGGATGTTGTTCTGACGGCCGCTCCAGATAAACTGTTGCATAACGTTCTGAGCGTCATATCCGTAGTTGGACATGTTATCGCTTCTTGAGTTAATGTAGTTGGCATTTCCTTCAACAGTCAGGTTTTTCGAAGGATGTCCGCCAGCGCTCAATGCGAAGGTATTACGTTTTAAATCCGTATTTGGAACCATACCTTTTTGATTGAAATTGGTATAGGAAATCCTGAAGTTAGCGTTTTCGTTTCCGCCGTCAAGAGCAATATTGTTGGTCATTGCTGTACCTACATCAAAAAAGTCTTTAATGTTATCAGGATGTGAAATCCATGGAGTTGCCTGGCGAACGCCACCCACAATTGGGGAATCCCATTGTGGAATCAATGTGCCAACATCCAGTTTCGGGCCCCAGCTTTCGTCAACTCCGTCGTTAACTCCACCGTTAGCACCATCAACATAACTGAACAGTCCACTTGAACCTTGTCCGTATCCATCCTGATAATCAGGAAGGCGAAGAGGAGTATCAAACATGGTTGTATTGCTGTATGCAACACCAATGCCTTTACCTTTTTGTGATTTTCCTTTTTTGGTTGTAATGATAATAACCCCGTTCGAGGCGCGTGAACCGTAAAGAGCCGCAGCATTAGGGCCTTTAAGTACGGAAACGCTTTCGATATCATCAGGGTTAACATCGGCAATACCACTACCACGGTTTGTACCACCATACCCATCGGAATTACCGAAGGTGCTGTTACTGATAGGAACACCATCAACAACAAATAAAGGTTGGTTATCACCACTAAGTGATGTAACACCACGAAGTACGATACGTGATGTAGCACCAACAGAACCAGATGAATTGGTGATCTGAACACCGGCAACTTTACCTGTAAGGGCGTTAACGACGTTAGCTTCCCTTGCTTTGGTCAGGTCGCTGCCTTGTACATCCTGAACGGAGTATCCAAGTGATTTTTTGTCACGCGAAATACCAAGAGCAGTTATAACAACTCCCTCGATTTTTTGTGCTTCACTTTGTAAGATCACATCCACTACATTGGAAGCCGTAAGAGCTACTTCCTGTTTCTGCATCCCCACGAACGAGAATTGCAATGCGTTAGCATCTTTTGGAACGCTGATACTGTACTTTCCGTCAAGGTCGGTTAATACACCTGTACTGGTTCCTTTAATAAGAACAGTAACGCCCGGGATTCCACTCCCGTCATCGGCGCTGGTAACTTTACCCGTGATGGTTCGTTGTGCCAATACCTGCATAGCTGTAAGCAGCAGTAGTACCAGCAAAAAACTTAGTTTTCTCATAGGTTAATTGATTTGGTTAGTTAGTGTTTAATTGGTTTAGTGTTTAATTGAATTATTTTTAATGAAATTAATTTTTACTTCATAGGCTGTTTTTGTTTTTGTTATCTAATTTGGTTGGTTTTGATGGTTTATTTTTCGTTAAAAACACAAAATATATGGTTTATTTCATCAGGAATTTATGCTTTTTTAGCCTTTTTTAACAAATATTGTCAAATTATACATGCTTATAGCTATATGTAAAGCACATGTACTATAAGTGTAAGTTTCTATTATAGAGCATTTTACCAACATAATCTACTTTTCATGGCTAAAACTCTTTGCAGTTGTAAAAGTAATAATTTCTTAATACCTATAACATTTTCTATTTTTTTTTAATTCTGTGCAATATTATTCTTTTTTTTTATTTTTTAACTGTGCCTGTAATAATTATTCCATACACTAAAATAAGTATTGAAGATATAGCCAGGCCTGGATACGTAAGATGATTGTTTCCAATAAATACTACCGGCAGAAAATAAATCAAGACCTTCATTAGGGCGTATAAGTAAAAGCCTGATTTTTTCATTTGCCACATCAAAAATACACCGCTTATTCCAAAAACGGTTAAAAATATTTCAGCACTTATAAACAGGTAGCCTGCCTTTAAGTATTCAATCACTAATCCCGGGAATATTCCGGCGGGAACATTGCCTCTTACTGAACAAGTGATTAAAAAAAGAAACATGATAATCCATGATATTCCAAAGCTGGCAGAGCCTATGCAGAGCCAGGTGAGGAGAGCAGGACGCGATGTTTTTGAAGGAACACTCATTATGATCTGATTCCTATTCTATCCATAATTATCTTATTTCATATATCTCAGAAATCCGCTGTACCCCCAAACAAATAATATAGTTATAAAGATATTTGTTCCTGGCATTGGGAATCCTTTGATAAATGCCAGCGGAAGTATTAATAAAATGAGTTGTGACGCTGTGTACAGGTGGAATCCGACTTTCTTCATACGCCATAAAAGTAATGCCCCGGCAAAGGAAATAGCATAAAATAATGCATTCAGAAAAAAGAATGTCCTTCCGGCCGAAAGCATCATACTGATTAATTCGCGGTTTTGCTCATCAGGTATCAGAGCCAGGTTGCTTGAAAAAAAATCATGAATAATCCCTATTATTCCATAGGATAGAAGTCCTAACCCGCTTCCGATAAATGTGATCACACAAAGTACTTTCAGCAATACAAGACTGGGGCCGGCATCGTTTGGTATTGGGTTGGGTTGTTGTTGTTCGTCCATTATTTTAAAGAGGGATTGGGGTTTAGGGATTGGGATTTAGGGATTGGGGGTTAGGGAGTAAGGAATAAGGGGTAAGGAGTAAGGAGTAAGGAGTGAGGGGTAAGGCGAAAGGAGTAACTATTTAAATATTATTTTATTTATCAATCTTTCTTTGCTTTTTTACACGGTGGCTAAGCTATAAATCAGTGTATTGATTTATAGCATATTACTAATGTATATTTCAACCTGCAATTTTCTATTACCCATTTTTCTATTTTCTATTTACGATTAACGAATTACGATCAACGAATTACGATCAACGAATTCCGATTAACGATTAACGAATTCCGATTAACGAATTCCGATTTACGAATTACGATTTACGAATTACGAATTACGATTTACGATTTACGAATTCCGATTTACGAATTACGAATTACGATTTACGAATTACGATTTACGATTTACGAATTGCGATTTACGAATTCCGATTAACGATTTACGAATTACGATTTACAATTTACGAATTACGATCTACAAATTACGAATTACGATTAACGAATTCCGATTAACGAATTACGATTTACAATTAACTATTACCCTAGCTTCCCGGTCACCTTCTCCACTTCCTCCAGTATTTCACATGATTTCACCAAAGCTTTCATAGCATTGTGATCGTTGTGCAAAGGACGGTCAATTTCAAGGAAATCCACATACCTGCGGATTATTTCTTTTGCTTTTGTTACACCTGCACCAAAGGAATACTCCCTGAAATCGAGTGCCTGCGCCGCAGCCATAAGTTCGATGCCTAGAATGCCATACGCATTATCCAGTATCTGGAAGTTTTTAATGGCCGTATTCATGCCCATACTTACAAAATCTTCCTGGTCGGCTGCCGCCGGAATGGATTGAATACTGGCGGGTGCCGAAAGGATGCGTTGTTCTACAATCTGCATATCAGCAGTATACTGACTTAGCATCAGCCCTGAAAACATTCCCGCTCCCTTGGTTAGGAATGCCGGTAATCCAACGCTCAGGGCCGGATTATTAAGCCGGTTCATACGCCGCTCGCTTAATACGCAAACCATAGTTATCACCATTCCTGCCATATCCATAGGAACCGATACCGGCGATCCCTGGAAATTAGCCCCTGAAAGCTGCATGTTTTCTTCCGGGAAGAAAATCGGGTTATCACCGACACCGTTCAACTCAATTTCAACCTGTGAACGTGCATATTTAAGCGCATCGTGCGCCGCACCTATAACCTGTGGTGTCGAGCGCATGCTGTATGCGTCCTGTACCTTGCATTTTACATGTCCTTCGGATAAATCACCTCCGGAAACCATCTTACGTATGGCTTCGGCACTGCGGATGGCGCCGGCGAAACCACGAACTTCATGAATTCGAGATTCATAAGGTTTCATATTAGCTTTTAATGCTTCGAGCGACATAGCCGCGGCTATTTCGGCCTGTTTCAGAAAATTATTGGCATCGACAAGGAAAATGGCGCTCATGGCTGTAAGTACATTGGAGCCATTGATGGTTGCCAGCCCGTCGCGGGCCATAAGGCCGGGAACAGGTATCCCTGCTCGGTCCAACGCGTCTTTCCCATCCAATAACTCACCTTTATAATAGGCTTTGCCTTCACCCAGCATGAGTAAAGCAATCTGCGACATAGGAGCCAGGTCGCCGCTGGCGCCTACCGAACCTTTCTGGCAAACATAAGGTGTTACGCCTTTATTCAGCATTTCAACCAGTGTTTGTGTTATTTCAGGCCGGCAACCTGAATTTCCGTGCGCATGAACATTAATACGGCCCATCATGGCACCGCGCACATATTCCAAGGCCATAGGATCGCCAATGCCCGCGGCATGGTTATATACAAGGTATTTCTGGAAATCTTTTACCTGCTCATCATTGAGTACCACTTCCGAAAACTCGCCGATACCGGTATTTACGCCATACATAATTTCGTGCGCGGCTATCTTTCGTTCGAGCATGGCGCGGCAGGCAATAATCCGTTTTAATGCTTCGGGATGTAACTCAACCTTTTGATGATGGCGTGCTACATTCACTACATTTTCGATAGTGAGCCCTTGTCCGGAAATGATGAGTGTCATTGGTTCAGATCGTTAGAAGTTATGGTTCAAATGTTCAAAGGTTCAAGGGGACTATTTTCTATTTTTACCCTGAGCGAAGCCGAAGGGAACTATTTACTATTTTCTATTTTCTATTTTCTTTGGTTCAAGGGTTCAAATGCCATGCGTTCAAGATGTTAAAATCCAATCCAAAACTCGTCTGCGTTTAGCCCCTCCGGGGTTTGGGGTTACTTGTCTACTCGTATCATCAGCTTCATTACTATGTTGATCAGGAAAATCTATACCTGTATATTGCTATCTCCTGAATAACTATCCAAATATCATTTTACCAAGCAAACCTAGTAAAAAAATCTTCTAAAAGAATATTTGTAACAATGTAATTTTTTATTTTACGCAAAAAAGATACAAAAGGTTTGTGGTGGTAATACTTTTGAGCCTTTGGAAGGTCAAAAAAAAATACCACGGAGACACTAAGAACACTGAGGCACACTGAGAAATAAGGATATGCATTTATGGTTTATTCTTTTTTATTTAGTACTTCCTGTTGTCATTTTTCATGGAGGCAAGTATTCTCTAAAAATACGCTTAACAAGTAAATTTCAGCGCCTGTTATACTCATTTGGAAGACATAATGGAAATTGAAAGGCAGAAGCAGCGTCCAGGGGAAATTCGATTTTTGTCAAATTTATTCAGGAAGATAGAAATTGTGGTTATGAATAAATTCCAGTGAATTATCTATCAGCTCATACATAAGCACATCGTCCTGAACGTATGGGACTTTCTGCCTGTACTCATTTATGATGGCTTGCAGGAATGGTGATGTGTTTTCAATCCCTCTGAATTCGAGGGCCTGGCAACCGGCTAACAATTCGATTGCAAGTATGCTTTCAAGATTTTTTATAACCCGTAATGCTTTGGTGGCAGCATTGGCACCCATACTAACGTGGTCTTCCTGTTCGTTGGATGAGGTGATACTGTCGACTGAAGCTGGTGTGCAGAGTTGTTTGTTCTGGCTAACTACGGATGCAGCGGCATATTGCGGGATCATAAAACCGGAGTTAAGTCCGGGATGTGCCACCAGGAATTCAGGTAAGCCGCGTTGGCCGGCAATTAACCTGTAAAGCCTTCTTTCAGCTATGTTTCCAAGTTCTGCAAGAGCGATAGCGATAAAATCGAGAACAAACGCCAGCGGTTCGCCGTGGAAATTGCCACCTGACAGGATCAGGTCTTCATCGGGGAAAATTGTAGGATTGTCAGTTACCGAATTAATTTCGCGAAGAATTACTTCGGCAGCATGTTTTACTGTATCTTTCACAGCACCATGCACCTGTGGAATACATCTGAAAGAATAGGGATCCTGAACAGCCTTACCCGGTTTATTAATTAATGCACTTCCCTGAAGTATAGCACAAATATTATGAGCTGTTTCAATCTGTCCCGGATGAGGCCTGATTTGCTGTATCAGGCTATGGAAAGGATCTATTCTCCCGTTGAAAGCTTCGAGTGAAATAGCCGCGGTAATATCGGCAAGCCTGAGAAGTTTAAATGCTTTCAGCAATACAAGCACACCATGAGCGCTCATAAACTGTGTTCCGTTAAGTAAGGCAAGGCCTTCTTTCGATTTCAAAGTAATAGCAGGAAAGCCAAGCTGATCTATTAAAGGTGCTGCCGCTTGCAATTTATCCTGATAATAAACCTTTCCTGTTCCCAACAGGGGAAGAACCAGGTGAGCTAGTGGCGCCAGGTCGCCGGAAGCGCCTAATGAACCAAGCTGACGGACTTCAGGAAGGATATTGTTATTGTAAAGATCAAGAAGTCTCTGAACGGTTACTGTTTGAACACCTGAATGACCTAATGACAATCCATATGCTTTAAGGATCAGCATCAGCCTGACTATCGCGGGTTCAACCGGCTGGCCGATTCCGCAGGCATGGGAAATTACAAGGTTAACCTGAAGTTGAGACAGGTCGTCTTTTGAAATGGTGCGGTTACAAAGCGATCCGAACCCTGTTGTAATTCCGTAGATCGGATCCTCCTGGGCATCAATTTTATGATCAAGATAATTCCTGCATTTTTCAATTCTTTCAATCGATTCCTGCGATAATGCCAGGGGATTGTTATTTGCAAGCATATTCTCAATCTGCTCAAAAGTTATTGGAGCAGGTGTTATATATAAGGTATGGTCTGCCATAATAGTAGGTATAACTATGTGCACCTTTTAGAGGTGTATTGTGTAAAAAAAATAAAATGGATTTCCGGCCCGCAGGTCGCAGGCAACACAAAGCGGAACCTAGAGGCAGGTCCGGTTAATCTGAATAATGAAATATAAATTCCAGAGCATCGAAAGCAGGTTTCAGAATGTGAGGCAAAAGTATATAATTAATGAGTGCTGTGATAAAATAAATTTTCGGAGAAGGGAACGGCTTTAGAAAAACAGGATAGTGTTTCTTGACGGAGGTATGTGCTAATGGCATGTGTGTAGCAACACACAGCAACGACAAATGCTTTGATTTGTGCCATCTTTCATGCCTTGTATTGCGAGCAGATACCTCCGGCTTAGAAACGCAACATATTTTTTTTAAGCCTTGATTTTTTAATCACGTATTGCTTATTTTTAAAGGAGCTCATGAGACGCTTCGCTTTGTTCTTTGTTACTTTACTTTTGCATCAAGGCAAAAGAAAGTAAATAAAACTAAAATCAATCCTACAAACTAAATCTTATATAATCACCAATATAATTACTTACTCCCCAACTTTTGATGCTGCCCCAAGAGATGCCAGTATTTCTGGTGGCATAAACAAAAAAAAAGAGTTACAAGTAAATGTAACTCTTTGATTTTTTGTGGGAGCACATGGATTCGAACCAAGGACCCTCTGCTTGTAAGGCAGATGCTCTGAACCAGCTGAGCTATGCTCCCTTTTTAAGAGGATGCAAAAGTAATCATATTTTTGAAACAACCAAACTATCAATCAAGTTTTTTTAACTTATTTTAATAGATTAAAATAATTTCTTTCATTCCCTGCATACTGTTATCTTTGCTTGATTAACTGATAACGAAAATAAATACGATTGAATAAGAGAAGAACTCATATTACCTTATTGATTTTGATCCTGTTATCACTGGCTGCCTGTCACCCGGCACGCAAAGTTGAACGCCGTGGCGGATACCTGCTCGTAAAAAACACTATAAAAAACCACAACTCCTACCTGCCTACCGACGAACTTGAAGGTTTCCTGCAGCAAAACGCCATGACCGGAAGATTAGCCCCTTATTTCAGACCAGGTGTTTATTTCTATGAACGCAGTTTTGCAGGGAAAGAAAGCAAATTTAAATTATTCCAGCGCAAATCATTGGGCAAAAAGCCTGTTATACTCGATACACTGCTTATTGTTACAACGGTTGATAAATTAGGGCAATACCTGAAGAATAAAGGATTTTATCATTCAACAGTCAGTAAAACAATAAATTACAAACGAAAAACAGCTTCTGTTACCTACCAGATCAATTCCGGGCCTCCACGTATTGTAAATAAATTTGAATATTTTGTCCCGGATTCAGTAATGTCTGGATTTATTATGGCCGACACTTCCGCCGGGAAGCTTCGTAAAGGTATGATTTACGATACGTATGTGCTTGATGATGAACGCGACAGAATTGCGACCACACTTCGGAATAACAGCTACTATAACTTCTCGCTCAGCGACATATACTACGTGGCTGACACTCTCAACGCCGGGCTTTCGGCTGATGTTGAAATGCATATCAAGAAAATAAAGATAAGCATTCCCGGCACCGGCGACTCAACAAGCGAAATACAACATCCACAGTTTTTTATAAGAAATATCTTTTTAACACCAAATTCAGAAAGCTCATCACAGGTAAATTCTTATGACACCCTGGCCTACAAATACTATCTGAATAAATCAGATACCAGCGGTAAAACGGTTTTTATCCTTCACAATAACGAACGCTTTCTGAAACCCTCATTTTTGGCGACATGCCTTGAATTTGCGCCCGGGAATGCCTATAGCCAGGCGAAAACAAACCTCACATACAAAAAAATGATCAGCCAGCCCATTATAGGAGCTGCCAACGTGAGCATGGTAATGGTAAATCCTGAAGGAATAAAATCAGATGAGAAACAATGGCTTGACTGCAACATACGATTGATAAGAAATAAGTTGAATACGTTTTCCCTGGGAACTGAAGGCACTAACTCAGGCGGACGTTTTGGATTAGGTGTGAATACATCCATCCAGAACAAGAATCTTTTCAGAGGCGCTGAAGTTTTTTCCATTAAAATCCGGGCCAGTGCGGAACTACAGGGCAGCCTGAGCACTCAACCCGCTACTACAAGTTATTTTTCCATTTTTAGTACACGTGAAGCAGGTATCGAGGCCAGTATTGATTTTCCCCGGGTGTTGCTGCCTTATCGTTCAAATTACCTGCAAAACGCCAAACTTGGACGTACAGCGGTAAGTATAGGCGCTGGTTTTGAATACCGCACCGATTATAACCGAACGGTCTTTACATCGGCATGGTCTTATAAATGGAATACAAGCGACAGGGTAAAGCATGTTTTTACACCGCTGGAGTTGAATTATGTAAATATTCTTACGAGTGAAGCTTTTCAGGATCACCTCGACACACTGACTGATCCTCAGTACAAATCACAATTTACCAATCATTTGCTATCGATGATCCGATATAGTTTTGTCTTTAGCAATATGACCACTACAAAGCTTAACAACCAGTTCTTTCTCAGGATTAATGCTGAAACAGCAGGAAATATTCCACGTATTATAGATAATGCTACCCAAAAACTTGATTCAGCTAACGGATATTATGAGCGATTTGGAGTAAGATATGCCCAATATATACGATTTGATGGTGATTATCGGAGATACTGGAAACTGAGGTATCATAATTTACTGGCCTTCCGTTTAATGGCAGGTATAGCATTACCGTATGGAAACTCAGTTTCAATCCCTTTCGAAAAAAGTTTCTGGCTTGGTGGTGCCAACGATATGCGTGGATGGAGGTTACGCGCGCTCGGACCGGGAGGTTATTCATCTTCTGCTGTTGCTTATGATAAAACCGGGGATGTTATGTTGCAAACAAGTATTGAACAACGATTCCCTATCTATAGTTTCCTGCTGGGCAGTTTATTTATCGACGCTGGAAATGTATGGCTCCGTAAAGAGAGCGCTGATTTTCCGGATGGCAGCTTTAAACTTAACACATTCTACAAGCAGATCGCGATGGATTTGGGTGTTGGATTGAGATTTGATTTTTCATTCTTTATACTCAGACTTGACGCAGCCATACCGTTTCATAATCCGGCTGTTGCAGATAAATGGTTCAGTCCTGATGATTTTCGTATAAAAAATACGATTCTGAATTTTGGGATTGGATATCCGTTCTAAAGGAAATGATTCAATTATAGTTGTTACGAAAACCAACTTTTAAAGACTGGCATTAAAACATTATTTAAAACTACTTTTCTTAATACATAACCAGGCAATTATTTGATTTAATTACTCATCCCTATTATCAGGTCAAAACATTTACTAAACAACATTTTTTGATAACCGCTTCAGAATTCAGCAATAGGATTTTCCGGGAATTCCCCTACTCTCCTACTCCCGGCCAACAGAACCTTATAAAAAGGCTTGCTGAATTCATCGTGTCCGATCAGGGTCAGTTCCCGCTTTTTTTACTCGAAGGCTACGCAGGAACCGGTAAGACAACCGTTGTAAGTGCCCTGGTAAAAGTTTTGCCTTTAGCCGGGTATTCGGCTGTTTTACTGGCACCCACAGGCAGAGCCGCCAAAGTACTCTCTTTGTATGCGCAAATGCCGGCCTATACTATTCATAAACGCTTGTACAGGCCAGCTATGGATGCCGACGGGCATGTCAACTTCCAGGTACTTCCCAACAAATCGGCACGAACGCTTTTTATTGTCGATGAAGCTTCGATGATTCCTGATGACCGCCAGTCAAATGAAAGTGGTACGTTTCAATCACGAAACCTGCTCGAAGACCTTATTGGCCATGTGTATTCAGGCGATAATTGCAAAATGTTGTTTTTAGGCGATTCCTGCCAGTTGCCACCAGTTGGCATAAACCAAAGCCCTGCGCTGGATACAGACTTGCTCAGCCAATCCTTTTATCTTGACCTGGATAATTTTGTGCTTTCGGATGTGGTACGGCAATCACTGGAATCGGGAATTCTATCGGTGGCAACGGCTATACGGGCAAAAATCAATTACCCGGCAAATGGTCTTCCTTTGCCTTTATTCGGAAAGGAAAATGAATTTGCCGATGTTATAAGCATTACAGGCATAGATATGCCCGATGCGATGCAACAAGCCTTTAGTGATTTCGGGCGTGAAAATACGGTTGTAATTACACGTTCAAATAAACGCGCTAACCTGTTTAACCAGGCCATCAGGGAACGTATTCTTTTTCATGAGAACGAGCTGGCGGCAGGCGATCACCTCATGGTTGTGCGCAATAACTATTTCTGGCTGCCCGATGAATCGAAAGCCGGTTTTATTGCCAATGGCGATATAGTTGAAGTACAGAGTTTACGGAAAACAGAAGAACTATATGGTTTCAGGTTTGCCGAAGCCACTGTTCGAATGGTTGACTATCCGGATGAACCATCGTTCGATGTTAAGTTATTGCTTGATACCATCAATTCCGAAGGCCCAGCCTTGAATTACCAGGATAACCAAAGGTTGTTTAATGAAGTAATGGCGGATTATAGGGGTGAAAGCACACGCCGGAAACGGATGGCAGGGATAAGGCAAAATCCGCATTTCAACGCGCTTCAGGTAAAACACGCCAGTGCCCTGACCTGTCATAAAACCCAGGGAGGCCAATGGGAAGCCGTGTTTATCGAAAAAGGCTTTCTTAAAGATGAGATGATTGATACCGAATACCTCCGCTGGTTATATACTGCTGTTACCCGTGCTACAAAGAAACTTTTTCTTATTAACTTTGAAGAGCGTTTTTTCGAATAGATAAAAAAAGAAAATAGAAAATAGAAAAATAGAAAATAGTCCCGTTGAAACCTTTTCACACTGAGCGATGGTTGCTGAGCTTTCGCCGAAGCAAGTCGAAGTGTTGAACCTTTGAACCCTTGAACCCTTGAACCCTTGAACCTTTGAACAATCGAACATTTCCTAATTTACCCCTAATCCCCAACCCTTAACACCCAAACCCTCAAAAAAATGCGTATAGGATTCGGATACGATGTACACCGTTTTGCTGAAGGTCGCGACCTATGGCTGGGCGGAATTAAAATACCACACTCCAAAGGACTGCTGGGCCATTCGGATGCGGATCTAGTTATTCATGCCATTTGCGATGCTTTATTAGGCGCGGCAGCCCTGGGTGATATAGGAACGCACTTTCCTGATACGGATCAGCGGTACAAAGGAATAGACAGTAAAAAACTGCTTGCTGAAACCTGGAACCTGGTTGCTGCTAAAGGTTTTACAATTCAGAACATAGATTCTACCATTGCTGTACAGGTTCCTAAAATTGCTCCATATATTGAAATGATGCGAAACACACTGAGCGGTTTGCTTAATATAAATGTCGATCAGATTTCCATAAAAGCCACTACTACTGAAAGACTGGGATTTGAAGGCAGGGAAGAAGGCATTTCAGCTTATGCCGTGGTTTTATTGGATGGTTAGTTGATCCCTAAATTACGGGGTAATTTGAGATTTCCTGTGAACAGACAAAGAGACTGTCTGAATTTTAATTATTGTTATTATTTAAGAACAAAGATTTACGAAGTAGGAGAATTCATCAATTTGAATATAATTCTTAAATCAAAAATCGTTGATCCTTGTTCGATATTCATAGAAACTGACAGATTTGGGATTAAAGTATGAAATTCAGACATCTTCTAAGAAAAAAAGGTTGCCCTCACCAGGCAACCTTTTCTACTTATATATATCAGGAAATCTTTATTTCAAAGATGGAGAATCAAAATTGATCAGCAGCGAAAACCTTAATGTATGCGCCAGCGGATTTTGTGTTTGGAGAGGGATAAGATAGGAGAAATCAATTCCCAGAATATTGTAACGGAATCCTGCTCCCATGGTAAAAAATTTACGATCTCCTTTATCCTTGTTTTCATAGAAAAATCCGCCCCGGATAGCGAACTGTTGCGCATACCAGTATTCCATACCAGCGGAGATGTTGATTTCTTTCATTTCTTCTTTAAATCCGCCCGGAGCATCATAAAATGAATGGATCATACCAACCATAGTTGAGACAGAATCATTCGTACCTGGAGTTGGAACCAGTAATTTATTAAAATCAACCATAAACGACATCTGGTTATAATCATCAAGATTAAGGGTAAGCGAAGGCCCAATTTTCAGATTGGTTGGAATAAAGTCTTTTCTGTTAGGATCATTTGTGTAATCATACGAGATTTTTGTCCCGATATTTGAGATATTTAAACCCCAGGAAAAATTACCTTCAATTTTATCGAATTCGATAGGAAATCGTTGAAATAAAGAAACATCAGCAGCATATGAATTTCCCGGTTTGGTAGCTTCCCCACCTACATCCTGCCCTTGTGTAAGGTTCGAATGGATAAACCTTCCGGCTATTGCCATCGAAAGAGTTGGAGTCAGTAAACGGGAGTAGGCAGCATCAACCGCAAACTCATTGGGATTGTAATCACCTATAACCCATCCGTTGTTATCAGTAAAAGTAATACCACCAAGACTGAAGTAGCGAAGTGACAAAGCTACAGCTGAACTCTTGTCAATACGTTTGAAAGCGCTGAGGTAAGCAAGGCTGATGTCATTGGTCAGACCTTTAAGCCAGGGACTGTATGAAATACCGATACCCATATCTTTTTTAATAAATGCGTACTTTGCCGGGTTGTAATGCATCGAATAGGCATCGGGTTCAGAAGCTACACCCGCATCACCCATTGCTCCTCCCCTTGCATCAGGAGAAATGCCTAAAAATGGAACAGCTGTAGTAATCGGATTAAACTGTCCAATATAATTATCGGGGTTTTCTGTTTGTGCTATTGTTGTAATTGAAGCTGCTATCAGCAATAAAAATGCGAGAAATGAATGTTTTCCGGGTGTCATAAGCATTTAAAAATAAAGTCGCGAATTTACTTATTATAATTATCCAAATCATTAACGGTGATAATAAAATGTTATTGCATGGAAAGTTGTTTTTATCCGCAAGGCGATGAGTATTAGAAGAATTGAATTAAAACTATCATATTTAGCATTGCATGGTTGATGTTCCCAGGCTTCACGCTCAACTATTCACTATTCACTATTCACTTTTCACTATTCACTTTTCACTATTCACTTTTCACTATTCACTATTCACTTTTCACTATTCACTATTCACTATTCACTATTCACTATTCACTATTCACTATCTATTTCACCTTTATCAGCCTGGAGGCTTTAACAGTTTCGGACTTGCCATCACCAGCCCTCACGCTGATAAGATAAACACCTGGAGGAACAATTGAACCAGACGCATTATGACCATTCCAGGTTATCTGGCTGGCGTAGTTTCCTTGAGAAAGAAATACTTTACTTTCCGTTGAAGCCACCATGGAGCCGTTAATATTAAAGATTTCGAGATAAGCTTCTATTTGAGTATCAAACAAATTTGTTTCAAAATCCACTTTAACTTCCTCCCGGAAAGGATTAGGATACACATTCATATTTGTAATACTGATCTGCAAATTCTTATCCACAGTAAAACTAATGGTTGATTCAGACGAATTATTGAAAACATCCCAGGCTTTCAGCGTAAGCGTATGAATGCCTTCAGTAAGCTGAGATAATTTATACGCTACCTGGCCCGAACTATAGCTATCGAGGTCGGCACTGTAGTAACTATTCAGTACTATTGCTGTTGAATTATCACCGTCAATTGTGGCAACTATATCATGACCAATCGCATTACTGATCGTATTAATGCCACTCTGATCACTCAGATGCGCGAGTAACGTTGGAGTAGATCCGGTAATTCCTCCTTCAACAAAATCCTGGCTATCCATAAATAACGAAATAAGCGGGCCTAAATTATCAGCGCTTTCATTTCCTGATCCGCCTATCACAAACTGTTGGCTATAGCCATTGGCATCGATACTTTCATTGTGGGCATAATACGAAATTTTACCCAGCCCAAAACTGTAATCAATATCCCTCGGGGCGATGAATTTTATTGTAAAATCTCCATTGGTAACCGTAGCTCTTCCCTGGTAGATGTAATTGTCCTGTAGTTTATAGGGAGCGGGATAGTCATTGATTATTCCTCCTAAGGTCATCAGAGTGCGGGGTTTATCAAAAACTTTAACATCAATAATGCCCGTAAAACCGGTTAGCTTATTTCCGGAGGCATCTGCGACCATACCCTTAATTTCAACAGGCTTCATCGCTGAAATTGTATCCAGGTACTTTGAAACATCATGACCGTTTATTTCCGTTGTTATCACATTATATTTAGGATAAGCCAGCTTTAAAGCCGGATCACCAAGCAGAACAAAATTACGGATAAGCGAAGCTTCCCCGTTTCCCATCATATTTTTAGCATATGCGATCACATCTCCGAAACGGGGATATTCGCCATTATTTTTTGCAAAAAGAGTATCGTAGAAATAAATCGTGAGATCTTTATTCGTTTGTGAATTAGCCAGGCGGGTAGTAGTAAACAAAGCTATGCCACCTCCCACAGGATTAAGAAATACCTGTTCACCAGCTGAAACCCGCACAGGATCGTCATACCTGCTGAACTCACAGGTTGCTGTCATAAATACCGGCATATGGGTAAAGTTAGTCCAGGCATTTATCTCACGTATGGTAAGAATACCTTCTTCAGCCCATCCTGTTTCCCCTCCATGACCAGTGTAATTTATTAAAAGAACGCCGTTTTCAATATTAGTATTTATAACACTATTTACATCGGGGCATCGCTGTCCGGAAGGAGTTGCAACTTGCATAAAAGCATCGATATAGGCTTTGTTTATATTAAAAACCGGGGCAATTTTGCTGACTACCGGCGTTATCGAGTATTCAACCTGGCTAAAATGGGTGTTGGAGTTACCATTGTCAGCAACAAAAAGAAGCTTATTACGCCAATCACCCATAGATGCTTCACTATTGGTGGCATAGAACAAACATTTGTCAACCGCATTGGTTGCCTGATCGAACGTATTTACAGGAAAACGGCCTATCCCAATATCCATAAATCCAACTGCATTATCGCCTTCTGCTGCATCGAGTAAGCCATAAAAATCATCGCTGGCGTAAGAATACACATAATTGAGAGATTGTTTGGTCTGGAAAGTAAGTACACGGTTGGTATTAGCCGGAATATGGTCCTTATAATCATACGAACCATCTCCGAAAAGCAACAGGTAACGGAGTTTATGCCCTGCTTCAGGCTTTTCATACAACAATCGCGCAAAATCGCGTATTGCAACTATATCAGGTGCTCCAGAAGAAAATTCGTTATAAATCTGCTCGTTGGTTGCAACCGTTACATTGAATCCATCAAATGTACGGTGATGTTCGGCCAGCCTGTTAGCCTGGTCCAGGAAATCCTTGTTTGTAACTATAAGCATATCCGTTGATGCGATTCCATGTAAATCCTGGTTAACGACTTTCTCTGTATATTTTGTCGTTAGAAATGATGAATTATCCCATGCAACAAATTGCCGGAGAGAATCGGTATGCAAAATAAACTTGCTGATATCACCCTGGAGACTTGTTACAACACGTTTCACTTTAAGCGGATTTGTCACTTCCCAAACTACAACATTTGATGTTGATGCCTGAAGTTGAAATTCAGTTACAGCACCTGTCAGTATTGATGAAGGATCAGCAAAAGCCATTTGTCCGCCTGTAAATTTCAGGTCGCGGGGCACATTAAGTTCAACCCAATCGAGGTAGCCCAGTGAACTTCCGCCTCCGTTATATTGGAACGAAACTTTTACTTTATCCGTGGATGTTGAAAAGGCTTTTGTTTCAATTCTTTCGATAGCAAAATCGTAGATGCCTATCTGGTAACACCAGGGCAATCCAACCTGAACCCCATTTACATTAACGGCAAAATCTGTTTTAACAGTAGCCTGTGCAGCTACCCGGTAACGAATTGATGATTGCTTCCCTGTGCTGACATTTGGGAATGTAAATTCAGGAAGTTCAAAAATGTTAGAACCGGCATCCATGCGTTCACCAAGCCAGTCTTTTCCTGAACTAATACCATTAAGTATATCTTTTTCATAAAAGACACCTTCGGTGAAACTTGTACAGGTATATGTCGGAGTGAGTGAGGGTTGTTCCTGATCTTCAATCCTCAGACCGACTCCTCCATCGAAATTCAGAAAGTAATAGGTATAATCAGAATAGATATTAAGCGTATGTTCAAATTTTCTTGAAGTTTTATTGTAAGTTATTTTGCCAGGACCAGTCCCGTAAAAAAGGATATAATCTCCTGAAGTAAAAACGCCCTGGTTCGCAGTTACTACACGGATGGCATTTTCGGTAAGGTCGTCATAGCGGCTGGCGTTATTGGCTTCCGGCAAAAGCCCGCCACCATTTCCAAATAACCTGATTGAGTTTGGAGTAACAGCTGCCATATCAACACCCATAGCCTGTATTTCGGAATACGTTACTTTATAAATACCTGTTTTATTCAGCTGAATCTTATACCAGTTGCCATGGGCAAGTACAGAATGGGATGCGTAATTCGTTGATTTAAATGTTGTTTCCTTTGATCTGGAAGGAACATATACCATGTCGATAGTAAAGGATTTGAGGCGCATAATACCACCTTCGGGATTAACAACAACAGGTACAATAGTTAACATGACCATATCCATTCCTCTTTCGGTACCTGTTTCTATTTTAGGCGAGAGAGTTTCATCCGGCTGGAGTGAATAGGTTAACGAACTCATCAGTTCATTGCTGACGGATTCCCATTCAGTATGTGTCACTAAAATATCGCAACTACCAGCATTTGCCGGCAGTTTGAATTTCTCACGGTATTCCGGGGTATAACTTTTTGATGCATTGTTAGACAAACCGTCAGCACATAAGGCTTTCAAAGACTCATCGTTTATACCCTGGATGGTTTGAACGCCTTTCCAGTTAAGAACCACCTTTTTCTGTAATCCCTGGCCAAAAAGTGCAATCGGAGCTACAAATATTAAAAGGCCAAGAGTATATATTTTCAGATTTTTTAGCATAAAACCAGCTCGATTATCAATGTATTACTTTTGAAAGATCATTTTTCCTGATGTTTGCGAATACAGCCCGCCCGAAGTACTCACTTTTAGGTTGTATATATAGATTCCCGGAGGAACTTTACGGCCTTGATCACTAATACCATCCCATCGTATCGGACTGCTAACAGAACCAATCTGGGGAGATGTTTGTTCAATTACCCTGACTAATTGCCCGGTAATGGAATAAATTTCAGCGTGTGTGGCAAACTCCACGTTCTGCTGGTTATGCTCAAACACAATTTCAGTATATTCACTGAAAGGATTTGGATAATTGTATGTTTTTGAAATCACAAATTCGCCGGATGAATACACTACAAAATGGATTTCGGATTCAGATGAATTATTGAAAACATCCCAAACCTTTACAGTTAATGTATGTTCACCTTGTGATAGCATTGAGAAAGGAAACCAAATGTAACCGCTTTTAAACGTATTGATATCTGATTGGTAAAAATCATTAAGTATAAACGGATCAGAAGTATTACCATCCAAAACGGCTGTTATGTCATGACCAATACCGTTTCCAATTGTGTTTATACCATTTTCGTCACTAACTATTGCCAGCAACCTTGCATTCTGATCAGTGATACCACCATCACGGAACTTATCACTATTCATGTATAAATTTATTTCGGGTCCATTGTTATCAATGAATTCCGGCTGCGATGAACCTCCGACAACAATATTTGAGTAGTATCCTGAAGCATCACGGGTTCCATCGGTAGCAAAATAACTGACTTTCCCCGAATCATACCGGTACGCAATATCTTTGGGAACTATAAATGTAAAACTGAACTTGCCACCTACCACATTAACCGTCCCTTTATATAGCAGGTTTTTGCGTAGCATGAACGAATATTCAGCTCCTCCATCGTTAGCTAATGTTTTAAGCTGCGACGACTTATCAAATACTGATGGAAATACTGTGCCGTTAAAATCGGGAACCAGGTTTCCCTGGTAGTCAGCAACAAAACCTTCGATTGTGACTTCCATATAAGCTTTCAGGGTATCCGCACCGGCACCGGCAACATGGCCATTAACTGAACTGGTGATAATGTTCAATGCAGGAAAGTCAATTTGCAAAGCAGGATCACCAAGTAATACATATTTCCGTCCATTTTCGTTGGCACCTTTGTCGCGCTTGGAGTTCATGATAATATCACCCATGCTGATCCTTATGCCATTAAACGGACTCATTGCGTATTGATAGAATTTTTTATTCAGTTCAAAGTTTGGACTTCCATAGGTGGGTCGGGTTGTTGTAAAAAGTCCGATTCCGCCTCCTTTGGGATTAATGAAAACCATTTCGCCTGCGGATGTGCGTCCAGGGTCATCAAAGCGGCTGAATTCGCATGTAGCTGTAACAAAAACAGGCAGATTATCGAAATTAGACCAATTGTTTATTTCACTCACAGTAACCACTTGTTCATGTGCCAGGCCTGTTTCGCCCCCATGACCGGTGTAATTGAGGATAAGACATCCTTTTTCGACCCGCTGTGTAATAGCCTTGTTTGCGTCAGGATAACGATTCCCACCTGGTGTAGCAATCTGAACGTAAGAGTCGAGGTAAATTTTGTCCAGGTTAATATCAGGATAATTATTCTCAATATTCTGAGCCATTTGCTCCGCCTGGAAAATATGCTCATTTAAATCTTCATCATCGGCTACAAAAGTGATGATATTTTGCCAATCGCCCGAATTTGCCTCTGATTTCACAGAATAGTTTATAATTTTATCAACAGCCTGTTCTGCTTCTTCAGGAGTTTTAACAGGCAACCTTCCTATTCCCAAATCGATAAGATCAGCATACGACAGGCCTTCGTTACTATCGAGCATTCCATAAT
This sequence comes from Bacteroidales bacterium, assembly GCA_030654075.1. Classification (GTDB taxonomy): domain Bacteria; phylum Bacteroidota; class Bacteroidia; order Bacteroidales; family UBA4417; genus UBA4417. Next base: position 4,742 of record JAURYB010000061.1, on the reverse strand, counting down.
AGTCATCCGACACCAATGAACTAATAGGGCTGAATGATTCGGGAGATTGCCATGTAGGAACAAAATTGGTGTTTGACGAAATTTTATCTTTGTAGTCGTAGGATGCATCACCAAAAAGAAGCAGGTATTTAGGTGTCCCGCCTGGAGGAGATTTATCGTACAGCATTTTCAGGAAATCCCGGATGGCAGTAATATCGGTAGTTCCGGAGGAAAATTCGTTATAAATGGTAACAGGATCAAGAACCAGAACATTAAGGTCTGATACATTCGAATGAAAGGTCGCCAGGCGCACGGCTTGCGGCATAAACGCCTGCGGAGCAAGAATTATCATATCGGCACCGGTTAATGCATGCAGATCCTGATTGTGAATTTTAGTTGTAAAATGAGGTTTCAACAACTGATTTTCATCGAAGGCAACAAATTGCCTGATGGTATCCGATGAAAGAGTGAAAACCAGGTCATTGCCATCACTTACTGAATTTATGGCTGCAACCTTTAACAGATCAGTCACTTCCCATAATCTGGCCTTACCGGCTGCTTCACCAACACGAAATTTTGCAATGTGCCCGGCACCCGAAGAACGGATGTCACGAAAATCAAGTTGGCCACCAGTGAATCTTAGTTTGCATCTGGCATTAACATCCATTAAATCGAGGTATCCTACTGCTGAGGTGGTTGTTTTATTGTAACGGACCTCAATTTTAAGCGGCAGCGTAACCGACTGAAATGATTTATATGTAATTGATCCCGTAGCAACAGGGCTGTCTTTATAGGTTGATATGGGTGAATGGATTGCGCCCCACGACTGTGAGCCTATACGAAACTCAAAGGTACTGGTTAGTGTTGAACTTGCGGCAGTAACTGAACGGACTTTCACTTCGCCATCACTAGCCAAAGAAGGCAACTCAAACGGGAAAGACCGTTCAGTGATAATATCGAAAATCTGAGCAAACCATTGCCGACCCGATTTTATCAGGTTCAGATTATTTTCTTCATAAAAAGTATAGTAATCATAAGAATCAACAATATCGGTTTCTGTAGCTTCAAGGCTTTCTTTCAGCGAAATCCGTTTCCCGGAACCCCGGTCAGTAGTAAGGAAATAGCAAACAGTGTCGGCATACAGATGTGAAGTATGTTCCCACAATTTTCCTGTATTGCTGAATTGCCACGTAACCGGCCCCTGTCCATAAAAAAGGATCTGATCAGTTTTGTCGAACGAGCCATCACTTTGCCCGGTAACTTCAATTGCATTTTCGGGAAGATCATCGGCACGGGCTGCGGAATTGGCTTCGGGGAGCATTATTCCTCCCCTGCTGTAAATACCGATCTTTGCGGGGTTAAGCGTTGCCAGATTAATTCCCATTGCCACCAGGTCATTGTATCCTACCTGGTGTATTCCAGTCCGGATAACTCCAAGTTTATACCAATTTCCCTGCGAAAGAACAGAATTTGAAACGTAACTTTGTACTGAACTTTTCAACGACACATTTTGCTCTACCAACTGAATCCGGAAGGAATATAATTTCATTACCTGGTTTGTAGCTTTATCTCTTATAAATGGTAATATCTCAATGTGAACACCATTTTGCTTTTGACTAATAACCGTTTTTGAAGTGTACGAAAGTTCGGTAGTAACTTGATTTTCAAATTCCTGCATGAGAACCTGCTCCTCATCTGAAAGCGGTATAAATATGCAATTATCTATTGATATACTATCAGAATTTGTATCTATAAAAAATGTTTCGTCCCAAATCGGCAAAACTTTTATTCCGGAGTACAAAGCACCTTCAAATGAAATATTTTCAAATATTGTATCCCCAATAGTATAAGCTGACGGCTTACTCCATGAAATTATACGGCTCAGAGACTGAGACTGCGCGCGCGATACCATAGGTAACAGTAACGCTAACAGCCACAGATTCAGAATTATATTCTTCCGGATCAACAACGTAATGGTTTTCAACAATTTATCAGTACTATAACAAAAACAGAAGTATTTCGATTTGAAACCGATGGTTTAACGAATCGTAAAAAAAAAGTAATTTTACTTTCAATTGCCAGCTATTAAATAAAACGGGAAAAACATTTCATTATTGCGGTTGTCGAGATATTTTGCAAAAACCTGCCGGATTAGTGAATTATTTCGTAATATTGTCCTCATAAATCTATGCGTACGAAAGCAGCAGCTATATTATTAATAGGATTTCTATTCTCTGTTACAATTGTTTCAGGACAGGATGCTGTATTTTCACAATTCTACGCCAATCCCGTTTATCTCAATCCTGCCCTGGCCGGGAATGTAATTTGTCCCCGTATAGCGCTAAACTATCGCAATCAGTACCCTGCATTGGGTGGCAATTATGTAACCTATAATGCCGCTGCCGACATGTATGCTAAATCTCTTTCAGGTGGAATGGCAGTAATTGCTACTTCCGACATGACAGGTCCTTTAGCGTCTCTATCCGGAAATATAGTATACGCTTATCATTTGCGGTTAACGCAGAAACTCAGGATGAATGCAGCTTTACAGGCAGGGTATTATCAAATCAGGCTAAACTGGGATAACCTTATTTTTGAAGATATGATTGTTCCCAGCACAGGTGAAATCATTTCAGGTTCCGAAGCGCAACCGGCCAAACTCAACGTAGGGGATGTTGATTTTTCAACCGGACTTGTAATAGGTTATGATGAGAGATTCTATCTGGGAGCTGCCGCCCACCATATAACCAGTCCCGACCTGGCTTTTTACCAAGGGAACATCAGTCGCCTGGCAACACGATTTACCATTCACGCAGGAGCATTATTTAATTTGAAAGAAGCTCTTGCCGGCAGAGAAAACGACGATTTTTCGTTGTCGCCCAACCTGGTTTATATTCAGCAAGGCAAGTTCCACCAGTTGAATGGCGGTATGTATCTGAATTTTTATCCTTTTGTTACAGGCCTATGGCTCCGGCACAATTTTGAAAATCCTGACGCGGCAATAGCAATGCTGGGATTTCAGCAACCAACATACAAAATTGGATATAGTTTCGACTTTACGTTGTCCAAATTGGGTATGCCTCCGGGTGGCACTCATGAGATATCATTCGTTTGGTATCTCCCATGTCCGAAAAAAGAATTTCAATACAAGGCAATAAAATGCCCTGGTTTTTAGTTAATATTCAAACAAACCATTAAAAAGATGTCTAACTATCGCAAAATAGCAGCAAAAGTATTGTTTGCAGCAACAATTGCACTTTTGGCTTCCTGTTCGAAATTTGGAGGGAAAGAGCCTTCACACTCAACCGGTTGGAATTATAATGATCCCAAAAACGGCGGTTTCCAGGTGAAAGATTACCAGGATCAAACAACAGGCCCCGGTCTGGTATTTATCGAAGGTGGAACTTTCACCATGGGACGAATCAGCGATGATCCTATGTATGAATGGAATAACATCCCTCGCAGGGTGACAATTCCTAGTTTTTACATGGACGAAACCGAAGTATCCAACCTGGATTATACAGAATACCTGTACTGGATCAGTCGCGTATTCGGAACAAGTTATCCGCAGATCTACAAGAAAGCTTTACCCGATACATTGGTATGGCGTGAAAAACTCGGTTATAACGAACCACTGGTTGAAACGTACCTCCGTCATCCTGCCTACAGGGATTATCCAGTGGTAGGTGTGAGCTGGTTGCAGGCTAACGACTATTGTTTGTGGCGTACCGACCGGGTAAATGAAATGTTGCTGGTTCAGCATGGCACTTTAGATCTTGACCCGGCACAGAAAGACGAAAACAACTTTAATACCGAGGCTTACCTGGCTGGTCAATATACAGGCCTGGTAAATAAACCGGAGCGTGACCTGAATCCGAATGGAACCGGCGAACGCGCTGTACGCCTCGAAGATGGTATACTTTTACCCAAATACAGGCTCCCAACGGAAGCTGAATGGGAATTTGCAGCTTATGGTCTTGTTGGTAACACACATTTTGAACGGGTGGTTGAACGCCGTATTTATCCATGGAACGGAACCGTACTTCGTTCGGACGACAGCAAGTTTTATGGCAGCTATGTTGCTAACTTTAAACGGGGTCGCGGAGATTATATGGGTGTTGCCGGCAACCTGAATGACGGTGCCGCTATTCCTGCCGAAGTTGGTTCATACTGGCCTAACGATTATGGATTATACAATATGGCCGGCAACGTTGCCGAATGGGTTATGGATGTATATCGTCCTTTGAGTTTCGAAGATGTAAATGATATGGCTCCATTCCGTGGAAATACTTTCCAGACTCGCCAAACTGACGGACAAGGTTACCTGGTTCCCAAAGATAGCCTGGGACGTATAAAATACCGCCCCGTTACAGAAGAAGAAGCCATGGGCAGGATCAACTACCGTAAAGCTGATAACATCAACTACCTCGACGGCGACTATCAGTCACTGGCTGGTGTTGACTGGATGGCTCCTAACGAAGGTGGCAACACAAGCGATAAAATGTATGAATATGGTGTTTCATCACTGATCAGTGATAAAACCCGTGTATATAAAGGTGGTTCCTGGCGCGACCCGGCTTACTATCTGAGCCCTGCAGCACGCCGTTCGCTGGACGAAAAAATGTCGACCAACTATATCGGATTCCGCTGTGCAATGGGTAGCGTAGGCGGTTCTTCATCCGGAAAAAAGTAAAACCGTATTTTGTTTATAAAAAAACCCATCCCTGATACGGATGGGTTTTTTATTTTAAGTAATTTGCATA
>JAURYB010000047.1 GCA_030654075.1 Bacteroidales bacterium | reverse complement strand
CTCATTAGGGTTACCCCCTATATACCCCCGAAAGATAGTGATCTATTTGCACACCACAAAATTTTCAAAGAACTATTTTTAACTATATTTGCATTTAAATCAAGCATTTATATTGATTTGCTTAACTAAACGACATTGAATAGTGAATAGTGAAAAGCGATGCGCTGGGCGACGGCGGCTGAGCGGAGCCGAAGCCAGCCGAAGCATGAATAGTGAGTAGGAAATAGAAATAAGGTGTAATAACCTAGTAATGAACCTATTAAGAGTAATGCTATAAAAGGGAGATGTCAGAAATGCTATCAAAATTTAAATCTCCATATACAAACTACAGGAGCCAAAGAAAAAACAGATCTAAATCATAGAAAAAAATCCCGGAGCCGTTCACAGAACAACTCCGGGATTTATTATGCTATACTGATATTTTGAACAGCGCAGAGCTTATTTATTTTCTTTCTTTTCGAAGGATAGAAGTTCCACATCAAAAACCAAAGTTGAACCTTCAGGAATTGGGCCTGTTTTTTTATCCCCATAAGCCAGGTTAGCAGGGATGTACAACATATACTGCGCGCCTGGTTTCATAAGTTTCAGCGCTTCTGTCCATCCTGCGATAACACCGTTAACCGGAAACTCAATAGGCTCGCCTCGTTCGCGTGATGAATCGAAAACGGTTCCGTCAATCAATGTGCCGGTATAATGAACTTTAACTACATCATTGTCAGCTGGAGATTCACCTTCACCGGCTTTTAAAACTTTGTATTGCAGACCACTTGGCAGTATTATTACGCCTTCTTTAACCTTATTTGCGGCAAGATAATCTTCACCAGCTTTTACATTCTTAGCCATTTCTTTCTCAGTCACAGCTGCTTTTTTTGCGCTCATTTCCTGCTGCCATGCCATCATAATTACTCCGATTTGCTCCTGGGTAAAAACAGTATCTATTTTCGCCTGACCATCAGAGAATCCTTTAAAAACAAGTTCTTTATTCAGATCAAGATCATTTTTAGCAAAACTATGGGCTATATCAGCACCGATAATATAGCTTATTGTATCATTATTATTTGCAAATAAAGGCTTAGCAACTACAGGAGCAGCTACAACTTCTTCTTTAGCGCCCTTTTTCTTTTTTTCCTTCTTCTGGGCATAGGCTTGTGAGGAAACAGCTGCTACCAGCATTACTATTACAGTAAGTAAGATGTATTTTTTCATATTGAGTTTAATTGTTTGCGCAAAAGTATGGAAATAATGTAAGTGTAAAAACTAAAAGATGTTAAATAGGGATTGGGGGGTTAGGGATTGGGGGTTAGGGATTGGGGGTTAGGGAAAGGAAGGGATTCTGGTTTCTGGTCATATATTCCAATTCAAAATTCAAAAATCAAAATTCAAAATTCAAAAATCAAAAATTCAAAAATTCAAAATTCAAAAATTTCACCCTGGGCTACGGCGGCTAAGCGAAGCCGAAATAAGCCGAAGTGCACAAATCACAACTCAAAAATCAAAAATCACGAATCAAAAATAGCAGATTCAAATATCCCGAAAAATTCTCCTCGTCGCCGCTTCGCCTTTCTACCCTAGCCCCTTCCCACACTCGCCCTTCGCACACTCGCTTCTTCTTCCCTTCACGTATTAAACCACAACCACCGCTCTCTCCTCAATCAACGCCTCACCGCGGTACCGGCGAAAAATCTGGGCTACAGTAAGCACATCTTTGGTACAATAATGTACAATCCGCGGCAGGTCATTTTCTTTATAATAAACCTCGGCAACCTGGCTGCCATCTATATCATCCTTAGGCGTAGGAATATCAAAGATAGCTGCAAGCAGATCGAGTGAAGTATAGTTCTTATAATCTCCAAACTTCCATAGCTCCATGGTATCCAAATGGTTGACTTCCCAGGGTTTCTTGCCTGACAGATCCAGGATTGACGGAATTGGAATCCCGAGAACAAGCATTCGGCGTGCCATATAGGGAAAATCGAATTCTTTACCATTGTGCGCGCAAAGTAAATGCTCCGGCCGGTTGTAGCGCTTGTTCAGCAATTCAGCAAATTCGGTAAGGAGCACTTTCTCATCATGACCCGAGAATGATTTTATCCTTAATTCACCTTTTAAAAATGCACCTACCGAAATGCAGATAATCCTTCCGAACTCCGAATAAATCCCGGCCCGACCGTACAATTGCTCAGGCGAGACAGTCTCAGCATTAGAATTGCTGCCTGTGAACAGCCGCTCAGATTTTTTATTCCAGAGTTTCTGCATACGCTCACTCAGCTGGTTATACTCAGAAAAAGCGGGAACCGTCTCAATATCAAGAAAAAGCACATTTTCAATATCAATTTTCTCTAGCATATTATTCAGTTTTTATAGGATTAAATCTCTATTCATTAATCAGTCACATCTAAATGATTGCTTACTGATATAAAATTACAAAGTTTTTAATTTGCATTCACTGTAATTCGTTTAATTTTATCGCCTGGAATAAAACACTTGTCAAAACTTTCAGATAATAATCAACAAATTGCAAAAAATAATACTACAAACCACTGAGGATGGATCGCACACTTTGTTTGTGCCTGATCTGAATGAACATTACCACTCAACTCACGGAGCATTGCAGGAATCAGAAATGGTTTTTATACAGAATGGATTACACCGCATTACGGCCTGTATTAAGGAAATAAACGTCCTGGAAGTCGGTTTCGGAACCGGGCTGAATGCGTTGCTTACCGTGCTCGAATCGAAAAAGCAAAGGAGAAAAATTAATTATGTAGCTGTTGAACCGGAACCTATTGCCGCAGGCATTCTCGAAAATTTGAATTATCCCACAGTAATCGGCGGTACTGAAGCGGCCGGCTATTATAAAAAAATCAATGAAGCAGGCTGGGTATATCCTACATTCCTGAGTGATTATTTCATTCTCAGCAAGATACAAGCCAAACTGGAAGATATTTCGTTGAAGGACGAGCAATTTCACTTGGTTTATTTCGACGCTTTCGGGCCCGATGTACAACCCGAACTCTGGACGGAACAAATTTTTACTCAATTACATAAATGTCTGAAAAAAAATGGAATACTTGTAACATACAGTTGCAAGGGAACTGTAAAACGCGCCTTGAAAGCTGCCGGATTTACAATCGAAAAACTTCCTGGTCCGGCAGGAAAAAGAGAAGTTCTCAGGGCTACAAAAATAAGGGGTTAGGTTTTAGGGATCAGGGGTTAGGGAAGACAGAATTTGCCGAATGAATATTTCACGATTCAAATAATCCTGTTTTTATAATTTTCCAGTAGCCATATTCAAACTTAAATTATTATAAAACAACCAGATACAACTTCATCTAAAATAAAAACAAATTAGTAATAAAACAAATATATTATGATACAACACATTAAATCACCGTCCATAATAGAAGCTGCCGGTACAGGCGGAAAAAAAATTGAAGAGTTTTTCGGGCGCGTTAACTCCAACACTTCAGAAGTTAGCATTGCACGGATGACGAGTCCACAGGGCTGGGTTGAACCCGGTCAACGCCCTGAGTTTAATGAATACACATTGGTTCTGAAAGGAAAGTTAAAAATAACTACCAGCGAAGGAGAATTTATTGTTTCCGAAGGACAAGCTATTTTAACCGGAAAAGGTGAATGGGTGCAATACAGCAGTCCGTTTGAAGGAGGTGCCGAATATGTTGCAGTTTGCCTGCCTGCATTCGGAATGGATTTGGTGAAAAGGGATGAATAAACACTTTGTTAATTTATCATTTTCTTCATTTTTTACGTTTTAAATCTATTAAGCATCAAAAAAAAACCGGCGACTCTGTGTCACCGGTTTTGGCACTTATGATGGAAGAAATATTCCTGAATTGTTAAACCAACATTTACCAAAAACCTCGGGACTTAACAATATTTCTGGATTATTCCCGGATTATTTTCCGGAAGGAAGAAGAACTTTATCAATGGCATGAACTATACCATTTGATCCCTGCACATCAGCAAGTGTAACATTGGCATTACCGTTCAACTTCACACCATTGCTAACGTTAACACTTATATTGGTACCCTGTTTCGTAAGGACATTTCCAGTCATCAAGGCTGATGAAACGTTATTTCCTGATACAACATGGTAAAGAAGAATAGGCGTCAGCTGCTCCGCGGTCAGATCAGCAATTCCTGTTACTTTTAAATCAGTAAACAACATCTGGAAAGCATCGTTGGTTGGTGCAAACAGTGTGAAAGGACCTAATCCATTGAGTGTTTCAACCAACCCAGCCTTAACTACTGCTGAAACTAAAATGCTGAAATTACTGTTATTCAACGCTGTACCAACTACTGTCGGTGGCAGTAATACCTTATTTATTACATGAATTACACCGTTAGTACCAACAACATCAGCAAGTACAACATTTGCAGAGTTATTTATTTTCACTCCTGATGTGATGTTAAGATAAATATCCATCGGCTTGGTCAAATATGCGCTTAGTGTTTTGGCATATCCTGTAGTCACTTGATTTGAATACACAGTACTTCCTAATACATGGTAAAGCAGTATTGGTTTCAAATCCGAAGGAAGAGATGCAAGTGCGGCAAAAGCTTCATTTGTTGGAGCAAAAACTGTCAGAGTGGCTTTTGGATCACTGATAGCCGGAACCAGACCAGCACCTGTAAGCGCCGAAACTAAAGTGGTGAAACTGCTGTTAGCAATGGCAAGATCAGCTACTGTTGGAGGCAATAACACCTGATCAATAACATGTACAACCCCGTTTGAAGCCATAATATCAGCTTTTGTAACCATAGCTGAACTATTAAGTTGTACACCACTCATCACATCTACCTTAAGTGAAACAAAGCGTCCGCCGACGGCCGGGCTTAATGTTGACACATAACCAGAAGCTAATCCGGTTGAAACAGCTTTGGATCCTAAAACATGGTAAAGAAGTATAGGTTTGAGTGCTTCTTTGCTGAGTTGATCAATACCTGTAACTTTCAACTTTTTAAATAGCTCGTCAAAGGCGGTATTTGTTGGTGCAAAAACGGTGAAAGAACCAGGCTGATCAAGTGTAGAAGCCAGTTCAGCTTTGGTAAGAGCCTGAACCAGAATTGAAAACTGAGGGTCAGCGGAAGCTGTTGCGGTAATACTCTTTGGAGTATCGTTCATATTGTCGTTGTTGTCATCATCTTTATTACAAGAAGCTAACGTTAACATTCCTATGGCGATCATGGCCATCAGGGAAAAAATGGTCTTGAAGTGCGATTTTGTTTTCATTGTTTCTATTTTTTAGATTTGTTTGAAATAGAAACGTTTTAATTATATTATTGTTTAATGTTTTTTAATTAATATTAAACACTATTTTTACAATATTTGTTTAAAGTGTTAATTATTTGTTTATTATATAATCTAACTATTAATTTTTATTAACTTATTTATGATTTCATTAACATTTTATTGATAAAATTGAATTTTAAAATCAAAAAGGATCATTCAAAAATAGTATAATTTAGGCTGAAGTTTTTAAATCAGCAGCTTTCCAATACTCTAACGATAAAAGAATTGTGAGTAGTCTTAACTTTCATTAGAAAAATGCGTAACCAGCATAAAATAAATTGGAGCTTTTACTATAATTTGCTTATTTCCTTTCAAATCCTCTAAAATCCTGTACAGGGCAGTATTGAACATCAACCTTTTCGACCCACGCGTGCGATGGACCTTGTTTACAAGATTTAATAAACAGCTCTAGTTCTTCGGACTGGCCTTCGGCTTCAATATATACAGTTCCATTCATGTTATTTTTTACAAAACCGCTGATCCCAATATTTTCAGCTTTCTGCGTAACAAAATACCTGAAACCGACACCCTGTACATGGCCATGGATGGTTAAGATTACGGATTGTTTCATAAGTGAAATATTTCGGAAGTTGGATGTCGGAAGTTGGATGTCGGATGTCGGATGTCGGATGTCAAAATTTACAAATTATCTCTTTATTCTGATGTCCCTTTTCAAAATTCGTATTTCGCTTCTTGTTATTTACCATTCTTCCCTATTTAGTCGCCTTGTCGCCCCTCGCCGTTTCACTCCTCGTCACATATTCAGCCTCCGTGTGATCAATTGTTCCACTACCAGAAATAATTTCTGAGGCGAAGCCGTGCGCCAGGGCAAAATGTCAAAGTGACCACCCATTGCCATATAATAATCCAGGTGACCGGCTTCGAACTCCTGTATTACATGCCCACGGAAATTAAGGCAGACGATCCAGCCATCGTCCAGTTCATCGAACCACTCCTGGTAATAATCGTTGTCGGAGTAATGAAAGTTAAGCACATTTTCACCAATCAGTATGTATTTGGTAATTCCGTTTTCGAGTAGAGTTTCAATTACATTGCGGTAAAAAAACATGATATCGTTGTACAGGCAATCGTTCCATTCACCTATCAGTTCAATGATACAGTATCCTTTTTCATAATCAGTAAAAAGCAATTTCACATACAATGTTTCAGAACCTATATAATCCCATTGCGGATGAATAAGGTAATTATAAACCTTGCCGGTGAATTCAAATTCGCTGTATTCACGCCCGTAAAAAGGTGAGCGCTCATCCTCAGAAGCAAGGTAAAGGCTGTGCCAGTTATAAAAGGGTTCAATATCGTGCATAAAATTCCTGTAATTTTACTTAAGAGAAGTTAAGTGGTTTTCGATACCCTTCACGGGTGTCTGGGAACTGGTTATTTAGCTTTCACTATTTTCTAAACTCTGGCGCAAGAGTATACGACCGGGTAGTGGAATAAGCAGCGAAAAAACCTATAGCGCCATTGTTAATATTTCCTTTAACATTGGCCGAAGGACCGCTGAATAAGGGATTTGAGCCACGCATCTCAGTCTGGGCTTCTGTTATAAAATTAAAATATTCCTTTCCAATACTGTTTACTTCTACAGTTACCGTGTCTCCAGGGGCTAACCCATCCGTGGCTGAACCCTGCTGAAGGTAGGCAACGGTAGCTCCATTAGTATAATTCCCGTTAAAGAACTTATCGTCCGTAACAAACCACTCATTTAAAGTATCGGTAAGCAACAAGCGGTTTTTCAAAATCAGGAAACGGTAAAAATCAATTGTCGGCGGTTCCTGTACATAACATTTCACTTCCCATATTCCACTTTTAGCCCAATCGGGATGAAAGAGCAGACTTACTGAATCAAGAGGAACAATTGGGTTTAGTTTTGAAATGGCCGAATAATCAGTGTGCCCGCCTATCGATTTTTCAAGTTTGATGTTTAAGGTATAAGTCTGTCCGGCAACACCATACACGGAAGGTTCAGTCCGGTATACTCCCGCTGAATCTTCTTTCAGGTTAAATGTTTGCGTACCGTCCGAAATACTAACCTGAGCTCCTGAAACCATTGGTGCTGGCTCGTTAAAATAATAACTGGAAGTTGTACTGAGTATAACGGTTTGAACCATAGTATCTGTGGTAATGGAACCTTC
>JAURYB010000043.1 GCA_030654075.1 Bacteroidales bacterium | reverse complement strand
TTTCAAAATCCCTGCAATGGACTTTTCTGTAAATATAAACATACCGGCCCTCAGGCGAAATTAATGCAGCCGAATTATGTATTAAATTACCTTCTCCTTTCTCAACAAAACCTACCAGGATGTATATACCCTTTTCTTCTGCTTTATCCTTAAAAAGCTGCAGGTTCGCACCATCGGGTGATTCAGCAATTTCATACAATTTACTTCTGAAAGATTCAGATTTCCCCTTTGTCTTATCGCTTGTATATCCATGAAATACGCACTCTGGAGTGACTGCTATTTCAGCGCCCTGTTCTGCTGCCAGATCAATTGTTTCAAGGGTTCTTTTAATATTAGCCTCAACAGCCCATTCTTCAGTATGCACTTGGCACATTCCTATCTTGATCTTTGAGGATCCATGCTTGCAATAATCAGGCATTTCTCTTAAGATGAAAGGCTTTTTTTCTTCACCGGTTGTACGAGATGGCAACATTCCTTCTGTAAGGGCACAATATGCGTAGCCGATTGATCCAATAAATGAACGTCTGTCAAGCATAATTCAGTGTTTTATAGAATAATAATAAGTATTTTCATTAAATATCATTAATATTGGTTCTAAATGAGATCAAATTTTTGTTAAAAGTGTCTATTCTATACTTTAATCCTAATAATTCAAATAATTACGATGGTCGGAGTGCGGTTTTATTACTCTTTTCAAGGGGATAGACATTCCGCCAGATGACTCCAACCAGTCATCCAAGTCATTGTTTAACTGCTTGATTAGTGGCTGGTATTCCTTTTCTCCTATCAGATTTTTAGTTTCAAAGGGATCCTCCTTGAGGTCGAAAAACTCGTTTGTATCCCAAATACCATAGTAGCGAATGAACTTATACCTATCGGTGCGTACACCAAAGGTGGTTGGTGTTTGAGGAAAGTCATATTCCCAGAAATACTCGTAAAAAATACGGTTTCTCCAAAGAATTTCCTTCCCCTGGAGCAATGAGATGAACGACTTTCCTACCATTTGCTTAGGTGTTCCTAGGCCAGCGGCCTCCAATATTGTCGGTGCAATGTCCACATTTTGCACCATTTGTTCCACTTCCGTTCCTCCCTTGAAAAGCTCCGGGCAGCGAGCTAGTAAGGGGACGCGTACAGACTCCTCGTAGAACTGCCGTTTGTCCAAAAGTCCATGCTCACCCCAAGCATAACCATTATCACTCATATATATAACCAAGGTGCTGCTGTCAAGACGTAGTTCTTTTAAGCAATTTAGTATAGAAATAATACTTTCATCAACAGAGCGTAGTGTTTCGCAGTATTTTCTCATATCTCTTATCCATATATCTGATATGCTCTTTTCAACTCCATGCCAACTTTCCCTCTGGTTTTTTGTCCAGTTAGGAATCATGTTCTCCCCGTAAAAATCTTTACCTCCTGCTAAATTTTTTCCGTAAAAATCTTTGCCTGCTGCTAAATTTTTTGTCTGAGGATTGTATGTAGGCGGAACTTTAATTGGCTCTTTTGAGCTGTTAAAGGAAGCCGGAATTGGAACCTCTTTGTCTTTGTAGCAACCGATATGTCGTTTAGCTGGTGAAAAAGCCCCATGGACCCCTTTATGTGACAAATAGACAAAGAATGGTTTTTTGGCAGCATTCTGCTTTTTGATGAAACTAATGGCATGTTCAGTCAATAAGTCTGTTACATATGTAGTATCGCTATACTTAGTCCACTTTCCATTAATATTAACATTAGGTGCCCAATACTCTCCTTGATTACGCATACCTTCCCAATGGTTAAAGCCAGGGGCAGGGTCTCCTGTAGCATACCCAATGTGCCATTTCCCGAAAAATGCTGTTTGATAGCCCATCTTCTGAAGGTATTGGGGGAAAAAAATAAGATTTTCCGGTAATGGTGCGCTATTGTCAATCACCTTGTGTTGATGTGAGTACAGTCCTGTTAAAATTGATGCACGGCTGGGGGATGACAAGGACGTTGTTACAAAGGCATTTTTAAGGTATGCTCCTTCTTTCGCCATTCTGTCCATCCCCGGTGTTTGAAGCCATGGAATAGTACCGAGGAATCCCATATAATTGTAGCGATGGTCATCTGAAAGTATAAACACCACGTTACGGGGTTTTGCATTTGGAAGTTTTTTGATCTGCAAGTTGGAAGTCCTGTCTGCAGTTTGAAGACTCGCTCCCAATAAAGCCAATGAGGTAAAGAAGTATTGTGATATTTTCATGTGCGGAACAGATTTATGTAAAATATTTTTTATTTGTTACTTAAGTAGTCGAACCTTAGTAACTCATTTTTAGAATAAAATAGATCTGAAGATACATGGTTAATTAATTTTTTCTTTGTATTTTCATCCTGAAAGTGTTATTTTTGTTAATCCTCTTTTGTATAATAATCTGAAGATAAGTAATTAACATCACCTTTTCTAATTTTTAATTTCCTTCTTTAAGTTTCATTTCAATTTCAACCTGGGTTATGTGTGGGATTTGAATTTACATCAAGCTATTTTTGAGGAATTGGCATTTAATGAAGTTTAGCAGGATTAAAAAATCTATTCTCAAAATAGCCAGATTTTTCCCTTAAATCACTTAAAGATTTCCGGAAAGTTTAATCGTTTGGCCTTT
>JAURYB010000030.1 GCA_030654075.1 Bacteroidales bacterium | reverse complement strand
CACCAATGCCAATAAACAACCATGTTTGTATGGTTACAGGAATATCAATTTCATGTCAAAAACCTGAATCAAAGTTTTTATGTATTTCAGGAATCAGGCAATTAAAGAAAACCGATCCTGAAGGATATGAAAAGTTAAGGGATCAGAGATTAAATTCAAAATGGTTAATTTATCCGTTGGAGGTTCAATTCAGGGAAATTGCTCACAGTATCAGGAATGAATATTTCAACCCTAAAAACAATACTAAGCTATCAATTTTTAAAATTAGTAAAGACCCGGTTTTATTTGAGAATTGGCCATTAATCAGGCAGGATAAAAGAGAAATGGTTTTTGCTAAATAACTCTGTAAATAACAGGAAAATAACAGGAATATGGCAAAGTTCAAACAAGGTAAATCAGGTAACAAAAGAGGACGACCTAAAGGAGCCGGCAATAAAATTGCAGTGAGTTTAAAAGGTCAATTATCAAATTTCCTTAACGAGAAAGTTATGGAATTACCTGCAATTTGGTTGAAACTTTCTCCCCGAGATAAGGTGGCATTTCTTAAAGATTTATTGCCGTTTTTTCTTCAAAAGTTACAATCTATAAACGTGGAAGTGGAGTTGGAGAAATTAACCGATGAGCAACTGGAAATTTTATGTAACAAACTTTTTAGTAAACAACGAGATGAAGAAAATTGATGAGATGGAGTCTATTCTGGGTTGGAAGCCCGGACGTGGTATGAGATTAGAGATTCTAAAAATAATGAAGGAGAAAGGTATTTGTTTGGGTGAAGCTACTGCACTATTTCAGATGTCCAAACTTTATACTGACTTTGATAACACAGGATACATTGATACTTCTGAAGGCAGGATGTTAATTGAAGACTATATAAAACTTCATCCCTGGAATAAAATTGTTGTGATTCATGGCCCTGAAGCGAGGCGAAATAAAAAACCCGATGTAACGATAACAGCCGAAGCAATTGCTTCTTCGTTTCATAACATCGGGTTAGTACTTCTCACCGATGACAAAGTTACAAGAAAATATTACTCAAATCAATAGTCTCTTCGTCTTAATAATATAAATACTTGTTGCAAAAGTTACATATTTAAGGGGTACTCTGATACGATCAGGGTTGAGATCGTTTGTCCTGGTTGACCTGGTGAAGTCGTTTTTTTCAATATTCAGACAAATGTCGTTTTTCGTCCATTTTAGCCCTTTACAGGCATTATCTGTTTAAAGTGAACCGATTGCTATTAATGCCAGCTTGAAAAAGTGTCACGCTGGGACACAATTACCCTGGAGCCTGAATAAAGTTAATTTTGTTGCTTATTCCGGACAAAAAAAGATTGAGTATTTTTACACTATAAAAAAGACTTTCAATAAAACCGATTTTACCGACTATTTTCTTAATGCAAAAAGTTAAGTTTTCGGTTATATATTTTCCACCTCAACAAATACACAAACACCCGAAACTATTGATTCCAAATCGGAAATTAAAACCCTTTTGAAAAAAATGTATTTAAATCTACATTAAGAGCTTTACATACCTTTACTAAACTCGTAAATCTTATATCCTCTCCACGTTCCAATCTTGAATAATAGCTTAAAGTATAATCGTTATCGTAAGCAAATGTTTCTTGTGAACTATACCCCCTCTCTTTTCTTAGTTGCTTTATTCTTTTTGCTAATAATAAAACTTCTTTAGGTTTTTCTTTTGGGGTTTTAATTTTTGCTTTAGTCATTAATCGATGGTTTTAATTAGCCATCTATGTTAGTTGTTTGGCATTATTTAAATTAGCACTATTAAGTATAGCATTAATTAGTGCTATTTTTTTATATTTGCCATTATGAAGAAACTTTATTACGGTGATAATTTAGAAGTATTGAGGAGGTATATCAAAGATGATAGTATTGATTTATGCTACATTGATCCTCCCTTCAATTCAAAAAGAAACTACAACCAGATTTACAATAACATTGGTAGTGATGACAAGGCCCAGGCACAAGCGTTTATTGATACCTGGACATGGGACGATGAGGCGGTTAAAGGATTTGAGCAAATTACAACTAATTACAACGGCGTATTTACAAAGCAATCCATTGAGCTAATAATAGGGCTGGAAAAGGTTTTGGGTAAAAGTGATTTGCTGGCGTATCTTATCAGTATGACTTTAAGAATTGCAGAAATTTTCAGAGTATTAAAACCAACCGGAAGTTTTTATTTGCATTGTGATCCTACTGCAAGTCATTATTTAAAATTGGTTTTAGATAGTATCTTTTGTGCAAAAGGCGGGGATTTTATCAATGAAATAGTTTGGCGATATAAGAGATGGTCAAATGCTGCAAGAAATTATCAAAGAATGCACGATGTAATTCTTTTTTATTCTAAAACGGACAAATATGTATTCAATGTTCAATACCAAGAATATTCAAAACCTGAAGCAATAGAAAAAACTGTGCGAGGTATTATTGATGGGAAATTAGTTAGATTAAAAGACGAACAAGGGAAATACATTGAAAGAACAAAACCTAATATAGGTGTTCCTTGCCACGATGTTTTTGAAATTCAACATTTGCAGCCAACTGCCAAAGAGCGTTTAGGTTATCCTACCCAAAAACCAGAAACATTGTTAGAGCGAATAATCAAAGTAAGTTCAAATGAAGGCGATTTGATTGCTGATTTTTATTGTGGATGCGGAACCACCATTTCCGTTGCAGAGCGGTTAAATAGAAACTGGATTGGAATAGATATAACCTACCAAAGTATTTCACTAATTCTAAAACGGCTGGAAGATAGTTTTGGTAAAAATGTTTTGAATGATATTGAAATAAACGGTATCCCGGAGGACTTTGAATCCGCCGTTGCACTGGCTCATAAAAAAGATGACAAGACCAGAAAAGAATTTGAAAAGTGGGCAGTTCTTACCTATTCAAATAACCGGGCAATGATAAATGAAAAGAAAGGTGCGGATGCCGGAATTGATGGTATTGCTTATATGTTAGACAGGAATGAAAATAATGATATTGAAAACAGACAAGTTTTATTCAGTGTGAAGTCAGATAAAACCCCTCATGTTTCTTATATCAGCCAGTTCTATGGTACTATTGAGCGGGAGAAGGCTGCAATAGGTTATTTTATTACTTTATTTCCACCTACAAGCGTGATGATTGCTGAATGTAAAAAGATAGGTAAGTATAAAAATAATTTGATGGAGCAGGAATACCCAAAAATAGAAATAGTAACGGTTGAGGAAATTTTGAACGGCAAAAAAATAACTATCCCGACCAGTCACCAGATTGCCGTTGTTAAGTCAGCACAATTAAAAGAAACAGATAAGGGACAGGCAAAATTGTTTGAATAAACTTTATCTGGAATTATTTAATTATTAATCTATTTGTTTGGAAATTAGTAACTCTGATTAAAACTTGAAACTATGAAAAAATTATTTATTCCTTTAAGTGTGATGTTCATAATGACATCATGCGCGGTAACTTTACCATTACAAACAAACATTAGTGATAATGTGCTTCTTATGTCAAAAAACAAAGACATTAAAGTTA
>JAURYB010000025.1 GCA_030654075.1 Bacteroidales bacterium | reverse complement strand
CCGTTTTTACATATTGCTGATGCGACTGCAATCGAGATAAAAAAGCATCAATTTACCAAAGTCGGGCTATTGGGTACAAAATTCACGATGGAGCAGGATTTTATGAAAAACAGATTTGCGGAGAAACACAACATTGAAACTATTATTCCCAATCAGCAGGCCCGCGACCGGATTCATTCCATTATTTATGAAGAACTGGTGAAAGGCATTCTGAATGAAAGTTCGAGAAAAGAATATTTAGAAATCATTCAGGACCTCACAGATAAAGGAGCACAAGGGATAATCCTCGGCTGTACGGAAATAGGATTGCTGGTTATGCCAAAAGATACTTCTGCTGTACTTTTCGACACAACATTAATTCACGCGACCCAGGCGGTGGAATTTGCGCTGGAAGAGTGAACCCAAATTTGAATATACATTGAATAATAATTTTCAGAATCAGGGATATATTGAATCAGATCAATACTTTATAAATAATAGCTCCGATTGAATAAATAAAGACTCCGGTTGAAAATATAATTGTTAAAAATATAGTGCACTACTATCAGAAGCAATAAAAAGAGCAAACGTATCAAATAAGCTTATACTCATATCAGGCCTGCCTTTTCCTTTTGTGCTTTTCATACACAAGCTTTGCCGCAAACAAATCCAATAAGGCAAAACCTACTGTTTTAAATAAACGGGTGCCATTGGTAGATGGAATAATTTCACCAGTGAGCAGACTTCCAATGGAGTAAATCTTATTTTCCGATATCCAGTTATTTTTAACAGGAGTTATAAGGTCGCCGCTTTCTTTTTTCCCATCCAACGTATCTACATAAATTTGATCAAGCTGACGGAATAACTGTTCCGGAAATTCCCGGCAATCAGGTTTGTAGGAACCTATGCCAATAATTGTTTTTCCTGTAAATAGCTCTTTCTCATCCGGAAAAACAGGATTTTGAGAATTTGTTGCAGAAATTATAATCTCTGAATTCATAGCTACTTCCGAAGAATCGGTTGCCTGATTAACCCTTATCATAGGATACCTACTCATGACCTTTTCAGCAAATTTCATAAGATTCTCTCTATTCTGATCAAAGACCCATATCTCATTTATTTCGCGCACGGAACATGCGAAAAGTGCCTGCCATATACCCTGTGCGCCGGCGCCAATTATTCCCAGTGAATGACAACCGGATGGAGAAAGATGCCGGATGCCAACTGCAGTGACCGCTGCGGTGCGCATAGCAGTGATGGCACTTCCATCCATAACGGCCAGAGGTTCTCCTGTTTTGGTATCATTTAAAACAACTGTACCATATATGGATGGACGCCCCGATGTTTTGTTGCCCGGGCAGAAGGAAACCAGTTTGGTAACCCAGTATTCGTTAGTTAAGCATGGCATCAGCAGAAAAGTATCAGCGCCATAATCCAGGTGCATCCTTTTGGGCATAACATATCCGCCAGGTTCAATACTTTGTAGTAATGCCTTTTCCATCATGTCGACCCATTCGGGAAAAGCAGCAATATTTTCGATTATCTGGTTGTCAAAATAATTCATACAAATCGGAGTTTAATTTTTTGTTTCTACTGTTTACTTAGTGGGTCAATTCAAGGTGTCGGAAGTCGGAAGTCGGAAGATATTCAGAAACTATTTTACTCAGAATAAGCCGCATACAGCAAGATGATTAACAGTAATCAACTTATTTTCCATTCATTCATGTGAATTCGGGTTAGCATATACTTCGGACTTCCGGCTTCGGACTTCCGACCAATATAAAACCAATTCCATTCAATTCCTGGTAGAACTCAATTTCTTATGAAGCTTTATCGCTGTCGGGGTAATGGATAATCCTCCACAACCGGTACAGCATAATGAAGAAGGCATTGAATCCCCGACTGATTTCATAGCATCAATTACTTCATCCAGTGGAATTACCGGGTCGAAACCAGCAATACTCATGTTGGCGGAGTTAAGCGCATTGGAGGCGCCCATTATATTTTTCCCGAGGCATGGAACCTCAACCCGGTCGGCTACCGGATCGCAAACCAGCCCGAGAATATTCTGCAAGGCCATGGACGAAGCATTCACTGCCTGTCTGGCAGTGCCGCCAATGAGTTGAACAAGCCCGGCAGCAGCCATGCCCGAAGCAGCGCCGCATTCGACCTGGCAACCGCCTTCCTCGGCTGCAAAAGTGTATTTGTCGGCAATAAAAACCCCTATTAAACCAGCGGCCAGGAATGCTTTGGTTATTCTGTCAATATCATCAGTGAATCCTTCGGCAGCCCCGAAGATAGCACCTCCCAGCAAACCGGATGAGCCTGCCGTGGGCGCTGCCACAATAATCCCCATGGAGCTTTTAACTTCCATTAAGGCTGTTACGTAGGCTATAACGGTATTCATTGGCGTTTGGAAAACACGATTTGTCTTTTCTGCCTCCCTGATCAGGTGACTTTGCTGCGACAGGATTCTGTCATCGTAAGAAGTCCCGTTTAAGCCTTCCCTGATAGAGTTTTTTATAGTTAAAACAATGTCGCGCATAAGCGAAATCACGTTCTGCGGATCAATGCCGGCACGTTCACTTTCATATAAGATAGCAAGTTCAGCCAGGTCCATATCATTTTGCTCTGCCAGGTCCATCATCTCATTGATAGAAACAAAAGGCAGTGGTTTGGTAACTCCTGACAGGATCGGCATAACAGGATCAATATGCCGGGTCCATTTTACTTCAGTAAAACCGGAAAGCAGTTCATTCACTTTACCCGATAAGGACTCCCGCGATTTAATATTAACCAGGTAATTGTTTTCCCGCTTCTGATAAAGATCAATTTCTGAATGAATGGTTTGATTTTTCAGAAGCTGAAAAAGGTTCTGGATATTGATGTCAGACTTAGATTCACAATATACCAGGGTTTCATAATAATCACCACATATAGCAACATCAAAACCATTAAAGTTATTTATTTTGATCATTCCACCGCCGGTTGAGACAGCTACAAAATGAAACTCCATATTTTCATTCTTAACCCTGATTTTATAGGTGTTGGGATGTTTGGCCTCATAATCCGTAACCAGGAACCGGATATCCAGTCCGCGTTCTTTTGCTAATTCATTAAACCTGACGATAGAGGGATCAAGAATGCTTAAGCCAAGTAATCCGCTGATTAAACCCATGGCTGAACCCTGACCTTCATAAGTGGTGGCTAATGATCCCCGCCGGTCAAACTGAACCAGCACTTTCCCTATTTCCGGTAAACAAACTTGCCGGATAATAGCCCCGATCCGGTGGGCTGCAGCAGTATGAGAACTCGAAGGCCCCCGCATTACCGGGCCAATTACATCATTAAAGATACTTGGTTTCATAACGACTTTAATAAATTTCAAATAGCAGCCATATCTTCATAACCGGAAAATCCAGCTTATTTCCCTCCTGCCGGAAGATTTAATTTCCAGAATTTCTCCATCGTTTCGCGAAGATGCAGGGAAGTATTTTCCCTTTCATAAATTCCGTGCGCACGCATGGGGTACGACATCATACTGAACATCTTGTTGTTCTTTATCAATTCATTTACAAGCATCTCGAAACTCTGGTAATGCACATTATCATCTGCTGTGCCATGAATAATCATAAGGTTTCCTTTCAGATTTTTGGCAAAATTAATGGGAGAACCATCCCGGTAACCTTCCTTGTTGTCGTCGAGCAAGCCCATGTACCTTTCCTGGTATATATTATCATAAAGTTTCTGGTCCGAAACAAATGAAACTGCTATGCCGGTAGTATAGATTTCCGGGTAACGAAAAAGGCAATTCAGGGTCATCTGCCCGCCACCGCTCCATCCCCAGATTCCGATCCTTTCGGGATCAATAAAGCTGAACATCGAAGATATCTTATTTGCAGCCTTCGACTGATCAGCTGAAGCGAGAATACCAATCTGGCGGTAAATACACTTCCGGAATTCTGACCCCCTGGGAACTTTGGTGCCCCTGTTATCAATGCTCATCACAACATAACCCTGCTGAGCAAGGTACTGGTGCCACAGATCGCCACCTCCCCACGAATCCTGGACCGTACTGCCGGCTGGTTCGCCATAAACATAAAATATAACAGGGTATTTCTTCGACTTATCAAATCCAACAGGCTTAATCATCCAGGCATCAAGCACAACTTCCCCTATGTCCACCTTAAAGAACTCTTTTGTGTTCAGATGAAGCTGATCGAATCTTTGCTTTGAGTCGGCATTATCTTCAAAAACACGCACTTCCTTATGCGAGGGCAGGCTTACGAGAGAAATACGGGCTGGTGTTACCGCATTATTAAATGTATGAATAGCCCACCTGGCATCGGGAGAAACCTGGTAGGAATTCTGACCGGTCCAATTTACAGGTGTTATGCGTTCGGCATTGCCTTTACCATTCATGCGACTTCGATAAAGAAAACGTTGGGTAAAGTTTTCGGGCGAAGCAATGTAATAAACAAATCCACCTGCTGCATCTATGCAACTGATGTTTACCACATCGAAATCTTCCTTTATAATGGGTTGTGTACTTTTCCCGTCTCTGGAAACCAGGTATAAACGAAGCCATCCATCTTTCTCACTGGTCCAGGTAAAATATTTCTCATGATCCAGCCATTGTATGTTATCATGAATATCGAGGAAATATTTGTCGGTATCGGTAAGAATATTGCTTAATGCCATAGTACTCGTATTCCCAATCCACACCTTGTTGGTATTCTGAAGCCGGTTAAGCTGCTGGATCATAACTTCAACGGAGTTAGGAATAAAATCCATTCGTGCCAGGTAATTATTACGCGGATCGCCGGGTACATCAAACCATTTTGTTGCGCCACCATCAGCAGAGACTATACCCACTTTTACTGCGGAATTAGTGGTTCCCACCTTTGGATATGGGATCGGAATGAGTGTGGGATAAATAGAATCCACATTATTAATCATGTAGAATGTGCCAATTCCTTTTGTATCCGACTGCCAATAAGCAATATTCCTGCCATCAGGGCTCCATCTGAATCCGTCTCTGCAATCAAGTTCTTCCTCATAAACCCAGTCGAATGTTCCGTTTATAATATCGCCTCCGCCATCAGTAGTTATTTGTATAATCTTACCCGATTCCAGTTCTTCAACAAAAATATTTAACTTACTCACATAGGCTACCCGGGAACCATCAGGTGAAAATTTAGCAAACATCATTGTAGCCGGTTCTACTGTTTTGCCCAGTTGCCTGAGATTGCCTGATTTAAGATCAAGCACCCAATAATCACCTTTGGTGTTGTAACGCCATACTCTGCGCGTGTTGGTAAAAATCAGCAATTTACTGTTGTCAGCCGACCAAACATAATCTGAAACGGAAAGTGGATTGGTTTGCCCTTCGGGTATAAGTGATTGTGCTGAACAAATAACTGATCGCTCCCCTGTTTCAGCATCATACTTTACAATATCTCTTCCCTTCACCTCCCTGCTGGTTTCAAACGTCAGGTAGCCTTTACTGTCCTTGCTCCAGCGGATAGGTCCATACCCTTTGTCGTGGTATACGTCATTCTTATAAATATCTTCCAGGGTTAAAGTCGTGGTATTATTTTGAGCCAAAGCAGGAAAGAATATCCCTGAGAAGAAAAATGAAAGTAAAATTAAGACTGACCATTTAAATTTCATCGTAAGGAATATAAGAGATTTGATTTATCGGGTGATTTTATCCGCCAAAGGGATTTCAACAGAGTTGCAGAACAAATTTACAATTGATTTTCACTCCTGCAAATAAAAGCAGATTCATACCAGCACCTGGTTTTCACTCAAGATTCTTAAAACAGGAATAGACTGTATTCTTGAAACTCAAATCATTTTTCAAACAGGTGACTATTAATCAATTGGTTGTGGCTGAAACAAAAGTTTACAGACAGCTGTTGTCAAATGGCTAAATTTTATTCCTAAGCACTTTATCAGCCGCCAGTTTACCGGTAAGTATTGACATTGGAACACCTGCAGGACTGTAAGCCCATTGTCCTGCCTGGTAAATGGAAGGTATCGGGGTAAACACGGACCGATCTGAGATCTGGATTTTATTTACAACAGGCATCTTTTTTTGAAATGCCCAGCCAACAATAGCTCCTTCAGAACTGCCTACTCTGTTTTCTATGTTTAATGGGGAAAATGAAAAACGGGCAATAATTTTATCTTTTAGCATCGGGTAAACCGAATCGCTGAGCACGTTGATCATGCGGTTCTCTATCTCAGCGGTAAACTCATCGAGCCAGCCTGATTTGCGAATTTCGTTAAACAAGTCGTATTCTGCCAGAAAACTTATAATCATTCCTGTTTGGCCCGGAGGGACCAATTCGGGGTCTTTAAGCCCGGGAATAGAAATTTCGTACGTGTTCAATTTGGTAAATTTGTCGAGCCAGGCCAGAATTTCTTCTTTCTTAACATTCCCGAAATTACTAAGCAGTTTATTCAGTTCATCCCGATGTGTTTCGCCTAACCCGGTTTTTGATGGGGTGTAAAAGAAATGTCCGTGTGCAATTTTCCTGAAACTTTCGAGGGGCTCATCTACTTCTAAAAATAAAGAAAACACAGAATCCGTTCCCCGGCTTTGCAACATGCTGCTTTTTGTTTCCTCAAATTTCAGTTTAATTTCTGGAGATAATCCTTCGGTAGATGTGATTTTATAAAGTGATTTTAAATCGTTGGCCCATATCAGATTAGCATATTTATAACTGAGGTTGTTTTGGTCTATGACGAGCTTGTTATCAGCCTGAACTTCAATAATTTTTGTTTCTGGTTTTAACTCCCCCCCATATTCAGTAATTTTGTTTTTCAAGGCATCAGATAGTTTCCCAACACCTCCTTTTGGATAGAAGTAGTCAATGTACAGGGAAAAATAACTCAGTGCAAAAAAAGCAGGTGTGTTTTTAAAGAAATGCTGTGAAATCATATCACGAAGAGAAGGATTTTTGACCACTGATTTTAAATAATCCTCAACAGGCATATTCATGCGGTTTATTTTCCCAACGGTAAAAATAAATCGTGGTAACCAGGGTAAAAGTTTTTTAAAAATGAAAGCCCTGTCCCTTACTAAATCTTTAAAAACCGGGTTTTGGATACCATACAACACCTCCATATGTTTCATTATTTTTCGGATAATCTGCAAGAAATCATCAATCTCGCTCTTACTTTCAGGGAATGATTTTATCAGAAGTTCCCTGTATTTATCCAGATCTTTTACCGTTTCTATGCCAATAATGTCTTTCCCTATTCCCAGGGAAACCGGACTTTTAACAA
This sequence comes from Bacteroidales bacterium, assembly GCA_030654075.1. GTDB lineage: Bacteria > Bacteroidota > Bacteroidia > Bacteroidales > UBA4417 > UBA4417. The sequence continues at coordinate 21,607 of JAURYB010000025.1, read as the reverse complement.
CTTCGAGTTGAATGCCTAAGTCCTTTAACATGGGGAAAATAATGCCTGCATCTTCCAGGGCTCTGACTCCACCTTCAAAATGAAAACCATTGCGGCTAAAAGAATTAACAAGTCCTCCAAATTCCTTGTTTTTTTCAATAAGAAGTACTTTTTGCCCAGCACGTGAGAGATACGCGGCAGCTGTCAATCCGGCAATCCCTCCTCCAACAACGATGGTATTGTATTTATTTTCAGACATATTCTTCTAATTCAGAATTCGTAATAATATACTTCTGTAATAGCAGTTACTGTTTAGAACCGTGCAATCCGCTTATTTCAAGGCTTTTTCCCCAAAGTTCATATGCTACCTCTTTATCTAAAGCAGGAGGCGCAGGTTCTTCTATCATTGTTAAATTAAAGAATTTCCCGCTTACAGCTTCTACTTCCTTTGAAACTCCAAGATAATACAATGCTTCAGCAGATATTTCCGGAGATTTTAATGTTTTATCAATAAAATTCCTTTTATACCACCGGTAAACCGTACCATTTTCCTGACCTGTTTCCGTTTTAACAGCTCCCGGATGCATTGCATTTATCGAGACCCCTGTCTCCTTGAAATATTCACTAAAAACTATCATGGATAAAAGCTGGCCGAGTTTGGCAGAACCATAGCTTTTCAGCCCGGAATAGCGACGTCGCGCCCAATTCAAATCGTCCAGTCTCAATCCCCATGCAGCAAAACGGTGGCCTTCGGAGTTAACCATAATAATTCTGGCGCTTTGCTGAGATTTAAGTTTTTCCTTTAAAATGTAGTTTATAATAAAGGATGCAAGGTATTGAATCACAAAAACCTTTTCGAGTCCATCGGGAGTTAATTCTCTTTTTGTCAGGTAAATACCTGCATTATGTATCAGAACATCAATAGGGGTATCAAGATTTAAAAGAGCTTCTGCCACCTGATGAATATCCTGCAAATTACTCAGATCAGCAATTTTGTAGTCGCACTTTACTCCGAATTCACTTTCAATCTCACGGCTTAAAGCCTCTGATTTTTGTAAATTACGATTTATACAAAGCAGATTGGCTCCATGAGCAGCATATTTCCGGGCTGTATGGTATCCTATTCCTGAAGTGGCTCCGGTAATAACAACAAGTTTATTATTACAATTTTCAGTACATATTTTGGGGTCTGACCGGTTGTTTTTGATCATTGCAAATATGTTCGACCATTCATACTCCCGAATGTATTGCGCTGTTTTTTTTCTCATAAAAACTTTATCCGAATTTCTTAATTAAAAACCTGCGGTACATCTTACCAAAACGTGGAATATTGTTAAAAATATCACCCCATAAATCGTAATAATCCCGTTGCTCCAGAATGTAACCGTCGTCGCTTAATTTCAGTTTTGTTGCGCCATACATAGGTGTATTCGGGTATTTTTTAAACATCATGGTCATTATCCATTCGAAGATAATAATGTTTTCGTTCTGCGCAATGGATATAATTTCCAGGTTAAGTTGTTTGGTGCGTTTTGTAAGCCGGTTGCACATAGCGGTAAAATTCTCAATTCCTTCAATACGCTGAATGGTATCCTGAAAAATGATGTCTTTGTGATAATACTTGAAAATGTGCGACCAATCCGGCTTCCCGTCGGTATTGTATGTTTGCGACCACAACTCTTTGATTGTAGGTATATCCAGCATTTTTTTGTCCGTAGTTTCGTCCATTGATACTTGCTGTTTAAGGATTATAATTTTACGAAATTAGTTCATTCTTTACATTGTCCTACATGTCATCTATGATGTCTTTTTTACTTTCAAAATTGTTTTTTGCAATTAATCAGTGCATTTAAAGCACTAAAACAAATATCTGCCACAGATTTCGCAGATTTCGCAGACAAAGATTCAATACCATTTTGAAAATTTCAAATAAATAACTGCTTTCAGCAGTTTTAATCTGTGTAATCTGTGGCAAAAAATGCCTTTTAAATAGGCTGATTAATTACATTTTTTTAATCGCCTGTCCTGCAAAGTAGTTTTCAACAGCAAATGCATATTCTGATGTGATATATTCAACGGCACTTTTACTGATTTCTGCCTTAGGACACACTTGTTCAAAAGCATGGTAGCAGCCTTCATATACCCTGAAGCTTACTTTTACGTCTACTTTCCTGAGATTTTCGACGTACAGGATAGTTTCGTCACGAAAGGGTTCCAGGTCACCCACAAAAGTTGCTGTCGGCGGCAGGTTTGAATAGTTGGTCGCTCTTGCAGGAGCTGCATACTCCGGTACAACGTCTTTTCCGAAAAGCTCACCAAGATATAACTTCCACGCGAAATAATTTGACTTTGAATTCCATACCGGGGCGTTATTATCCGTGGCTGATTCAGTCTGCATCCGATCGTCGAGCATAGGATACAGGGGCATTTGAAACGCTATATTGACTTCCTTTTTATCACGGGCATACAGTGATAGCGCCGCTGCTAAACCTCCTCCTGCACTGTCGCCACCAATAAAAATCTGGCTATCATTAATGTCTAGTGATTCTGCGTTATTTTTCATCCAGAGTAAGGCAGTGTAACAATCATTCAAAGCGGCAGGATAGGGAGCATCCACTGAAAGCCGGTAATCAGGGGCAATCATCACACATTTTTTTTCCCTGATTAATACCTTAGCCATCTCAATACCCTGTTCAGGTACACCCATTCCATAGCCACCACCATGCATCCATAAAATTCCGGGAACATTACCGGAATGTTCTTTTGACTTAAAAATACATACCCGCAGTCGGGAATTATCATCCCGTAAAATCCACTTTTCACTGCAATCCAGGTTTTTATCTGTTTTTCCACTAAGGAATTTCCTGTTCAGCCTGGCGAAAATGCGTATCCGTGATTCGGTGAAAGTAGGGTTCAATAATCTAAAAATCCACCCGAAAGCTCTCAATTTACTGTTTATCATTGACATCTTCACTTTCATTGTCTTCTCCTATATCAAATGGTAATCTTATTGAGGCTCAAAGTGCAGCCGAGCCGCTGATAAACTAACTGGAAGCATGGATATCTGCCTTATTACAAGCAAATAATCCAAACTAAGGGGTAACAGCTATTTTATTTCAAAAATAAGAAATTAAGTTGAGAAGGCTTAACAAAAAAAGCCCGTAGTTTCGGGCTGAAAATTGATGTTTTGCAGTCATTCTGATTTTGCGTGAATGCTGAATTATTTGCCAGTATTTGTGTGTATTTACTGAAAACAAACGCTTGAGAGATTAATAGAAATCGAAAACACGCATATTTAAATTTCCCGGTTCTTTTAAGCTATCTTGAAAGGAAGGATCATGTCTTTCTGATTTTTGAAAACATAATCTTCAACATAGGAATTGAAGCAAGAATAACAAATCCGATAAGTACGTAGATACTGTAATTTATCAATTGAGGATAGGCTCTTCCAAGGTAATATCCAAGCGGTGTAAGCGTACCAATCCAGATCACTGCTCCGATGATATTCAGGAAACTGAATCTGCCTAATGGAACTCCTGATGCTCCGGCTAACATTGGAATCATTGTGCGTATAACGGGCATAAATCTACCGGTTATAAAAGCCCACATACCGTATTTTTCGAAGTACCCTTTACTCTTTTCAAGATAAGCCCTTTTAAATATCTTTGCATCAGGCTTATTGAAGAGTTTTGGCCCCAGCCATTTTCCTTTGGCATAACCTGTAAAATCGCCTAACACAGCCGCCGCAATCATAGCGGTAACCAAAACCAACAAAGGAATATCAAGATAATGTGTACCACAAAGTAAACCGGCAGTGAAAATCAGAAAGTCACCTCCGGGAAGTACCAATCCCAGGAAGAATCCTGTTTCAAGATATATAATTACCAGTAAAAGGATAATTCCACCATATTGTATCAGGTGAACGGGATCGGTAAATAGCTGACTAAAGCTGAGTGATAATAACAGGCTCTCCTTCATTATAATTTGTTGTCGATTTAATAAATTGATTACGCAAATCTACCTGCATTCATTCAGTTTTTAGTTTTTACTTGCTTGATACAGGCATTACTATGTGATTCTACTTTAAGTTCTATTCGGAAGTTGAAAAGCGCTCTCCTACTTTTTTCTCTTTTCGGAAAGCAATGTGTTATTATATAAATTCTGCATTCTTTTATCGATATCGGCAATGGTATCAGCACATTCTTTTAACTCCTGTGTTACAGCTGCAATTTTTTTATCAGTAAGTTTGAACGACAATTCATGATCGAGCGATGCCCAGAAATCCATTGCAATAGTGCGCACCTGAATTTCAACTTTGACAAGTTCGGTACTGGTGGACAGAAAAACCGGAACTGTTACAATAAGATGAAGACTTCGGTAACCATTCGGCTTCGGATTTTTAATGTAATCGGAAGTGCGTATTACTTTTATATCATCCTGCGAAGTCAGTAGCTCCGCAATCAGATAGATATCATCAATGTAAGAACATATTACCCTTATTCCGGCTATGTCAGTTAGGTTCTTCCGGGCTGATTCAACACTGAGTTCGCACCCAAGCCTGTTAAGCTTATCCATGATACTCTTGGGTGTTTTAATCCTTGATTTTATATGGTGGATCGGGTTGCGATCTTTTACATGTTTAAATTCATCATTCAGATTTTCGAGCTTGGTTGTAATTTCCCTTGCCGCGGATGAATAAAGATTTTCAGTGACAATAAAGGAATTAATTGCTTTAGCTTCATCATCAGGCAGAATATAGCCTTTTAGCCCATCAAAAAGATAAGCAACTTTTGAACTATCTACATTTTCCATTTTGTTCAACTGTTGGTTATACGTTTATTCTTTAAAATTTTGTTTTGTATCTGATCAGTTAATTTAAAACATTGACAAACAAATATTTGCCACAGATTACCTTCGGTCATATCGCTTTGCTAAGTTTCGCACATTTCGCTGATAAATATTCATTGCCCATGATCAAATTCTATCCAAAGAACTGCTTTCATCAGTTTTAATCTGCGTAGTCTGTGCAATCTGTGGCTAAAACGCTTTAAGAAGGCTGATTGGTTACAAAAAATTAAGAGAACCTATCCACATCTTTGTTAAAGAATTCATTTGCAAAAGAGAGCTGCCGGAGAGTGCCTTGTTTTTTGTTTTGGTGAGCCTCCATTCGTTTAAGAATATTTAAAAGTGTTGTTATAGTTTCCATGATATTAGGACCCTTATTGAGCATCACACATTCGGCTCTTACCGACATGGAAGCATCTGTAATTTCGGCCCGGGTAGCCAAGCCTGTTTGTGCAAGATTTTCGAGTATTTGTGTAGCCCAGATCACAGGAACATGAGCTGCTTCGCAAACCCATAGTATTTGTTCCTGAACTTCTGAAATCCTTTCAACACCAAGCTCAACTGCTAAGTCTCCCCTGGCTATCATCACACCGATATTCGACCATTTCATAGCAGTAAGCAATAAATCGGGCAAATTGTTAAAAGATTCTTTGTTTTCAATCTTAAGCACCATGCCAATATCCATGCGGTTAAGCTTTGAGAGGGCACTCATCAGTTGTTTCACATCATCAGCGGTTCTTACAAATGAATAGCCAACAATATCAGCATGTTTTGCGATAAAAGGTAGATTACTGATATCTTCTTCTGTAAGCGAAGGCAGTTGCAAATGAGTGTCGGGCAGGTTTATACCTTTTTCTTCCTTTAATTTTGTTCCTTTTGAGCTGGCTTTTGTAATAATAACTGTAGCATTTTCGGCAGATATATCCTCAATAACACCTCCTATCTTACCATCGTCAAACCATATGTTGTTTCCAATTACAAGATTTCCAACAACATTCGGAATGCTCATTGAAACCAACGCAGCAAAGGTTTTTTGGGGGACCTTTTTCTTAATGGCCTTTTTCAGCTCGGCTTTGGTAGAGTATAATCTGATCCGATCGCCGACATGCAATATGAGCTGACCTTTTTTTTGATTCTTCGTTTTGAGAATATGAATTTTCTCGGAACGGATTTTAGGCCCGGAAAGGTCCATGTATATTTTACACCGTTTTCCGGCTTGTGCTTCGGCGGTGTGTATGGCATCAATCATGCTTTTCCAAACTTCAGGATTGTCGTGACTGCAATTAATACGGGCTATTTCCATGCCATGCATCAACAAGTCAGATATGTATTTTACATCGTCGGCTGCTTCTGACGGCAGGGTAACCATTATTCGGGTGCCGATTTGGTTGTTGCTTTCGCCAAAGAGCCTGTTTGTATTCTGATCGAGCAACTCAAGCGTGGTAAAAAAATTCCAGGTACTTTTTTTCGGACTCAACAATCCTTTAACACTCTGGCCCTGTATAGTTTTAAGATGGTATAAAATATTATCGATGTTTGTAAGCACATATCTTTCCGAATTTGAGAATGAAGACAAGCCTAAAAACGACAGGTTGCCTTGTTTGATGCGAATGTCGAAAGTTCGGAGAGACAGATAGTCAACCAGGTTTTTAGCTGCATAGGTATAGTTTTGGTGTACAGGTAATTTTTCAGTTTGAAAACGTTCCATGTTATGAATGATACATACCCTGATTTCCTCAATTTTACCAATAAGTTCTGTGGTGGTTATCTTTCTCATTTTCAGATAGAATTAAGGTTTTCGTATCCGTAAGGAAAGAATAATGCTTCCGGTTATCAGGGTAGCAATAAATACCAGCGACCATTCGATAGGTATTTTATAAACATCGATCAGCAGCATTTTTAATCCCACAAATACTAAAACTACAGCAAGCCCGTAACTCAGCAGCCAGAAGCGATGCACAACGCCTGCCAATGCAAAATACAGAGAACGTAATCCCAAAATTGCAAACACATTTGAAGTGTAAACAATAAACTGGTCCTGTGTTATTGCCAGGATAGCAGGAATGCTGTCAACAGCAAAAATAAGGTCAGTTGTTTCAATCAGAATTAAAACCAGGAATAAAGGCGTTGCAAATCGTTTGCCATTGAGTTTTACGAAAAAATTATCTTCGTGTAAATCAGGCGTTACCGGCATATGTTTTTTAAAGAACCTGATTATCGGATTTTTATCAGGTTCAATGGTTGCATTGTTATGATAAAACATTTTATAGCCTGTGTAAATCAGCAATGCACCAAAAAGATAGATGGTAAAATGAAATTTTTCGATGAGTGCAACTCCTGCAAATATGAAAACCACACGCATTATTAAGGCTCCTAAAATACCCCAGAACAAGACTTTGTGCTGATATTTTGATGGAATCCGAAAATATCCGAAAATCATTATAAAAACAAAGATATTGTCAATACTCAGTGCTTTTTCCACTAAATACCCGGTAAAAAACTCCAGGGCTTGCTGCTGGCCTCTCCAATAAAAAATGATTGTATTAAAAACCATTGCAAGGGAAATCCAGACAAATGTCCATGTTAACGCTTCCTTTACAGAAACTTCGTGCGACTTTCGGTGAAAGACACCTAAATCAAGTGCCAGCATAAGTAATACAAATGCATTGAAAAGTATCCAGAAAATAATAGGTGTGTCCATAAGTTTTATTTCATAAAATTAACATTCCCTATAGTGTTATTGTTTATCCTTTAACTATTTTTAGCATTTCAGGTTAAATCAATTCTAAATATACTATTCTGCTATGGGATTATAGGATTGCTTAAAACATGTAATATTCCGTTAAAGCTATAAATGGTCGCGTTTATTAAGTCCCATCCGCCTTGGCAGGACAAGTGCCAAAACTATCGAAGTATCTCAGGAAAATCAGTTTACTTTTACGGTTAATTTCAGGAGTGTACATGTTGCTTACACAGGTAAACCCTTTAACACATGGCTAAAAAGCTGTCAAATTAAGCGAATTCCATTATGAAAAGCAGTTTACGTATTTCTTAATTTAATTCGTCCTTTTCTTAAAAGTATAAGACAAGCCAACAGAAGCATAATGGAAGAAAGCAAAATTATAAACCTCATCATTATCAGCACCGCCTTCCAGTATCCGGTAACCTGCCCGTATTCTAAAGTTGTCCGACAGCGTATAAGTTGCAGCAATCTGAACATCTTCTGCCCTACCCTGGGGTGCGGCTAGTGCATCGCCATCCAGAAGGAGGCCAAACTTATCATCTATCTTCCATAAAAGCCTGAAATTAATAATAGGCACAAATCCGACATTAGTTTTCGCAGAAGTTAATCCGGACGAAGAAAGTGCAATTTCAGCATCCCTGATTTTGGCGGTGAGCCCCAACCCAAACTCAAACCTGGGTTTTTGAACAATATCGTAGCGGTACGTCAGCCTGTAGGAATTGAATTTATAGGTCCCGGTAAGGTCAGTATTGGCAGGAAATACCACTCCTTCGAAGAAAATGTCATTTGCTACACTGCCTTCTGATGTAGTTTCTAGAGGAGCATATAGTAATGAAAATGTATGGCGTGATTTAATGGTATAATTCAATCTTAGCCTGTAGAAAAATTCTGTTTTTGGGATCAGATCGTCTTTTAACGAAAAGAAAGTCCCCTCATCGCCCGGAATACGAACATCATTATACCCTGTAAAAACAGCACCTGTTTCCAAATCAATAAGAGCCTGAGCTTTGATGGATGATGCCCAACAAAAGAGCATAAATGTTAAAAATGTTGAAATGATTATTTTTTTCATAAAACATGTCTTATTACCATTATTTGATATATGTAACAATTATCAAGGTTCATTGCTTTATTTCTTTCAAAATTAAGGAATTTTAACATATAAGTGTTCCCTTCACTCTGAACATAAGGTTTATTGTTATGTTTAACTTATAATCAAAATCGTTAAACATTTAAAAACAATAAACCATGAGAAAACTATTTGTAATTATGATCGCTCTTGCGACTTCAGTAAGTGCTTTCAGCCAGAAAAAAGATGTTGTGGATATTGCTATATCTTCTGCTGATCACACAACTCTTGTAGCTGCAATTAAAGCAGCCGATTTAGTAACCACTTTAAAAGGTGCAGGCCCGTTCACTGTTTTTGCGCCAACAAACGCTGCTTTTGCTAAACTTCCTGCCGGTACGGTTGAGAGTTTGCTGAAACCGGAAAATAAAGCTCAACTTGCTAAAATCCTGACCTACCATGTGGTAAGCGGCAACCTTGACGCAGCGGCAGTTGTTGCAGCCATCAAAAAAGGTAAAGGCAAAGTTGAATTAACCACAGTAAGCGGTGGCAAACTCACAGCTTCCATGGATAAAGAAAAGGTAAAACTTACCGACGAATCAGGCAACTCTGCGTATGTTACTGCTACTGACCTTAAAGGCAGCAATGGAGTTATCCATGTAATTGACGGAGTGGTTCTTCCTAAATAATTTCGCTTAAATTTCATTGCAATTGAAAAACTCTTTGAGAAATCGAAGAGTTTTTTTTATGGCTTTTTCCTGGTTATAATAAAATCACAAGTTATTGATAAACACTATTTTTTTTATCAAAATAACTCGCTTCGGGTGTTTTAACAGGTTGTAATTGCTTCCATCAAGAGTTGTGTTGATAATGCGTATTTACATCACAGAAGCAAAAAAAACAATGCAATTTCTTATCAATGATGCGCATGTATTGTTTAACTTTTATTCATAAATATTGAACATAATCAGGTTACAGATGTTACTACTTGTGATTTAACAGATTAATATGAAAACAATAATTACAGTAACCGCTATTGCTATTTTTATAATAGTACTATTTCAATCTTTCACAATAATGTCTGCCAATAAAACCGAAGAACAAAAATATACCGTTATCCTGAAAGAAAAGGATTTCGAAATCAGATTTTACCCTTCGGCAACCGTTGCGACTATTCATTCAGATGCAAAATCGTATAAAGATTTGTCGGGTCCGGGATTTCGTAAACTGGCAGGCTATATTTTTGGCGGCAACGAAACCAATACTAGTATTTCAATGACTTCGCCTGTTCATATGGACATCAACGATTCGGTTTCGAGTATGAGTTTTGTTATGCCATCGTCATACAATCAAGAAAACCTGCCAAAACCCAATGACCCTAATGTACTCATACAAAAAACCGCTGATGAATATGTTGCTGTGATACGGTTTGGTGGATATGCTTCAGATAAAGATCTGTTATTCTATTCGGCCAAGCTTAAAGAAATATTGGAAGAAAAAGGGATAACCGCTAACGGTCATGCCAGATTTTTAGGATATAATCCGCCATTCCAACTGGTTGACAGGAGAAACGAAATTGTTGTTTCAGTCAATTGGGAAGAGCAAATCAGCAAACCATAAAATCATCCTCTGATTAGCATGACGGTATAGCAAGTTTTGGAATTATCAAAACAATTCAATGTTATATATTTTCCGCATACCTTTGACATAGGGGTTATTTATGTGAATTTAACAGAATTTCAAATATAATATGCACGCTGTTAATAATTCAAACAATTCATCAAATGAAAACAGCTAAAGCATTTGCAGTAACAGGAACACTCATTATGTTCTTTACACTTGCCTGCGGGTTTATTGCCGGCGATTTCTTTAAAGAAGGCAGCATCCTTTTTTCAATGGCCTGGGGAAAAGTAAGTCTGATAGATGTATATATCGGTTTCTTCTTGTTTTCCGCCTGGATTATCTACCGCGAAGAAAAATGGGCGACAGCAGTTTTATGGATTCTTTCAATTATGATTTTAGGGAATTTTATCACTTGCTTATATGCCACGATCGCATTATACAAATCGAATTATGACTTTAAGCAATTCTGGCTCGGGAAGCATTTCTGATCGTTATGATTAAATCAAAACCAACTATATTATGACATTTTTTCAAATTTACCTCCTCGCTTTTGCAGCCATTATGTTGATGATGACCATCCTCTGGCTGATCAGCATCAAAATCAGGAACGTAAGCATTGTCGACCTTTTCTGGGGATTTGGATTTGTGGTTGCAGGTGCTGTTTATTTTATTTTTAGCGAAGGAATGGAAACCCGTAAAATCCTTTTAATGGCGATGGTTGCCATCTGGGGACTGCGCCTCTCCATTTACCTTGCATGGCGAAACCTGGGCAAAGGCGAAGATTTCCGCTACCAGAAATTCAGGAAAGATTTTGGAGAAAACCGCTATTGGTGGTACAGTTTCTTTTCGGTTTTCCTGCTTCAAGGTGTATTAATGTGGCTCATCTCAGTTCCGTTGCTTGGAGCTCAGTTTTACGCAGCTAGGGAACTTGGAATACTTGATTTTACAGGTGTCGCAATCTGGATCATCGGCTATGTTTTTGAAGCAGGCGGCGATATGCAATTAGCCCGGTTCAAGGCCAATCCGGCAAACAAAGGCAAGGTGCTGAATACCGGTTTTTGGCATTATACCCGTCATCCTAATTATTTTGGCGATGCTGCGGTGTGGTTAGGATATGCGCTAATATGCGTTTCGGCAGGAAGTTATGTACCAGTATTGGGTGCGGTTTTAATGACGGCATTAATAATCAAAGTTTCAGGAGTAGCCTTACTCGAAAAAACATTAAATACGACAAAACCCGGTTACCAGGAATATGTAAGGAAAACGAGTGCGTTTATTCCGTGGTTCCCGAAGAAATAACAGAGGGGAGACTGGGCGAGGGGTGACGGGGCGAGGGCAGATGGGGAGAAAGGGAGAATGTTGGATGTCGGATTTGGGATGTCGGATTTGGAGTTTGGAATTTGAGTTTACGAGTAACCCCAAACCCCGGAGGGGCTTAACGTAGACGAGTAGCAGATTATAAAAGTATACCATTAAAAGTAAAGCATCTGAATCCTTTAACCTTTATCCTTTGACCTTTAACCTTTGAGATTTATCCTTTAACCTTTCCAATCCCCCATGATCATCCTCGAAAATATCTGGCTTATTCTTTTTATAGCATGGGGATTGCCCCTGACTTTTTACCGGAGCAAATTCCGAAAAATCGTTTACCAGACCGATAGCTGGACGATTAATATCAAACCATATTTCTGGAAAGAGCTGAAAGCTCTATTCGGGAACCTGTATCCTGATGATAAGAATTATCTGAAATTCAGGAATTTCTATCGCTTCTATCTTATCATTTACCTGCTCTTATTTGTTTCGTACCTAACCTTTCATAAAAGTAATGCTATGAATGAACTTAAAATCGGAAGTACCGTTCCATCCTTTACTTTGCCTGATCAGAACGGAAATTTGTTTGATATAAACTCCGTTCTCGGTAAAAAGAACCTGGTAATTTATTTTTACCCTAAGGATGACAGTCCGGGTTGCACCGCTCAGGCATGTTCGTTCCGCGACCAGTTTGAAATATTCAGTGAAGCCGATGCCGTAATTATTGGCATAAGTGGCCAATCGGTGGAAAGCCATAAGGAATTTGCTAAAAAACACAGGCTTACTTTTACCCTGCTGAGCGACGAAGGAAATAAAATCAGGAAGCTTTTCGGCGTACCTACCAATTTACTTGGATTATTGCCGGGACGCGTAACCTATGTGGCAGACAAAACAGGCAAAGTGATTTATATTTTCAACTCGCAGATAAACGCCACAAAGCATGTGGATGAAGCGCTGAGGATACTTAAGGCATCTAAATAAATCAAGCTGCTTATTGCCTTTAAGCAAGTTGTGAGCATTTTCATTGATTGGTTTAATAATAATGATTTAAGAACAAGGATTAACGATTTTTGATTTTTGATGTTCTGAATCCCAATTTATTATGCCTAACTTCGTAAATCGTTAATCAGTATTCCTTGTTCTGAAATCAAAAAAAATCAAACCTGAGCGAAGGAGATAAACAGTCACATCAATTATGAAAGCAAATCTGATCATCAAACTTATAGCCTCCCTCCTATTGCCTCTAGGCATTGGCGGTATTGCCGGAATATTTACTACGGATGCAATTCCCGGCTGGTATGCCTCGCTTAACCAGCCCTCGTTTAATCCGCCCAACTGGGTGTTTGGACCGGTATGGACCACTCTTTATATAATTATGGGGATTTCGTTGTTCCTGATCTGGAAACTGCCTGCAAGCAAAGAACGAAACCTGGCAATCCTGGTTTTTATGGTGCAATTACTTTTAAACTTTTGCTGGAGTTTTTTCTTTTTCTATTTCAAAATGATCGGACTTGCGTTGATCGACATTGTTGCCTTATGGATCATGATTGTTTTAATGTTGGTTCAATTCTATAAAACTAAGCCGGTGACAGCGTATATTAATATCCCGTATTTGTTGTGGGTAACGTTTGCTACAATTCTGAATGCGGCATATTTTTTTCTTAACAGGATCTAAAATTAAAGAATTCGCAAAATATACTCCTGGGTTTAACTATTGCAATACAAACTCAATTCGGCTGTAGAGCCTACAGTTATAGTCATTAATTTGAATATAAGAAAGTGAAGACCAGAACTCACTATAAAAAACGGGGCGAAACTGAAAAGCCATAGAAATCAGAAAAATAAAGAAAACTAAAATGACTAATCTCGCAGTGATTGCCCAGGTTATTGTTGCACTATCCATAGTAATTGTATGGGTGTTTCGTTACGATAATATCGTGAAAGAATTTAAACAATATAGCCTGAGTGACTTAACACGCACTATCGTAGGCTCAACAAAAATAGCTTTGGCTACCCTGCTGGTTGCAGGCATCTGGTATCCTTCGCTGGTGCTGATTCCCGCGGTGATTATGGCTTTTCTGATGGTAAGCGCTCAGTATTTTCATTTCAAAGTGAATAATCCGTGGCAGAAACGAATGCCGTCGTTGTTTCTTCTGCTGCTATGCCTTTTCATTGCTACGGTTTCCTTAAATTTAATTTCTTAATGCGCATTCTTGATATACTTATTATACTTTCGGGTATATCTTTTTTATTTTATGGAATAGCCTATTTTACATCCCCACATATGAAAAGCGAATTCGTTCGCTTTGGGCTGGCAAAATTCGGAATTCTAACCGCAGTGCTTGAGATACTGGGAGCGATAGGTTTACTGGTAGGTTTACTTAACAATTTTATTTTGCTGATCTCTTCTGTAGGATTGTCGCTGTTAATGTTTTTGGGATTTCTGGCCAGATTAAGAGTGAAAGACAGCTTATGGGTTTCGTTGCCGGCATTGTTTTACATGGGACTGAATGCATACATTTTTTTAAAAGCGATTCAGCTTATTTAAACAGGCATATTTTTAATCTGTGAAAAACAAAAGAGAATTTCCGAAAGACAAATCTGCTGAACCTGTCATAATTTAAGATACTATTTGAAATCACCTTACATTCATTATTAAGCCCGGGTATACCGGGTTTTTATTTTTTTATGCAAAAGTCATCAACTGCTCAAATTGCACTTAGCTATTAAGATTAAACAATAATTATATTTAGATTGTTACATATGATGTTTAAATTAACTATAGAAAACATTTTCTATTAACGTTAACGACCTGATAAATCCTGCCAAACGTCCTTGTTCAAACGAAAAATCAGCATCAAAATGGTGATTATTTGATTGATTACACCAGGTTAATTATTGCCCAAAATCAATGATTGTACCTAATTAACAAATTGATAAATCAGGAATCTGCGGATGAAAACAGCCATCCCTGAAATCTTTATAAAATCAGTTTGATTGAGTTTTAATGTCTCTCTTCTCTATACTTGCTGCACTTACCCACTTTTGTTTCTGTAGTTTAACATTAATTTATTGAATTTTATTATGCGAAAACTCATTCTCATTGCAGGACTAATGTTTCTGTCTGTAAACATTTCCATGGCGCAAAAACTAGGGAACCAGCGGATTCCGTTAATCGGCACCCTTGCGCCATCGTTTAAATCGCAATCAACAAACGGCCCTGTTTCATTTCCTGAAGATTTTGGAAAGAAATGGAAAATTCTTTTCGCCCATCCACGGGATTTTACACCTGTGTGCTCGTCCGAAATCCTTGAACTTGCATACCGGCAGGATGAATTCAGCCAGCTGAATACGCAACTTATCGTAATTTCTGTCGACAAACTGGTTTCGCACCAAAACTGGAAAACAGATCTGGAACAAATTGATTACAAAGGTCACGGCAAAGTAAAAATCAACTTCCCGCTGGTTGTAGATAGTTCTTTTGCTATCTGCGACAGCTATGGTATGCTCGACACGAAATCGGGGCGCGGTAAAAGCGTCAGGGGTGTTTTCTTTGTTAATCCTGAAAATGAAATCAGCGCTTTTTACTTTTACCCGAATGAAGTAGGTCGGAATACAGATGAAATACTCAGGACGCTGAAGGCTTTACAAACCAGTTATACCAGAGAGGGAGTTGTACTTCCTGCAAACTGGCAGCCGGGCGATGATGTTATGATCCCTTTTCTTACTGTAGAAGATAAAGAGGAACTAAAAAAAGCAGATCCAGGTGTTTACTATATTAACTGGTATATGATCTACAAAAAGGAGAAGCAGGAATCCAATCAGCTATTTATTAAAGAATAATATCCATATGAAGATCACCAGATATTTTATCCTGTTTTTTATTTTGTTTTCGTGGTTCAGCGTTTTAAGTCAGGCGCAACAAAATGAAACACGGATAAAGGGTTACATCTTTAATCCCGAAAAAACTCCGGCAATATTTTCAACAGCCATCCTTTTAAACCAGGATTCGGTCATCATGAAAGGAGTTTTAACCGGCGAGGATGGTGCATTTGTGTTTGACAACATTAATGCCGGCAAGTATTTCGTTAAGGTAACTAACATCGAATTTAAAAATTACATATCGAAACCGATACTGATCAAAAAAAATGAACAGATACTGCTAGACTCAATCATCCTGGCCACCAATTCATTTAAGTTAAATGCTGTTGAAATTGTCGGCCGCAAAGCCCTTGTTGAAGTGCACGCCGATAAAATGGTATTTAATGTAGCCAGCAGTGTAAATGCTTCGGGAAACAACGGGTTAGAATTACTCAGCAAAGCTCCGGGTGTATTGGTTGATATGGACAACAATATCATACTCCAGGGGAAATCGGGTGTTCAGATTTTTATTGATGGCCGGCCTTCACGCCTTTCGGGAAAAGATCTCACCAACTTTCTCGAAAGCATACGTTCCGACAATATCGAATCTATTGAAATCATCACCAATCCTTCGTCGAAATATGACGCTGAAGGAACGGGAGGAATTATCAATATCAAATTAAAA
Source organism: Bacteroidales bacterium (assembly GCA_030654075.1). Classification (GTDB taxonomy): domain Bacteria; phylum Bacteroidota; class Bacteroidia; order Bacteroidales; family UBA4417; genus UBA4417. The sequence continues at coordinate 5,494 of JAURYB010000025.1, read as the reverse complement.
AAGAACACAAGTCTTGGATTCAACGGGAATGTTATCGGGAGTTATTCGAAGGGTGTTTTCCCCAGGTCAAGTGTTGGGACCACGTTAAATTACAGTGGCAGGAAAATTAATTTATTCACTACGCTCAATTATTCCGATAACCGTTTCCAGGAAGACATTCGTGAATCATCCTATCAAAGCGGATACTTTATTGATCAGCAGTCCAAAAGCGAAACCCACAGAAAATCATATAACTTTTCAGGGGGTATGGATTACACAATTAATGCCAGGCAATCGATCAGCATGGACGGCAGGGTATTTATTAACAAAGGCGACCGGACACTAAACAGCAGCACCGGAATTTATGATTCAGTTAATATGGAAGATGGTGAAATTCTCATATCTCAGGCTCTGGATGAAATACCAAGTGAGAATTATAATTTCAATTTCAGTTACAGGTATAGTATCGACAGCACTTCAAATCTGTCATCTGACTTTAGCCTGGGCAAATATTCAAGCACCAAAAACACCTTCCAGCCCAACGATTACTACACTATTATAGGAGATACGCTTCTGAGATCAGTTAACAATCAATACGATGCTAACACACAGATTGATCTGTGGTCAGTGATGGTGGATTATGAAAAGAGATTCAAAAAAATCTCATTCTCATCGGGTGCCAAGTATTCCTATATTTCAACCGGCAACCAGCTGGCTTTTTACGATATAGAAAATGAAACCCCGGTGTTAGATATTACCAAAAGCAATAATTTTGATTACCTGGAAAAAGTTGCAGCACTTTACTTCATCATAAACGCAAAGGTTAATGATAAAATAACTGTAAATGCGGGGCTGCGGATGGAAAGCACTTCCTCACTGGGAACCCTGAAAAGTGAAATTCAAACCGAAAACAGCAAAGTAGAGAGAAATTACACGGATTTCTTTCCCAATGTCAGCATTGCGTACGATGATCAGAAAAACAGCGTGTTAAGCGCGAGTATAGGGCGCCGGATTACACGGCCTAATTACCAGGATCTGAATCCTTTCGAATCCAGGACAAGTGAATTGTCAGCATGGAAAGGCAATCCATTTCTAAATCCCAATTACATTACAAATTATCAACTCACATACTCATTCAAGCGAAAGCTGGTAATATCAAACACCTATAGCGTAACCAAGGATTTCTTTGCCAATGTTTTTGAAATCACTGAGGGAGCAGGAAATATACTTTCTCCCCGCAACCTTCAAAGAGCAATCAACAATGGCTTGTCGGTGAGCTATCCGCTCAAAGTTACGAAATGGTGGAATTTTACAACTTTCATGGTTTACAATTATTCATCTTTTAACGGTACAATTGGCAACACTGTGATCGATCTGAAAGCCAATATTTATAATTTCAGGTTGCAAAACAGCCTTAACTTACCCGGGAAAATTACCATGGAGCTAACCTATTATTATACCAGTCCCTGGATATGGGGAGGCACTGTGAATGTTGACGGAGGGTATGCCATAAATTTCGGAATCAAAAAAGACTTCCTGGATAAAAAGTTACTGCTGCAGGTAACAGGCAGCGATATATTCAGAGGCCGGAGCGACTTTCATTATAAAAGCAATTACGGAGGCAAGGATGTTGATGGTGTTATTTCATTTGATAACCAACGGTTTGGAATCAATGCCACCTACAATTTCGGCAATCAGAAAGCTAAAGCCACGAAAAAGAGAAAATCAGCTATTGACGATGATTTGAATAGGATTTCGAATTAGAATAAACAACACTAACTTCGTAAGTTCATTCTATCTTTCAGGAAACTGTCCCATCTTCCAGTCTCATTTCTATTCTACTTGCCAATTGTCATCAGATAAACATAACACTCATAATAATAGACTTATTGCTGACTTTAAGACTAATCGGTTTTAACGCATTGACAAACAAATATCTGTCACAAATCACTTTTCAAGGAGGCTGATCAGCAATTAAACTTTAAATGATCTGAGTCGTTAAATCAGTTCCAGCTAAATTTGAAGAAAAGAAAAATAACGCGAAACCCTTGTGATTAAAATGGATTTATTCAGCACCGGATCTGACGAAAGCACAAACCTCTTACCCAAAGATGGCATAGTTAATTATTATGGAAAAGTGTTTTCCCTCCGGGAAGCAGACCATTACCTGGAATGCCTGCTCAATACAATCGAATGGAAAAATGACGAAGCTGTAATCTTCGGAAAGCATATAATTACCAAACGGAAAGTGGCCTGGTATGGTGATCAGGATTATGAATATACGTATTCAAACACCACAAAAAAAGCTTTGCCCTGGACTAAAGAATTGCTGGAATTAAAGTCAGTTACTGAACATAGAACTGGTGAGACTTTCAATTCCTGCTTACTCAATTTATACCACAACGGGAATGAAGGAATGGCCTGGCACAGTGACGGAGAAAAAAATCTGAAGCTAAACGGGGCAATTGGTTCTTTGACTTTTGGGGGCGAACGAAAATTCTCCTTTAAACATAAACAATCGAAGGAAACCGTATCGTTAATACTGGAGCATGGCAGCCTGCTGGTTATAAAAGGCTTATGCCAAACCTACTGGCTGCATCGGTTACCTCCTACAAAACGAATTACGAAACCAAGAGTAAACCTGACATTCAGAACGATTGCCTGTCCCTGATAAAATTGAAAAGATTATCACACTCCAACGATGAAAAATATTTGTAAATTTAACTCTGATTAAAACGGCAGAATCTATTTCTTTTAAATGCCGGCCGAATAAAAACCAGTTCGTTAAATGATAATCAGAACAATGACAAGAACTGGATTTAAACGGTGTTACTTGTTTGAAAGTATCTCAAAACTCCGAAAAATGAAGATCCACCTTTTTCTGTTTTCTATTTTCTTTTTTTTATTACTTAAAATAACAACAGCCCAGCTTGCCGGATGTACCGATCCGCTTGCAAACAATTTCAACCCATCGGCCAACCAAAATGATGGAAGCTGTACTTATAATCCGGTTTCGATTTCACCTCTACTAAGTTTCAACCTGGCAAATAACCTTATTGAAACATCCGGACTTATAAAATGGGGCAATTATATCTGGACCCATAATGACAGCGATGATATTAATCTTTACGCATTGGATTCCGCAAATGGAAACCTTATACAGACGTATGCTTTAAATGGGAAAACAAATACAGATTGGGAAGAAATTTCGCAGGATGAAGATTTTGTTTATGTGGGCGATTTTGGTAATAATAGCAATGGAAACCGGACGGATTTAAAAATCTTCCGGATTGATAAATCTTCCATCCTGGCTAATTCACCCAAAATTGAAACGATAAATTTCTCATATCCGAACCAAACCAGCTTTATACCCACCGGTTCAAATAATACGGATTTCGATTGCGAGGCATTTATTGTTTCAACCGACAGCATTTTTTTGTTTACCAAACAATGGATCAGCACTAAAACCAGCGTGTATTCAATGCCAAAATCGCCCGGCACTTACGTTGCTAAACTCAAATCAACTTATGATGTTCAGGGCCTGATTACGGGGTCAACTTATCTTGAATCGAAAAACCTTATTGCTTTGTGTGGTTACACTAATTCGCTACAACCGTTTATTTATCTGTTTTATGACTACAACGGAACTGAGTTCTTCGGCGGAAATAAGCGAAAAATAGAAATTGAACTTCCGTTTCACCAGGTTGAAGGAATTACATCCTCCAATGGATTGAAATACTTTATTTCGAACGAGCACTTTTCAGAGGCTCAGTTAATTGATATACCGCAAAAGCTTCATATTCTTGATTTATCTGATTATTTGGGAGACTATCTCAGCCATTTATATGATTTTACAGGAAGTAAAACGATTGACAATAATATACTGTTTCCAAATCCTGCTGCTGATTTTATAATCATTAAAACCGAGCTATCTCATCTACCAACTAAATACAAAATTATTGACCAAGACGGCAATATTGCTCAGATTGGGGAATTGACAACGAAAAATCAGGTAATAAACATTTCCAAATTATCTTCAGGTGTTTTTATAGTTCAGATCGGCAACGAAATGCAGGCATTAAAAGTGATAAAGAAATAAATCATAATTATAAATGGCTTTAGCAAGAAAGGCAAAAAGCACATTTTTCTCAAAAAAGAAATAATGTTCAGGTATTTTTCACAAAATACCTTTCCTTAAATTTTAGTGCCACATTTACCAAAGCAATCATAACCGGCACTTCAACCAACGGGCCGATTACAGCAGCAAATGCCTCGCCCGAATTCATGCCAAATATGGCGATGGCAACAGCTATTGCCAGTTCAAAATTATTGCTGGCAGCTGTAAACGACAGAGTAACTGTTTGGCCATAATTAGCTCCAACCTTTCGGCTCATAAAAAAGGAAACCATAAACATCACTACGAAATAAATAAGCAGCGGAATGGCTATTAAAATTACATCAAAAGGAATTTTAACGATGTATTCTCCTTTCAATGAAAACATTACAACAATGGTGAATAGCAAAGCAATCAGCGTAACCGGGCTGATCCTGGGAATAAATTTGTTATGATACCAATCTTTGCTTTTAACCCGGATTAAAATAAAACGTGTAAGAAAACCAGCTATAAATGGAATTCCAAGGTAAATAAACACGCTTTCGGCAATCTGGCCAATGGTGATATTCTCAACGGCGTCGTTAGTAGGAATACCAAACCAGCCGGGCAACACAGCAATAAAAAAGTATGCATATACCGAAAAAAACAACACCTGGAAAATACTGTTAAAAGCCACCAGCCCTGCCGCATATTGTGTATCGCCTTTAGCCAGATCATTCCATACTATAACCATTGCTATGCATCGTGCAAGACCAATCATGATTATTCCATACATGTACGGAAGATTAGCATTGTTTTCGCCGGGAAACAATTTAAAGAGTGTAATGGCCAGTGCAAACATGAGTACAGGACCAATAACCCAGTTTTGTACCAGCGAAAGCGCCAGTACTTTCCAATTCCGGAAAACATCGCCAAGTTCCTCGTATTTCACTTTGGCTAATGGCGGGTACATCATTAGTATCAAGCCAATAGCTATTGGGATATTGGTTGTGCTCTCAGGAGATGATTTTAAAGATTCCCAGAATTGAGCTATGGAAGGAAACAAATATCCGGACATAACACCAATAAACATGGCAAGAAAAATCCATAAGGTGAGATACCTGTCGAGAAATTTTAACCGGGGTTGTGATGGCATATTGAGGATTTGAATGATGTGAGGATTTGAGGATTTGAGGATTTGAAAATGAAGCGGTTTGAGGATTTGAAAATGAGGTAATTTGAAAATTTGTAAATAGGTAACTAATCAGTCTGATTATAATGTTTTTTTGCCACAGATTACACGGATTACACAGATTTTAAACTGCTTTTAGCAGTTTTTCAATTAATTTCAATTAAAAATGATGAATAATTGTCTGTGAAATCTGTGTTATCTGTGGCATATATTTGTTTTTCAATACTTTA
>JAURYB010000021.1 GCA_030654075.1 Bacteroidales bacterium | reverse complement strand
AAAGAAAGTTTCGAAAAAAATTGATAATTGATCGCGTTTCCAGAATAATTAACTTAAAAATAGCATCCTGCCTGATTTTCATAGTCTGGCAGGTTTGATTTAAGCTATTTGATTTTCATCTACTTATTTTCGTCTTTCCCCGGGACAAAATAAAAGTAAACTAATGATGAATAATTTGCAGCCCGGTCATTATTGGTGCCATGTTCAATACTCATGTTAATTGATTGGCTGAAAGGAATTTTACCGGGCCAAAAACGATAAGTGGTGACGGAACCGTTAATTTGACCATCTACCATTTTTAAATTCTGTGATTTTGGTGCTCCAAACAATGGCAATGAAAACGGATTCAACATCCAGCGGCTTGACCAACCACCCATAGATAAATCCTCCTCGTGCCCTGTCCCATGGATGCATGGATCTTTTTTGCCATCTATATAGATGTACATGTCGCCTTCCCACCATCTCTTAATTTGAGGATGTACCGGTTCAATGGCAACCACCTGACCAATGACTGCACCAGTCCCTTGAAAAGTAAAAATTTCGTAGTTTTTATTCCCCACTGCCGGGTATTCATTTTTATATTTTGCCCCCAAATAACCGATTTTATAATCACTGATACTTTGCAAGGGTTTTAAAGATACTCCGGTTTCAAAATAATACTCCTCATAAGACCTTGGGTAATTGGTAAGATTGTATTTTTTATTGGCCAATTCGATTTTAATCCCGCGCGTAAAAGGCATTGGAAGGAAACAATAATAATTGCCAGAGGGCGACATGCCGACAAACAAACTCCTAACAGAGGTTTCACCTAAGCCGGATCCGAAAAAAAGTCCAATGGGGACATCAATTGCCGGTGTATCTTTGTTATCATAATAAATCCGGAGGTAGATATTATTGAGGTCAAACGGGTCCGGTTCAAACAACGGATTGAATTTAATAAACAAGACAGTGCCTTCTCCTTGTAACGAAAACACTTCCAATGATTCATCCTGTTTCCTTCCGTCCAAATCAATTATTTTTTCTATGACTGTGTCTGCCGGAGTTTTATTGAAGTCAGCACCACATTGATTGAACAAAGACTGTAGGTTGATAAAATCTTTTTCACGATTAAAAGATTTAAGGATTCCGTTTTTATAAGTTTGTGAGTAAATATTATAGAAACCGATTCTTTTGTCAGTCGTGACTATCAAATGCTTTTCAAATTCAATTGGCAGCACTGAAGTGTAGCTTCCTGTAGATTGATACTGGTTGTAAACCAAAGGATAAACAAATGGCTCTTTTTCACCCGTAAAGTATTGCTCAACCGGATAATCTATCCTAGGCGTTTTTTCACCATCAAAATAGAATTTTAACCTTGCATCAATATTGCCAGTAAAGTAAAAGCTATAAACACACCCCGGGCCTTCCTGATCGAAAAGAACGTGTTCGCCGTTTTCATCGACATATAGTGCAGAGTGGGCACCTGTAAATCCGTCGTCGTTCCCTCCAGTGCGGTCAAAACTCGATTCATAATGTACTTTTGTATTCAGGTCGATATATGGAAGCAATTCCAAATTTTCATAGAATTGAAGACCTGTCATTTGTGCAATGGCAACCGTATAGTAATTTAATACAAACAAAAGGGTTAAGAAAAGAACAATTCCATATTTTTTCATTTCCATTTTCCTCATTTTAATAATTATTTACTCAAGTTTTGCACTTAAATAAGATGTTGAAAAATAATAAGTTAAGTTAAAAAAAGGTAGCATGATAATTAGGTTAATATACAGATATATAGTAGGTGATTATCAATGATTTACATGGCCTCTGGCAGCCATTTTGCTGCCTGTATTGCGCTTCCTGCAACCACTGCCCGATATGATTCCAGATCTTTTACATCCTGCACTGGTAATACATCGACAGTAAGGCCATTTTCGGAAAGAGTCTTCCCTATGGCTTCAGTTACTCCTTCAGTCGACCCTGTACGACTTGCATAGGTTACAAGTATTTTGTTAAGCATTATTTTTAAACTAATTATCCAAATTGAATTATTTGAACCGGATAAAACCCGGTATATGAACAAAGGCTGTTTAAGTGTGGTCAAATTGGTTTAACTCCGCAATTTAAATTTTCTTTTTGCCTTTGTTTTGAAGGCAATATTGCCCACTTAGTTCTGGTTTTTGAACTATGTGAACGTATCTCTTCCATTTACTCTCGTGTTGGTTCTCATATGTTCCTCCTTTCTTTGTTTTTATGCCGCTTCGATGAGCCTGTCAAACTCTTTCCAAGTGTCTTAGTAAAAATGGTGGTCATACATTTTTATTTCAGTTTGATGTTCACTCTTTATTATTTTTGCAGGTTCTGCAATAAACTAATCTATAAAACTACGGTGTTCCTGTTTTTTAAACTTGTTTTTCTTTTAGAGCATCATCACCTATATGTTGTATGCCAATACGCTTAACTGCCATAGAATATCATTTGCCAGATTTTTCCCTTAAATCACTTAAAGATTTCCGGAAAGTTTAATCGTTTGGCCTTTGCTTATATTATAATTAGTAGTTTTATTGCCATAACGGACAGCGCAAGGATTTCCAAGCAGCGATTTAATTTCACATTGTTGAAGCTTTCCATCCTTCCACTTAAGGTTCACTTCGAAACCGCCACGAGCGCGTAATCCTCTGACTGATCCATTGCTCCAGCTAGTTGGTAATGCTGGCAGCAAGTTGATTTCACCGGCGTGGCTTTGCAACAATGATTCAGCAACACCTGCTGTATATCCAAAGCTGAGGTCCGATAGAGTTGTAATATTACTATTGTGCAGATTAGGAGATATTGATGAACGGAGGTAGGATTTGATCAGCTCGTCTGTCTTAGTCCCATTTTCTAAGCGTGCCCAAATGCAAAGATCCCATGACAAAGGCCATTCTCCTCCAACGCGATGTTGCTCAAATTTTTGAATTGCAGCTGCCAATTGAGGCTCACCACGCAATGTTATTGAATGGCCAGGAAACATGGCGAAGTTGGGTGAGATAATATGTATTTCTTTACTACTTTCGCCTTCCCAGTCCTCAATCCATTCCTGAAGATAGCCATTTCGGTTAATCTGGTATGGGGGAATCTTTTGTAGCGCTGTTTCCAGTTTTGCACTAAAATCAGCATCTACATTCAGTATCTTACTGGCTTCAATACAGTGAGGGAAAAGTTCCCGAATGATGCCGATGTCCATTGCTGTAGAAGGTGATAAAAAAGCTTCTTTACCGGGACTGAAAAAATAACCATGCTCAGGCGACATCGAGAAAGGTATTACTAACCAATGGTGCTTTGGATCCTCAACCATCAGATCCATTAAAAATTGGGCGGATCCTTTCATAATTGGATAATATTCTTTCAGAAATTCTTTATCACCGGTATACAGGTAATGCTCCCATATATGCTGGCAAAGCCAACTTCCACCTATTGGCCACATCCCATAGCGTGCGGCATCAACAGGTGCGGTACCTCGCCATAGATCAAAGTTGTGGTGCACCACCCATCCACTACAGCCATAATGCACCCTGGCCGTTTTTGCTCCACTTACTGAAAGGTCCTTAATAGCATCGAACAAGGGCTGATGACATTCACTTAGATTGCAGACCTCAGCTGGCCAGTAGTTCATCTGGATATTAATATTTATGGTGTATTTGCTCCCCCAGGGTGGTGAATAAGACTCGTTCCATATTGCCTGGAGGTTGGCTGGTTGACCACCGGCCCGACTACTGGAAGCAAGAATATAGCGTCCAAATTGAAAACACAAGCCAGCCAAATTAATATCTTCACCACCTTGTTTAACTAGATTGAGCCGTTCGTCTGTCGGCTTTTTATTCATTGAAGGATCGCCAATATTCAAATGGACACGGCCCATTAAAGTACGAAAATCATTTTCATGCCGTTGACGTAAAGTCTTATAATCCTTACCTGCTATGTTGCTTAATATCTTTTCGCAGGTAGCTGCCGGGTCACCACTAATATCGGTATAGTTCTTATAGCTTGTCGCTGCGGTTAATATAAAGGTGACTGAATTTGCTTTATCAATGATCAGGCTGGTATCGCTCACACCATACTGACCATTTTCCGGATACGCAAGCAGTGCGGTCTGAAATCGCAATCCCTTACCTCCAACCCGGGCTCTTGTATCCCCTCGAGGAGTGACCGGGGCTCTCAGATTATTCGCTTCATCTGTCCAGCATCCATTCATTATCAGCTTGGCAGGTTTGGCAATTGTCTCATCCAGATAGAGGCTCTTTAGTTTAGCTTCAACAGAAATCCTGCCGGGTTTATCACAGGTGATACGTACAACTAAAACCCGGTCCGGATACGAAATAAAAGCCTCACGTGTGAAGATGGCATTACCATCACTATAGGTAACTTTGGTTATACCGCTCTCCATATCTAGTTCGCGGTAGTAATCTTTGACGTTTTCGATTCCATTAAAGGAAAGCAACAAGTCGCCTAAGGGTTGATATGACTGTTGGTGAATGGGAATACCAAAGAAATGTTCGTTAGCCATTTTTTCGGCTTCCTGATATTTTTCAGCAAATACTAAATCGCGGATTTGAGGAAAATACTTAAACGCGTCCGGATTTGTATAATCGTTCGGACGTCCAGACCAAAAGCTACTCTCATTTAAAGCAATACGCTCATTTTGAATACCGCCAAAGACCATTGCACCCATGTAACCATTTCCAACAGGCATGCCTTCAAGCCACTTTATCCCGGGTTGACGGTACCAGAGTACCATATCCCTTTCCGCTTTTGAAGAGGACTTTTGTAAAGCTGTCTGGTTGCTTGAGTTACAGACGGCATGGATTACAAAAAGACTGGTGAATACTATTATACCAACCATTAATTTAAGTGCAGATTTTTTCATATTATACGGTATTTGTTTGCTAATAATTTATTGAATATTATATTACAAAAAAGAAAGTTTCGAAAAAAATTGATAATTGATCGCGTTTCCAGAATAATTAACTTAAAAATAGCATCCTGCCTGATTTTCATAGTCTGGCAGGTTTGATTTAAGCTATTTGATTTTCATCTAAATTTCAACCTGGTTTATGTGTGAGATTTGAATTTACATCAAGTTATTTTTGAGGAATTGGCATTAATTTAAGATTCAATATTTTTTGATTTCAGTTTTTCAAATTGTTTAAGTAAAACTTTATAATTGCCTTTGCAAAAAAGAATAACCGCTTCTTGATCTACGGTCTCTCCCGGCATCAATTTTTCTATTGGAAATGCTTCACTATGAATGCACCGTAAAATACTATCATTATTGTTAAAGAGCGAGCGGAAGTTTCTGGATGCTACTCCCACTGAAGCCGTTGCCCCAAAGCTTTCCGCGATAAATAAGGGATGATGCGCTGTTTCCGCCATTGTGGCGCTTAGAAAATTTTCGATCTTGATAACAGTCCGTTCGCTGCGAACACCTTCTTTCAAAAAACCTATTCGGCGCGGATCGGGCGATTTATAACGAGGGACTTTATCCGTGGTCGTCCATTTCCCGTCCAGGCAAGCCCACAATCGCTCTCCCTTAATCGAAATAAATTGTGGGGCGTTGACCAGATGAAAACACGTCTGGGTGCTGAGTTTTGATAAAGGCTTGTCCGATTTGTTCCTGAAGGTATGGCGGTACCATAAACAGGAATTCTCCTCGTCGGGAGTCAATGTTGAAATCAATTCAAAACTCTCTTTAGAGTATTTCCATGTCAGCCTTCCTTGTAAATCCAGAGTGAAGTCCTGATGTGCATCTTCTCTCCAGTTGGCCCACATTGTTTTCTCGTTAACACTGATACTTTCAGGCAGCCATAAACCAAATTCGTTTCCCGGCCAATCGGCATATTCAATAGCTATTACCGTACATCCTTTGGGACGGTGACAATCATACATCCTGTCATAAACATTAATGTTAAACTTTTGATTGAATTTTTTTTCAATACTGGAACCCAAAACAAAACGGGGTATAATTGTAATTCCGGATGCTACAACCAAAGACTTTTTAAGAAAATCACGACGACAAACTGGTTTTTCTTTCATCTTTAGTAAATATTTAATTTAAGTGCAGATTTTTTCATATTATACAGTATTTGTTTGCTAATAATTTATTGAATATTATATTACAAAAAAGAAAGTTTCGAAAAAAATTGATAATTGATCGCGTTTCCAGAATAATTAACTTAAAAATAGCATCCTGCC
>JAURYB010000195.1 GCA_030654075.1 Bacteroidales bacterium | reverse complement strand
GACACCTGCCCGGTGCTGGAAGGTTAAGAGGGGATGTTATCGCAAGAGACGCATTGAATCGAAGCCCCAGTAAACGGCGGCCGTAACTATAACGGTCCTAAGGTAGCGAAATTCCTTGTCGGGTAAGTTCCGACCTGCACGAATGGTGTAACGATCTGGGCACTGTCTCAGCCATGAGCTCGGTGAAATTGTAGTTCCGGTGAAGATGCCGGATACCCGCAACGGGACGGAAAGACCCCGTGCACCTTCACTATAGCTTAACATTGACATTGAATAAACGATGTGTAGGATAGGTGGGAGATTGTGAAGCGGAGGCGCTAGCTTTCGTGGAATCAACCTTGAAATACCACCCTTTGTTTATTTGTAGCCTAATCCCGCACAACGGGAGACATTGCATGGTGGGTAGTTTGACTGGGGTGGTCGCCTCCAAAAGAGTAACGGAGGCTTTCAAAGGTATGCTCAGTACGCTTGGTAACCGTACGTAGAGTGCAATAGCATAAGCATGCTTGACTGTGAGACCAACAAGTCGAGCAGGGTCGAAAGACGGATATAGTGATCCGGTGGTTCCGCATGGAAGGGCCATCGCTCAAAGGATAAAAGGTACGCCGGGGATAACAGGCTGATCACTCCCAAGAGCTCACATCGACGGAGTGGTTTGGCACCTCGATGTCGGCTCGTCACATCCTGGGGCTGGAGAAGGTCCCAAGGGTTCGGCTGTTCGCCGATTAAAGTGGCACGTGAGCTGGGTTCAGAACGTCGCGAGACAGTTCGGTCCCTATCTGTTGTGGGCGTTGGAAGCTTGAGGGCACCTGACTCTAGTACGAGAGGACCGAGTCGGACATACCGCTAGTGTACCTGTTGTGGCGCCAGCTGCATTGCAGGGTAGCTACGTATGGTTGAGATAAGCGCTGAAAGCATCTAAGCGCGAAACTCAGCCCAAGATGAGGCTTCCTTTAAGGGTCGTTGTAGACTACGACGTTGATAGGCTGCAGGTGTAAAGCCAGTAATGGCAAAGCCGAGCAGTACTAATTACCCGTAAATTTTCTGTTGACGTTAGATAAACTCTTCACGCCATACTATGTATTTTCTTTCTTTCAATTGTCAATTTTTTTTTCTTGCTTTATAGAAAAACCAAAATATTTAAAACCTTTTGGTGGCTATAGCGGCGGGGCCCACCTCTTCCCATTCCGAACAGAGAAGTTAAGCCCGCCTGCGCAGATGGTACTGAATCAAATCGGGAGAGTATGTCGCCGCCGAATTTTATTAAAACCCTGCTCCGAAAGGTAGCAGGGTTTTTTTTTGCCCTTTTTTTAGGCTATATATCAACTTCAGACTTGCCTTTAAAGGATTTAGAATATAGTTATGGTTAAGGAATAGACGTATCCACCCCACCACCCCCATATTTCATAACTGTACGGGCCGGTCTACCTTTGGCGCAAAAATCAGTATATGATAGAGAGTCAAAAGCAGGTAGCCCTGTTTGGCAGGGTTGACGAGTGGAAAAAGAGCGGAAGAACGATGCAGGAGTTCGCCTCTTCTATATGTCTTTCTAAGAGTTGTTTTGAGTACTGGGTTCGCAAAAAGCGGGTTTCATCGGAAAGTTCCCCGCACTTTGTTGAGTTGGTACCGTCAGCCAGGCAATTGGCCGGTATTGAACAGCCATTAACAACCAACGAAAGCACGACCCAGGCACAACGGGTTTTCACTTTTCCTGGAGGCTTGTGCGTAAAAGTGTACGGATAGATGCTTGTCTTAAGTGCAAATCTGCGATATTATCAATGTTGCCAGCCCATCGATATGCGCAATGGCTTTGATGGCTTGGCTGGGATTGTGCGCAATAATCTGAGCAAAAACCCGGTTTCCGGCGATATTTTCAGCTTTTTGAACAATCCACGCACCCACATCAAGTTGCTTTATTGGGATGGGGATGGGTTCGCTTTGTTTTACAAGCGACTGGAAAAGGACAGGTATCGGCGATATACAGCTGTTAACGGGCCTTCCAAAGAGATTAAAAGAGAAGAGTTTTTGATGCTTCTGGAAGGTCTCTCTTTTGATAAAATGAAAAGGAAGAAGCGGTTTGAATTTGTATAAATATATCACTTTTATTTCCCTAAAACCCTTGTCAGTTCAGTGTTTTAGTGTATATTTTATACATGGAAGCACCACAAAAAGCAGCTGATTTTACCCCTGAGGAACTCGTACAAAGAGTCGCTTTTTTAGAGGCTATCATTTCTGAAAGCACTTCCATCATTTTTGAAAAAGAGGATTACATATCAGGACTCTCCGCCGAACTTCAGGCAGAGCGATTTAAATACGCGCAGTTGCAGCGTATGAACTCTGGATATAAAAGAGAGAGCCTCATCTCATCCAGCCTTCCGGACCAAATGATACTTGAATTTGAGCCCAAAACCATAGAGATTGAGCAAGCCGCGGCTGAAGAGCACGAAAAGATCAGGGTCGCCTATGAGCGCAAAAAGGACAAAAAAGTACATCCGGGCCGTTTAGCCCTGTCGGATCATTTACCGGTGGTTGAAATCACCCTTGAGCCCGAAGAAGACATAACTGGCATGGTATGTATCGGGAAAGAAGTAACTGAAGAACTGGATTACACACCGGCAAAACTGCACATCAACCTTACCATCCGTCCAAAATACATGACCAAAGAGGACGGAAAGGGCTGCCAGATGCAGGTTATTGCCGAATTAAACAGGCCAATTCATAACTGTATTGCCTGCGCCGCACTTTTGGCAATGATCTTCACCGATAAATTTATCTTTCAACTTCTCTATTACCTCATACAGCAGCGGATAGGGCAAATGGGTGTAACCCTTACCTACAAGCACTTTCGAGTCGTGGGTTAAACTGGGGGCAGAACATCTGAAACCACTTTATGCCGTACATCGGTTATATGTTTTTAGTGAAATATACCAGCAGATTAACGAATCGCCCATAAAAGTCCTGGATAAGGATAAACCCGGTACAACGCACCAGGGCTATATGTGGGTGAAGTATGCCCCATTGACAAAATCTGTGCTTTTTGAGTATTATAAAGGACGATCCACTCTTGAACCATTACTCGATTTGTCCACATTCAAAGGCTATATCCAAACGGATAGCTATTCTGGCTATACCCATTTGACCGAAACACTGGGCATCACACACCTGTCGTGTTGGGCACACGCACGCCGGTATTTTGACAAAGCGCTGCAAACGACCAGCAGCGGGCATACAACGTATTAAAACTCATTCAGCAATTGTATGTCATAGAGGCATTGGCCAGAGAAGACGGCATGACTCATGAACAACGACATGTATTATGATTAGAAAAATCATTGCCCATCATCAACGAAATTGGCTCAAACATCTATGATGAACGAAGCAAGGTTTTGCCTAAGAGTCCTATTGGTGTGGCATTTGAATATTGCGCAAACAGATGGATCAGCTTGCAAAACTACCTCAAAGACGTAATCCTGGAAATAGACAATAAATTAATTTAAAATGCGATCAGACCCTTAGCCTTAGGCCGAAAGAACTATCTCTTTGCCGGCAATCACGACGCGGCTGAAAATATGGCCATGTTTTACAGTTTCTTTGGTACCTGTAAAAAGCACGACATCGACCCGCAAAAATTGCTGACTTACGTGATCAACAACATCAAAGCTTCACAACTCAAAGAACGGCTCCCGCAATTTATCGATAAAAATCTAATGGTTTAAGATGGGGTTGCTGGGGTGGATACTTCTATCTCAACTTTTTCTTCTACTTTTACCTCAAAAATTATCCTGATGCTAAAACGTATTATCCTGATCACAATCTTTATCAATAGCCTTTTCGGTTTTAACGCTGCACTGGCTTGTACCAATTTTATAATCACAAAAGGTGCCAGCAGCGATCGTTCCGTAATGATAACTTATGCTGCCGATTCGCACACCCGTTACGGAGCCTTGGATTTTTACCCGGCTGCCGATCATAAACCCGGGGATATGCGCGAAGTTTATCATTACGAAAATGGTAAATTGCTGGGCTCAATTCCTGAAGTTCCTCATACTTATTCGGTGGTTCAGTTGATGAACGAGTACCAGGTTGCTATTGGCGAAACCACCTTTGGCGGACTGGATTCACTCAGTCGCCAGCCCGGCGCTTTCCTCGATTATGGTTCGCTGATGAAAATCGGTCTGCAGCGTTCGAAAACAGCACGTGAAATGATCAGAGTCATAACGGAATTGGTCGAACAATACGGTTATGCTTCCGGTGGCGAATCTTTTTCGATTTCGGATGCCAACGAAGCCTGGATCATGGAAATTATCGGAAAAGGGAAATACGAGAAAGGAGCCGTATGGGTAGCCCGCCAAATTCCTGATGGATATATAAGTGGGCACGCCAACCAGGCACGTATCACAACTTTCCCTTTTCAGAAAACCAACAATTGGAGCGATCCGAAACAAACTGTTTATCATTCGGCTGATGTTATAAGTTTTGCAAAGAAATTCGGATTTTACAAAGGAACTGATGAGTCATTCAGTTTCTCTGATGTTTTCAATCCGTTAAATTTTGGAGGTGCCCGTTTCTGCGATGCAAGGGTATGGTCATTTTTTAGAAAAATAAATAAAGAAATTCGCGAAAACACAGATTATACGAGATATGTTCAGGGGCAGTTTTCTTATAACAAAGTTTTTATGGATGGCAGTAAAAACCTGAATGGCTTTGTCTCAAACAGGTTGCCATTATGGGTGAAACCTGATTCCCCGGTAACGCTTCAGCAGGTAAAGGATGCCATGCGCGATCATTACGAAGATACGCCGCTGGATATGCGCAACGATCCCGGAGCCGGTCCTTTTAAGCTTCCTTATCGCTGGCGGCCTATGGAATTTGAAGTGGATAGTGTGATGTATCTCAACGAAAGAGCAGTGGCTACGCAGCAAACCGGTTATAGTTTTGTAGCGCAGTCGCGCAGCTGGTTGCCTGATCCGGTTGGCGGCATTTTCTGGTTTGGTGTAGATGATGCCGATGGATGTGTTTATGCTCCGATGTATTGTGGAATTAATGAGGTTCCGAAAAGCTATGCGGTAGGCAACGGTTCAATGGTTACCTGGTCCGAAACATCCGCTTATTGGACATTCAGCCTGGTGAATAACTGGGCTTACACACGCTATAACCTGATTCATCCTGAAATAGAAAAATACCAGCAGCAAATTGAAAACCAGTTTGCCGTGGAGGTTGATGTTGTTGATAAGCAGGCTTCAGAACTTTACAAAGAAAATGCGATGGCTGCCCGCGAATACCTTACCGGTTATTCTGTTTTTACCGGCAATAAACTTGTCAGCGACTGGAAAACATTTTATCAATACTTGTTCATGAAATATATTGATGGCAATGTGAAAAATTCCGAAGGCTGCAAACTGCTCGAAAACGGCAACGGTAAAAACATTCCGAAAGCGCCTTCACAACCTGGCTATGGCAAGGAATGGGAACGGGTTATGATACAGGGAACAGGAGAAAAACTAAAAGTCCCGGCAAATAAATAGGGGCGAAAGTGAAAAAGGAATTCAGAATTATCTTTCTTGATCGGATAATCCGGCGAAATGGTTATTGGTTTAGCAAAGCTCTTCAGGAATAATTTATTTTTTTGACATCTAAAATTGACGACGATGAACAAACTCATCCTATTTATTGTGATGTTATTCCTGAGTATTCAACTAATTGCCCAGGGTTTTCAGAAATTGGCGGACAAAGTTTTCTGGAAAGAAGATTTTTCGTCAGGAAAACTTCCGGATGGCTGGATAAATAAGGCTTTGAACGATAGTAGCATTTTGTGGGATTATACTAACCAGCCTTTCCCCGGATCGTATGGCCGCGATCAGCAGGCACCACCCGTGGCATCAAAAAGCGGTGGTTTTCATATGCAGTATGCCGCAGGTGCCAGGGTTGAGAAAGCATACCGCAAATGGGAAAAAGCCGGTATATGGCCGGATGCTTATTTCCAGACTTCAGTCATCGATTGTTCAAAGAAAGGTTCTGTTGTCCTGAAATTTCAGCAGAATTTTATGTGGAACGATTGGGGAAAACTGCGTAAGGATGGAGGTTTGTTCGTTGGCGTTTCTTCCAATGGCACCGACTGGAAAGAATACGAAGTCCGCAATGGTATTGCCACTGAAGCCGATTGTCCTAACCCGATGCATGTTGAACTCAACATTACATCCGTAGCGGCTTTCCAATCGAAAGTTTTCCTTAGGTTCCATTGGAGAGGCATTTATGCCTGGTATTGGATGGTTGATGATATTGAACTTTCCGAAGCTTTGGATTTAGATATAGCAGCATCTGCACTCATCTCACATCCAAAATCCGGAAATACTTTTACAAATGCTGATGTTTTCAAATTCAACGTTGTCAACCTTAGTTCCGGAGCAATTAAAAAGCCTTTTGATGGCTATTTAATTGTTGACAGCAGACCGGCAGTTAAAGTCACAGTTCCATTTACCGATAAGAGTTTCCTTCAGATTGTCGACACCGTTGTAGTTGCTTTTCCTCCGGCCGATCTTACTGATTATGGGATTCACAAAATACGGTTTTACACTTCACTTCCTGAAGATAACCGCAAACAAAACGATACTTTATCTATGGAACTGTATTCGCAGGCTTATGAATTGGGTGCTGTAACCGGATTTAATGCTTCAGGAAACAAATTCACTTTCGATTGCAACCATGCAAAAGTTCAGGTCGATTTCGCCCGTGATGATATTTTCAGGATACAGATGTCGTATAACGGTGAATTTGCAAATCCTACAGGAACCGATATTGTTATAAATCCTCCAAAAGACATTGTGAATGTGAAATTTACAGATATGGGCGGTTATTACCTGATGTTTACATCACAAGTCGCATTAAGGGCTTACCTGCATCCGCTTCGTTTTGCTATGTATAAACCCGATAATAAAACCCTGGTCTGGGAAGAGAAAAAGGATTTGACTTACGGAAAAGAAACTGTTCAATACCTGGCACGAGGTGCAAATGAATATTTCTATGGCGGAGGTATGCAGAACGGCCGGTTCTCGCACCGGGATAAAACCATCCAGATGCGCATCGACTGGAACTGGGAAGATGGTGGTGCACCGAATCCTGCACCATTTTTTATGAGTACGAATGGTTACGGCGCTTTAAGAAATACTTATTCCCCGGGTGAATACACGTTTACCGACACTTTAAGGCTGCAGCATTCCGAAGCCCGTTTCGATTGCTATTATTTTGCCGGTGAATCGCTGAAAGATATTCTGAATGCATACACCGATATTACCGGCAAGCCTTTTCTTCCTCCCCGCTGGGCGTTGGGAATGGGCGACGCTAACTGCTACAACCGCGGAGCTACTAAGGGGAAAAATACAACCGGTTATAACGGTACAACCCCGGATGTTATTCATCTTATTGCCGATCAGTACATTGAAAACGATATGCCCAGGGGCTGGATTTTGCCAAATGACGGTTATGGATGCGGCTACACCAAACTGGATTCGGTTGTTAAAGAATTAAGCAAGCGCGGCTTCCACACCGGACTTTGGACTGAAAACGGCGTTGAAAAAATTGCCCGTGAAGTTGGTGAATATGGCAGCCGCCTTTGCAAACTTGATGTGGCCTGGGTTGGCGAAGGCTATAAATTTGCCATCGACGGGTGCAAAGCCGCTTATAATGGAATTGAAAACAGCAGTGACGCGCGTGGCTTTATCTGGTCGGTATGTGGCTGGGCAGGTTCTCACCGCAATACCGTAATGTGGACCGGTGACCAGAAAGGAACCTGGGATTATATCCGCTGGCATATTCCAACTGTGATCGGCTCAGGACTCTCGGCCCAGAATTGTGCCACCGGCGATATCGACGGTATTTTTGGCGGAAGCGATAAGACATTTACCCGCGACTTGCAATGGAAATGCTTTACCCCGGTTTTTATGTCGATGTCGGGCTGGGCGCCAAAAGACAAGCAGCCTTATGTTTATGGTGAGCCATATACTTCGATTAACAGGAAATACCTGGATTTAAAATTGCGGCTTACTCCGTACATGTACACCTTGTGCAACGAGGCATATGAAACCGGAACACCGGCCGTTCGCGCCCTGGTTCTTGAATATCCGAATGATACGGTTGCGCTGGGGACTACAACACAATATGAATTTTTACTTGGTAAAAACTTCCTTGTAGCTCCGGTTTACAGCGATACAAATGTTCGTGACAATATTTATTTGCCCGAAGGCAAATGGTTCGATTACTGGGACGGAACTGTTTATCCGGGAAATACAACATTGAACGGATATTCAGCGCCGCTTGATAAACTCCCGCTGTTTGTTAAAGCAGGCTCAATTATCCCGATGTTTCAGCAAATGAAGTTTGACAACGAACGGCCGGCTGATACAATTACCATGGATGTTTATCCCGGACCAGGCGCAAACTTTGAAATGTTCGAGGATGAAGGATCAAACCGCGATTACAGGCAGGGCAAATTCTCTAAAACCCGGTTCATAGCTTTATCTGACGGTGATGGTACTAAGATTAACGAGCTAAGCATTTCAACTGCCAAGGGTGATTTTAAAGGCAGAATCCTTAACAGAACTTATATCTTCCAGATCCATGGTACTGTTCTGCCAAAGAATCTGAATGTTCAGGGAACCAAACTGAAAAAATACAAAAAAGCTGAAGATTTCAATAAGGCCGCAACCGGGTGGTACTTCAATCCGGAGGATAAAAAAGGAATAATTTTTATTAAAACTGCAAAATTGCCGACAGAAAAAGAGGTGTCAGTCAAATTGAATTATTGATGAACATTGACCAGGCTTATTGATTCAATTACATCAGGTATAAATTTTTTCATTGAAGGAATCCGATATTAATATGCTCTTTTGCGGGCTAAAATTGTCAGGTGATTTAAGCTGATAATATGCTAATTCATTATTAAGTCCAGGCATCTAAGCGTAGCTTCTTCAATACTTATTTCATCTGTATTAATTGAATTTTCGAAACTTACCGGCTCCTCAAAAGGCGAACTGATTCCTGTGAAATCAGTGAGGTTATGCATTTTTGCTTTTAAATAGTGACCTTTTACGTCTCTTTTGATGCATGTTTCCAATGAGGCCTGGATAAAGATCAAACTCAAATTCATATCGCTGTTTATCGTTTCTACAAGTTCTCTTAACTCCCTGGTTGGAGTAACAAAAGAACAAACCACCCAATAATCCTGCTTTGCCAGTATTTTGGCCAATTCCGAAACTCTCCTGATGTTTTCATGCCGATCATTCAGGGTATAACCTAAATCGCTGTTTATCCCGTTGCGAAGGTCATCGCCGTCGAGGATAATAACAGATTTACCTCTGTTTTTTAATACTTCGGCAACCGAACCCGAAAGTGTGGTTTTTCCGGAACATGGGCGCCCGTATAGCCATATTATTTTTCCGGCAGAAGTTTGTGTCATAAAGTGTAAGTAGTTTCTTTCCCTGCAAAAATAGTTAAATTGCGATGATAACTCATTCTCCCTTTTATTACTGGATAATTGGATATCGTTTACCTTTACGGCAAATTTTTAATAGTAAAACCTATGAAGAAAGGGATCATTCTCGTTTTTCTGATTACCTGCATTCTTTCAATTGCGGATGCCCAGCCCAAACATGCTTTTGCTATCAATGATGGTGAATTTATGTATGATGGCAAGCCTATTAAGATCTATAGCGGAGAAATGCATTATGCGCGTATTCCTCATGAATACTGGAGGCATCGTCTTCAAATGATCAAAGCCATGGGTTTAAATACAGTGGCAACGTATGTTTTCTGGAACTTTCACGAAACAGCGCCCGGTATTTGGGATTTTACCAGTGGTGACCGCAATATCCGTGAATTTATTAAACTCGCAGGTGAACAAGGGCTGATGGTGATACTTCGTCCAGGTCCATATGCGTGCGCAGAGTGGGAGTTTGGTGGCTATCCATGGTGGCTGCAGAAGAACAAGGATTTAGTTATCCGTACTAATAACAATCCATTTCTTGATTCGTGTAATGTGTATATCAGCAAACTTGTTGAGCAGGTGAAGGATCTGCAGATAACGAAAGGCGGACCGGTGATCATGATACAGGCTGAAAATGAATTCGGGTCGTATGTGGCACAACGAAAAGATATCGCTATGGCAGAGCATAAAAAATACAGCTATGCTATCAGGGACCAGCTGATTAAAGCCGGTGTTGAGGTTCCTCTTTTTACTTCCGATGGAAGTTGGTTATTCGAAGGTGGAACTATCGAAGGTGCCATACCGACTGCCAATGGGGAGGATGATATTGACAACCTGAAAAAAGTTGTAAATCAGTACAATGGTAACAAAGGTCCATACATGGTGGCTGAATTTTACCCCGGATGGCTCGATCATTGGGCGGAAGCTTTTGAGAAAGTTCCAGCCGAAACGGTTGTGACCCAGATGAAAAAATACCTTGATAACAATGTATCGTTTAATTTCTATATGGTACATGGCGGTACAAATTTCGGGTTTACCAGTGGTGCCAATTATGATAAAAATCATGATATACAACCGGATATAACCAGCTACGATTATGATGCTCCGATCAGCGAAGCTGGCTGGGCAACACCTAAATTTTTGGCTATCCGTGAAGAACTCAAAAAGCATGTCAATTATTCTGTTCCTGAAATCCCCGCAGCTTTCCCGGTAATTGCTATTCCTTCAATCAAATTGTCGAAAATTGTTGATATTTCTTCCCTGAAAGAAAAAATCAAACCGGTTATTAATACTAAACCATTGACTTTCGAAGATCTTAATCAAGGACAGGGATATGTTTTGTACAGTAAAAAGTTTCAGCAACCTATAAGTGGGAAACTCGAAATTAATGGGTTACGGGATTTTGCAACTATATATGTAAATGGCGTGAAAATCGGTGAACTGAACCGCTATTTTAACAGCTATTCTATAGATGTCGATATTCCATTTAACGCTACCCTTGAAATCCTGGTCGAAAATATGGGGCGTATTAATTATGGATCAGAGATCATTCATAACCTGAAAGGTATTATCAGTCCAGTCGTTATTAATGGCATAGAAATTACAGGTAACTGGCAGATGTACCGATTCCCGCTTGATAAAACACCGGAATTGGGCTCGTTTACTGAGAAAAACAGAAAAGGCCGGCCTGCATTTTATTCCGGAAGTTTTATGCTAAATAAAACCGGAGATACTTTCCTTGATATGCATAATTGGGGTAAAGGTATTGTGTTTATTAACGGGCATAACCTGGGCCGGTATTGGAATGTAGGGCCCCAGCAAACCTTATTTATTCCTGGCGTTTGGCTGAAAACCGGAAAGAATGAAATTGTGATTTTCGAACAACTGAATGATAAAATCCAATCGGAGATAAGCTGTATTCCTACGCCAATACTCGATGAATTGAAAAGTAAGTAATTCGAGATTTGAATTATATTTTGCTAAAAGAGTAGAGGCTGCCAATATTTGGCAGCCTCTTTCAATTAGTATGTGGCAGTAACACTTTTAGTTTACACCAAGTTTATATTGAATTTATTTGTGGATTATTCACCTAAGTATTCTGATTCAGAATTGCTTTGAGCAGCGTATTTGTTTACATCGAATTTGAGATTACTGTATTCATCTACAGGAAGTTCAGATATTTCAGATGAGGTTACTTTATTGCTGTCAGCGAATTTTGAAACATCGAATTTCAGGTAATTATATTCATTTACAGGTAGATCAATTGCATTGAAATCAGTTAATTCAGTGCTTCCTGCATATTTCATTACATCAAATTTCAGTTTTATTGTTTCGTTGACGGGCATTTCAATTTCATCCGTGGAAGACAGATTTTCATTGTATTTAGTTACATCAAATTTCAAGGCTGAATATTCGTTTTCGGGTAATTCGATTTCATCTGCATCAGTCAGTTCCGTGTTTTCTGCAAATTTAGTTACATCAAACTTTAAGTTTGCAAATTCGTTTACAGGTAATTCAATAGCATCCGGGGCAGTCAGCTCAGCGTTTTCAGAATATTCAGTTACATCAAATTTGAGATATTCAAAGGATTCTTCAGTTGTTACTTCAGATGCCATCTCATTGTTTTCCGAATAGTCGGCAACATTAAATTTAAGGTTACTGAAGTCATCAACCAGTTTTACATTGGGTTTAATGTCAGTGTATATTTTGTTACTACCTGAAAGTTCGTCTTCCGGAGCAGTATAAACAAGGTTAGAAGGAATGAAATAAGTACTGCTTGCCGAAGATGGATTGTTGTTTTCAGTCTTGCTGCGTTCTGGTGCTTCTGCGAAGGTTAAAAGAAGACAAATTGCTGCGGTTCCCGATACTAATATTGATGTTTTCATGGCTTTTGATTTTTATGCTCTTGCGAGGTTTTTGGTTTTTGATTTATCATCTGGTTTTCGAACATATGACGGCGGTGGTTTGGAAATGTTACATGCAAAAACGTTAAAGAAAGTTTAAAATCGGTTAATCAGGGATAAGCATCGGTGAACCATGCCGTTTTTTAGTTAAATATTTAAGAAAAAATGTAACCTTTCCTGATTGATTATTCATCATTCAAACCTCTAATTCTAACAGCTGTTTTGTTGGGACTTTCAAAATACTGTTCCCCATTAAAGGCACCTTCACGTTGGTTTTTATAGTAATTTTGGGTTTTCCCAATGATGTTGGGTTTCTCCACTTCAAACTTTTAAAATTGTAATCCATAAGTTTAAAAGTATCATTATGAAAAAGTTACTTCTAATACTAGGTATGATGATTCCGATACTATCAAATGCTCAAAATGAAGCGCCTAAAACAGCACTTCTCATAATAGATATCCAGAATTTCTACTTTGCCGGTGGATCGTCGGAACTGGTGAACCCGATTCCGGCAAGCCTGAATGCACAGAAACTCTTACTCAATTTTCGGGAAACAAATCAGTTAGTTATTCATGTGAAACATGGTGATGGAAAAGGTGCGGAAATACATTCAAACGTTGCTCCTTTGCCTGGTGAGAAAGTAATTATAAAGAAGGAAGTGAATAGTTTCCTTAATACTGATTTGCTTGCTTACCTTAATAATAATGGAATAAAGAAGATTGTGATTTGCGGCATGCAAACCAATATGTGCCTCGAAGCTGCCACCCGCGCTGCATCTGATTTGGATTTTGATTGCACGGTAATTCATGATGCCTGTGCAGCAAAGAACCAAACTTTTGATGGAAAAACCGTAAAGGCTGAAGATGTTCATCTTGCAACTCTGGCAACTCTTAAAGCCTATGCTAAGGTGATAAGTACGGTGGAATATCTGGAAGGGGATAGGGGGAAATAGAAAATGGTAAAATAGAAAATGGGGAAATAGAAAATAGATACCAATTCTTAACTTATAGCCTGGTTGTTCTAAGCCAGAACCATTTTCCATTAACTATTTTCCATTAACTAATATTCAATAACGATTAACCATTTTCCATTAACCATTAACTATTTACCACTTCAACCCCATGCAGCCCGATTCCCAATTACTACTTGATCTCGTAAAAATGCAGATGCCTTTCGGAAAATACAAAGGCAGGATATTGTGTAACCTTCCGGTTTCGTACCTCGAATGGTTTAACGCAAAAGGATTTCCTGATGGCAAACTTGGCATGTTACTTCGGACGATCTATGAAATAAAGCTAAACGGACTTGAATATCTGCTTGATCCAATAAAGAAAATGAACCAGCCTTAATGAAAACTTCAACAATCAGCACTTTAAAAAAAGAACTGGCTACATTGCCTAACAGCGATGTGATAGATATCTGCATGCGCCTGGTAAAATACAAAAAGGAGAATAAGGAACTGTTGAGTTACCTGTTGTTTGATGCCAATAATGAATTGGAATATATCCGGAGTATTAAAGATGAGATCGAAGTTCAATTCAAAGAGATCAACCGTAGTCAGCTCTATTTTGCAAAAAAAAGTATCAGGAAGATTTTGAAGATTACAACAAAATACATCCGGTATTCCGGGCACAAACAAACAGAAGTGGAATTGCTTATCCACTTCTGTACAAAGCTTAAGCATTCAGGGATTTCAATAAAATCGAGTAATTCAATGAGTAATCTTTATTTGAACCAGGTGAGGAAAATCCGGATAGCTATCGGAGCATTGCATGAAGATCTGCAGCATGATTATTTGGAAGAAATAGCTGCTTTAAATCTTTAGAAATGAGTTCTTTCGGTTAGTATTAATTGTTGTCTGAAATAGCAGATAGCTGTTTAAAGATTGCTGGAGATATCATTTACAAGCTCAATCAGGTTTCACAATAACTATTTTCAATTACTTTTGTTAAAGCTATTCATATCCGAACTTAACCTTAATCCGAAAACAGTATGAAATTCAACCTTTTTCAGAAAATATCAAGTACAATTGGCCTTTTGGTTTTAGTTGTATTATTAGCCGGATGCCCATTTTCCAGCAGTGTTCCCATTGATGAAGGAACCGTAAAAGTTTCACCTGATCTGGTTGGTGAGTGGATTAGTCCTGCTGATAAAGAATCGGCAAATCCGACGTATTTTATAATTACCAAAGATGACAAATTCCATGCAACTGCAAAGAAAAAGGAGTATTCCTCATCGGATAGTTCGTATTCCGAAACCATCTACCACCTGACTTTTTCGGATGTTAACGGCGAAACCTTTATGAATGCAATGGAAGAAGAAGGTACGACATACAGCTTGTATAAATTCAAATTTGATGAAAGAACAGGGGAGATTCAAACTTCAGAAGTTACGGATTACATCAAGGAAACATTCAGCACTTCAGCAGAATTAAAAGATTTTATTGCGAAGAATAAATCGAACAGCTATTTCTTTACCAATACGAGCGACACATACGTTCGTAAATAATATTTCAAAAAAATGATTTAAGAACAAGGAATGTTGATTTACGAATTCTAATGTTTACCAATTATAGTTATTGGGCTAAATCAAAAATCAAAAATCGTTAATCCTTGTTCTTAAATAGTCGTTTGGAAATGTCGGGAATTAGCTTCAAAAGATATCCGCAAACCTGAGATTAAAGTCCTCTGATCACCTCCTTAAACAACCGTATAAGCTTAATTTCAGCTTTCCCTGCCGTTTCAAGTATATCCGCAAGTACGGCCGGCACCAGGTTATCCGGATCACATAAATCAGTTACCACCGAAACCGCGGCGCAAGGTAATCCCATATGATTGGCAACTATCACTTCGGGCGCAGTCGACATTCCAACCACATCAGCGCCAATCATTCCCAGGTAGCGATACTCGGCACGGGTTTCGAGGTTTGGACCGGCTACAACCGCGTAAACTCCTTTATGCAATGTGATGTTAAATTTTTCGGCAGCCAGTTGCATTTTGTGATTGAGTTCCGGCGAATAGGGGCAACTCATATCAGGAAAACGAGGCCCGAGTTCATCAATGTTCTTGCCGGTAAGCGGATTCTCAGGTAATAGGTTGATATGGTCGTCAAGCAGCATCAGGTCGCCTTTCTGATAGGTTTTATTAATGGCACCTGCAGCATTGGAAAGTAAAAGCCATTTTACACCCAATAACTTCATAGCCCTGATTGGCATAGTAACCTGTTGAAGCGAATATCCTTCATAAATATGAAACCGTCCCTGCATGGCCAGTACTTTATGCCCTTCTAAATTGCCATAAATAAGATGCCCTTTATGCGACTCAACCGTGGAAACAGGAAAATTAGGGATATCGGCATAATCAATGGCAACTTCAATATCAATTTCAGAAACCAGTTTCCCTAAACCTGTTCCCAGAACAATACCCGTATCGGGAGATGTAATACCTTTGCTTTGTAAAAAAGCAGCGACTTCCTTAATCATTTCAAACATAAGCGGATTGTTAATGTTATTATACGACTGCTAAGTTACACAAACAGTTTTACTCTGATTTTAAATAATAAAGATTTCTGCATTGGAACTACACAATTTCGACACACTCCGCGAACACCTGGTAAATATCTCATGGCCTTCAGTTTATATGTTTAAATTTATTGCTCCGGCCGAAAACCGCATCTTTGCCCTGTTACACGATTTGTTTCCTCACCAGGCCGAATTCACTAACAGGCATTCAGCCGGAGGTAAATATGTTAGTATCACGGTGAAAGAAGTAATGATGAATCCTGATGAAGTGATAGATAGATACCAGAAAGCATCAGCGATTGAGGGAGTGATAGTTTTATGATTTTTTCGCACATCTCTAGCCCCGACCTTCAGGTCGGGGAAATTGAAATTCAAAATGATATTGATTTTAGCTCGATAAATCAAGCAGAGAGTTGTACCTTTTGTAGTAATAAGAAGATTGAAATCCTGGAAGTTTAGTTTAGCTACGACCTATTGCTTTCAACAAAACTGGAACCTCGTTTTCAAAGTTTGGCGTAAAAATACCTGTCCCCAGGTTTTTTCTTATTTCTGCTACAGTCCAGAACCTTCCATCCTCAATTTCCTGCTTGTTAAATATGGGTCTGGCATTATATATTGACCAGAAACTGAATACCAGTTCGGATTCAATTTTCGTTTCCCATTTATATTGTGTAAGCGGAATGGGATGAATTCCTGTAATAGTAAGCTCTTCAGCAGTTTCGCGCAGTAAGGCCTGTTCAATGGTTTCGCCCAAATCAACATGCCCGCCGACAGAAGTATCCCATTTGCCAGGAAATGTATCTTTGGTCATGGCGCGTTTTTGAAGATAGATTTCTCCTTTGCTGTTAATAATATGTAAATGAATTACCGGATGCAGTTTGCCAGGTCCACGATGAACTTCAGCACGTGTAGCTTTGCCGATTAACTTGCCTTTTTCATCCACCAATGGGACCCATTCCGCTTTATTATCCGGGGCTTTTTGCTTCAGTTTTGCTGAAAGAAATTGCCATGCAAAAAACAAGCCGAAAAGAATATATAGCAATCCACCACTGATAAAAGCCCAGGCCTCCTTGCTCATATAAAAAGCGGAATAAACAATCAGCAATGTATAAGCCAGCATCATCCAGAAAAGGATTTTCATGGTTTGCTGCATCGCTTTTTCAGCACCTGCCGGCATCTTCATATCGCCCATATACCGTTGGGTATAGATCATTAGCAGGTTCTTACTGCTGAAAGCTGAAAATCCAAGAATTGTACAAAAGATAAGGTTAATCAATGCTGGCTTGAGCTTGAAGAATATTTCATCATTTAATGCAATCGAAATACCTCCTAATGCTACCAGTAGCATTGTATCATAAAACACAAACCTCTCGAACCGTTTTTCGCGGATAAAAACATAGCCAAGCTGCCCGACTCCAAAAACTACTGCAACCACAAGCCCCGCCTCCGTTGACCAGAATTCATCAACAAGGATAAAGACGAAAATAGGCAATAAGCCTGGGAGGAGTTTTTTAAAGAGGTTGAGCTGGTTGGTGTCCATTTTTACCTTTAGCTTGATAAGTTAATAATTTTGATTTAAGAACAAGGATTAACGATTTAAGAAATTAGAAGTAGGTCATGACGAAAAATCATAAATCAACATTCGTTAATCCTTGTTCTTAAATCCTTTCTTAACTTTTAAAACAACACTTAGATTACTAAAACAAAAAAGGAGCCCTTTATAAAAGAACTCCTTTCCTGAAGATGAATTCAATTACTTTGCAAAGCTTATCGCTCTTGTTTCACGAATAACTGTGATTTTTATCTGACCTGGATAAGTCATTTCTTCCTGTATCTTGCGCGAAAGATCGAAAGCTATCTGGTTTGATTCTTCGTCGGTAACCTTATCGGCTCCAACAATAACGCGAAGTTCACGTCCGGCTTGAATGGCATAGGTTTTAACAACGCCAGGGTAGGAGAGGGCAATTTCTTCGAGTTTATTCAACCGCTGAATGTACGCTTCAACCACTTCGCGGCGTGCACCGGGGCGTGCGCCTGAAATTGCATCACACACCTGTACAATAGGAGCGATAAGCGTTTCCATTTCAATTTCGTCGTGGTGAGCTCCTATGGCGTTGCAGATATCCGGTTGTTCCTTGTATTCCTTGGCAATTTTCATGCCCAGGATTGCGTGTGGCAATTCGGCGTCGTTTTCGGCTACTTTCCCTATATCATGGAGAAGTCCGGCACGTTTGGCTTTCTTAACATTAAGTCCGAGTTCGGCAGCCATGGTAGCGCAAAGGTTTGCTACTTCGCGTGAGTGCTGCAGAAGGTTTTGCCCGTATGATGAACGGTATTTCATTCTACCTATCAATCTTACTAATTCAGGATGGAGGCCATGAATACCCAAATCGATGGTAGTACGTTTACCAGCTTCGATAATTTCCTGTTCAACCTGTTTCTTGGTTTTGGCTACAACTTCTTCGATACGAGCCGGGTGAATACGTCCGTCGGTAACAAGTTTGTGCAGCGAAAGACGTGCGATTTCCCTGCGTACCGGGTCGAAACCGGAAAGGATAATGGCGTCAGGTGAATCGTCGATAATGATTTCAATGCCTGTTAAAGCTTCGAGGGCACGGATATTACGTCCTTCGCGGCCAATGATGCGGCCTTTAATCTCTTCGCTTTCAATATTAAAAACGGAAACTGTATTTTCGATGGTTTGCTCGGCAGCTGTGCGCTGAATAGTTTCAACAATGATCTTTTTGGCTTCGTTGTTGGCTTTCAGTTTAGCTTCGTCAATAATGTCGTTGATAGATGCCATAGCCTGTGTACGGGCTTCATCTTTCATATTATCGATAAGCTGGGTTTTGGCATCGTCTGCGCTTAGGCCCGAGATGATTTCGAGCTGCTCAATATACTGTTTGTGAGCTTTGTCAATCTCCTGCTGTTTGCGGGTTATGACTTCTTTTTGCTGATCGAGATGTGCCTTGGATTCGGTAACTTCTTTGAGCTGTTTCTGTACTTCTTCGTTCTTCTTTTGAATTTCAGAATGTTGCTGGTTCAGTTGTTGTTCACGTTGTTTTTGCCGGTTTTCGTTTTTTGCTATCAGGTTATTTTTTTCCTGAGTCATGTTTTCGTGATCGGTTTTAAGCTGGAGAAATTTCTCTTTTGCCTGGAGCATCTTCTCTTTTCTTATCATTTCCGCCTTCTCTTCAGCGTCCTGAATCAAATGTATGCTCTTTTTCTCGATCGACTTACGTAGCAGGGAGGTTGCCAGGGCGATACCTGCACCTATCCCGACAATAGCTGCAATAACAGCTACTATAATATTGGTCATTTCATAGTGGTTATAAGGGTTTAACATATAACCGGGTAAGGAAATAGCTTGAAGATAAAAGAAAAACCCGCAGTTAATTCATGCATTTTGGGAAACCCCAAAACGACAAGTTTAGGCTGCCTGAAATCGTCGGACTTCCAATGTTCCCCGTAGAGAATCCTTATTCGCGGAGGAATAAGGTAAGGCCTGTCCTGTTATTTCAATGGTTCGCCCGATTGCAAATATGTTGAGTTTCCAAACGGATTGAATTAACGCGGGTTTTATTTTTGTATTTTCAAAGAACGTTGTACATCAGTCTTTTAAAGCTTCGGTCAATATGCTGTCGATATTAGTAAGTGTAGGAGATAAACTGGTGGTCATAAAAGTTACCTCGTCCTGATTATTAATAGCCAAGGTAGCGAAATGTAATACTACCATTGCTAATAAATCCTGTTTGTCGCTGTATTTAAAGTTTTCTGCATAGTGACTGATTTGTCCTTCAATATGTTTCGCAGCTTTACGAATAATTTCCTCTTCATTACGACTGATGGTTAACCTGTAAGGTCTTCCTGCTATAGTAATGGTGATTGGTAATTCGTCTGCCATAGGCTATTATATTGTTTTATTGTTTAAAAGATCAATGCATGTATCAAGTTCCCGCAGTAATTCATTTATCTTCTTCTTGGCTATGGATGACTCCTTGCCGGTTGGGATTGATTTTGCTATTGTTAGTATTTGTATTTGTTTTTCTAGTTCTAAAATGGTTTGCTTATGTTGAGTTATGCTGTTTTCAGTTTCGAGGTGTTTTTTTTGAAGTTGTTCAAAGTCATTTTTAAGCTTTTTGTGTTTGAGTGCCAGTTGCCTGCTTTTAATATCCAGCCCTTTTACCAGGTCGCTCAAATCTTCCATATGATGTAATGGTACTTAATACATGATCTATTAGGTGCAAAGATAGCGACTAAATGATATATTAACAATAGTTTAACATCTAATTCTGTTAAAATATTGTAAGGTGATAGAAATCAATTTATTGTCTTTTAAAAAGGTTTCAGGATGGTAAGCTAATTTACATATTAATGATAAATTCGGTGATTATAGAGCGATTTCATCTTTTGTATTTTCAAATTCATTTGTTATTAAAGTAGAATAAGAATACAGCTAATGATTACTATTTATCCTGTTATTCAAAACCTTCAGTTTTGAGTATTCTGAAAATATTTGAGTTGCAGATTTTGTTTTTAACTTATATTTGTATTATGACAGAGGAATTCCTGCATTATATCTGGCAATACCGGCTTTATTCGCCCAACCTGGTTCTCCAAACCGGCGAACAGGTGGAGGTTTTACATCCCGGGGTTCATAATACAGATTCAGGTCCTGATTTTTTTAATGCAAAGATTCGGATAGGTAAAACTATCTGGGCAGGAAATATCGAAATTCATATACTTTCTTCCGATTGGAAACGTCATAACCATCAACAGGATATGAGTTATGATACTGTTATTCTTCATGTTGTCTGGCGTGATGATTTGCCTGTTTTCCGTAAAGATAGCACTCAAATTCCTACCCTTGAACTGGATGGCCTTTATAACGAGAATTCGTGGAAGAATTATCTTAAGTTTATGGCTTCCCCAAAATGGATTCCCTGCGATACGATGATTTCAAATGTTGATTCGTTTTTGCGGAACGCATGGCTCGACAGAGTGCTTGTAGAGCGTTTGGAACGAAAATCATTACAGGTTGAACATATTCTTTCCTTAACAAAAAACGATTGGTCGCATACTTTTTACCGTTTGCTAGCACATAACATGGGATTTAAGCTGAACAACCAGGCATTTGAAATGCTTGCCCAGTCGTTGCCATACCAATTTTTAGCCAAACATGCCGACGATCTTTTCCAGGTCGAAGCCATGGTATTCGGTCAAGCCGGATTATTGGGAACATCGTTTACTGATGAATATCCTCAGAAACTGAAAAAAGAATACGAATTTCTGAAAAGCAAGTTTGATCTTACTCCGATTGATTCACATTTGTGGCGTTTTATGCGTTTGCACCCCGGAAACTTCCCTACTTTGCGGCTCGCTCAGTTTGCATCTGTTATTCATCATTCAAAATCTATAATCAGCGAGTTATTCAGTTCGAACGATGTAAAAACGTACAGAAATTTATTTGGTGCCGAAGCCTCAGGATACTGGAATACGCATTATACTTTTGACAAACCATCTGCTTTAAAACGTAAAACACTTGGCTTGTCATCCATTGATTTACTGATCATTAACCTGGTTGCTCCAATACTTGTTGCTTACGGCAGATGGAAAAATGATACCCCAATGATTGAAAAAGCTGTTGATTTGCTGATGCAACTTAAGTCTGAAAATAATACGTATACCAGAAATTGGGTCAAAATTGGTATTTTTGCCAAAGATGCTGCTATTTCACAATCTTTAATAGAATTAAAATCGCAATATTGCGATAACAAAAAGTGTCTGTCTTGCGCTATCGGAATCCAGTTACTGAAGTAAAAAATTTAGTAGCTTCAAATTAGTTTAATCATTAAATAACTCCAAACCATCTCTCATGACTAACAAATTATTCGCTGTTAAACCAATGAAACAACTGATGGAAGAAGTCAGTGACAGTTCGCATGGTCTAAAGCGCACTCTTACAGCATTCAGTTTAATAACGTTAGGTATTGGCGCAATTATCGGAGCCGGTTTATTTGTTCGTACAGCTGCTGCTGCCGCCAATAATGCAGGACCTTCCGTAACGCTCGGTTTTATTGTCGCAGGTATAGGTTGTGCCTTTGCAGGGCTTTGCTACGCTGAATTTGCTTCGATGATTCCCGTTGCAGGAAGTGCATATACTTATTCATATGCCACTATGGGCGAATTAGTAGCCTGGATAATCGGTTGGGATTTAGTCCTGGAATATGCATTAGGCGCTGCTACGGTTAGTATAGCATGGAGTGAATATTTGAATAAGCTGCTTGGTTATTTTGATGCCCGCATCCCTTACCAATGGAGTCATTCCCCTTTTGAAGTCAGTACACTGGGTGAACATGGTATTATGAATATTCCCGCGTTATTTATTGTTTTTGTTTTATCTGTTTTGCTTATCCGCGGGGCCCGCGAATCGGCGCTGGTAAATTCAATCATAGTAATAGCTAAGGTCAGTATTGTAATTTTGTTTATTGTCTTTGGATGGTCATTTATTAATCCGGCTAATCATACACCATTTATACCTGAAGCAACAACTTTTGTTGATTCCCAGGGTGTTCCTCATAATTTTGGCGGGATAATGGGAATATTAGGGGCTGCGGGAGTTGTATTCTTTGCGTTTATTGGGTTTGATGCAGTTTCTACCGCAGCTCAGGAAACTAAAAATCCTAAAACGGCATTGCCGATTGGAATACTGGGCTCTTTAGCTATCTGCACCGTTTTATATATCTTGTTTTCCTATGTTCTGACGGGTGTCGCCTCATTGAATGATTTCCGAACTGTTGGAAAAGAAGCGTCCGTAACTTTTGCCATTCAAACTTATATGACTGGTTTTGGCTGGTTGGCAAAACTTGTAACTGTTGCGATATTGGCCGGGTTTTCATCCGTTATTCTGGTTATGTTATACGGCCAGTCACGTGTTTTTTACACCATGAGCAGGGATGGTTTGGTCCCTAAGATATTTTCAGAGTTGCATACTAAATTCAGAACACCTTATAAATCCAATCTTTTGTTCTTCCTCTTTGTAGGGGTATTTGCCTGTTTTGTTCCGCAGGATATTGTAGGAGATATGACGAGTATAGGAACCTTATTTGCATTTGTACTGGTTTCAGCAGGCGTTTGGATTATGCGGGTTAAAAGCCCTGAACTTAAACGAGGCTTCAAAACACCACTGGTTCCTCTAGTTCCTATTTTAGGTATTTTGGTTTGTGGCGCAATGATTTTCGGACTGGGCTGGGCAAACTGGACGCGGTTATTCATATGGATGGCTTTGGGCTTTATTGTCTACTTTGCTTACAGCGTAAAACATAGCAAATTACGGCATGATAAGGATTAATTCTGTTATGATACAACTATGATTTATTTATAGCAAATTCATTATATGGAGAGAATAGATGAGGGATTGACAAAAACTGAATTCAAGAAAAGTCTTGGTTTTATTGACTCCACTGCTCTGGTGGCCGGATCAATGATAGGATCTGGGATCTTTATCGTTAGTGCCGATATAGCCCGTAATGTAGGTGCACCGGGCTGGATGCTTATTGTTTGGATTATCACCGGTATTATGACCATTTTTGCCGCGCTTAGTTATGGCGAACTGGCTTCGATGATGCCAAAGGCAGGAGGGCAATATGTTTATCTGCGCGAAGCGTTCAATCCTTTGGCCGGATTTCTTTATGGCTGGACATTTTTCACCGTAATTCAAACCGGCACTATTGCTGCTGTTGCGATGGCTTTCGCCAAATTTGCCGGTGTGCTTGTTCCCTGGTTTTCCGAAACTAATATTTTGCTCAATCTGGGAATACTAAAAATCAGCACAGTTCACCTGTTAGCAATAACAATGATCCTGGTTCTGACATTTAACAATCTGCAGGGAATCCGGAATGGCAAATGGGTACAAAATGTTTTTACATTTCTGAAAGTAGCCTTATTGATTGGGTTTATTATTCTTGGATTGTTTTTTGCCGGAAATCCGGATGCAGTGGCGATGAATAAAAGCTATTTCTGGAAGCCTGTTGCAATGGATGGTTCAGTGTTAGGTGGCTGGGCGTTGATTGCTGCCATTGGAGTAGCCATGGTTGGATCGCTGTTTTCATCCGATTCCTGGAATAATATCACATTTGCCGCCGCGGAGGTAAAAAATCCGAAACGGAATATCCCGCTAAGCCTGGTTACAGGAGTTACACTTGTAACAGTACTCTATATCCTGGCTAATTTCGTATATCTGAATGCGCTTCCTCTTCGGGGAATAGCCGATGGAACAGGTGTTTTTGAAAAAGGAATTCAATATGCGGCTAATGACCGGTTGGGATCTGCTTCGATGTTTGGATTGTTTGGCGCTTTGGCTGCCTTGCTGATGGCTGCATTTGTTGTTATATCAACATTTGGTTGTAACAATGGTCTGATTCTTTCAGGAGCCAGGGTTTATTATGCTATGGCTAAGGATAACCTTTTCTTTAAGAGCGCGGCTTCATTAAATAAAAATTCCGTGCCTGCGGCCGGGCTTAAGTTTCAGGCTGTATGGGCTTCCCTGCTTTGTTTATCCGGAACCTATTCGAACCTGCTCGATTATGTTGTGTTTGCAGTTTTGATTTTTTATGTGCTGACAATTGCAGGCATATTTGCGCTCCGCCGGAAACAACCTGACGTAGAACGTCCGTATAAGACTTTTGGCTATCCGGTTATCCCTGTAATATATATGGCGGCTGCTTCATTGATAATGTTTGTTTTGTTGATTTACAAACCCAATTATACCTGGCCGGGTTTAATAATTGTGATAATGGGCGTGCCTGTTTATTATATCTGGAAGCGTTTTGGAGGAAAAAGTGAATTGTAGAGATGCGATGCTCGCGTCTCTACCTGCGAGGAGGATAAGAATAGTGAATTGTGAATAGCGATGCGCTGAGCGACAGCGGCTGTGCGAAGCCAGCCGAAGCGTGAATAGTGAATAACGATTTTTGTCAAGTGCCATACAAACAGAAAATACAGATTTAATATCCCTTTCACCGGTAACAGTCTTCTTACTATAATTGCTTGGAATTGTTTTATTTACAGTATATTTTATACTATCTGTTTATGCTGGATGATTTAAAGAACTATTTTAATTTTAATAAGGGTGAACGCAATGGTATAATTGTGGTTATAGCTATAATTATAGCAGTACTGGCATATCCCTACATTATCAAAGTCTCTTTCAAGGATAATTCGAAAGAATTTTTACAATTTGCCAGGGAAATAGAGCAATTTGAAGCAAGCCTGAAAAATGCAGCCGATTCGGCTGATTTAGCGCGCCGACTCGACTTTCAGCAAATGGACCGATCGGTTGCTGAAAATAAAATCACCCCATTCATTTTTAACCCAAACATGCTGCCATCAGAACAATGGAGCAAGATGGGATTAAAGGACTGGCAGATTAAAGTGATAAAAAAATACGAGGCAAAAGGTGGGAAGTTTCACAAAAAAGAAGATTTTAAACGCATGTTCTGTATCTCACCTTCCGAATATGAAATTCTTGAGCCCTACATTTCAATACCTGAGCAAAAAAATGAATATACGGACCGAAAACCTGAAATAAAGGAGATAAAGAAAAATGTACTGGTTGATCTCAATACTGCTGATTCAGTTACATTGCTTACATTATATGGTATAGGTCCTTCTTTTGCCAGGCGCATATTAAAATACCGCAATTTGCTTGGTGGGTTTTACAGTAAAAATCAACTGCTTGAAGTGTATGGGTTTGACCAGGAAAAATTTGATAAAATTGAAGCAAAATGTGATGTAAATTCGGGTGGCATAAAAAAAATCAATATAAATACCATACGAACAGAAGAACTGAAAAAGCACCCTTATCTGGACTACTACACAGCCAAAGCTATAGTCGATCAGCGGGTAATTCTGGGTCGTTACACGTCGATTCAACAGATTAAGTCGATTCCCTTAATTCATGAAGATTTGTTCAATAAAATCCAGCATTATTTTGTACTTGAATGATTCTGCTGATAAATCAACATTACTAAAAGATGTTTCCAAAGAAAATCATATTCTTTATTCTTATAATAGCTTATCCTCTGTTGCTTATTGCTCAGGACGAAGCAGCACCTTTGATTGAACGAATGCATAACATCGATGGCAATGAGAAAATAGATTTGATGAATGAAATATCAGTAGTATACCGAAAAACTGACAGGTATAAAGCCCTGGATTTTGCAAGGCAGGCATTTGACCTTTCGGCTAAGGCTGATTACCTTCCTGGCAAAGCTCTTGCCCGGAAAAACGAAGGAGTATGCTGGTTTTTTATCGGTAGCACCGACTCCGCAATTCTATGTTATAGTGAAGCACTAGGCGTATTCTCTGAAATTGGTGATGAAAAGGGCATTTCGGCCTGCTACAATAATCTTGGTTTAATCTCACAGGAAACCGGGAAATATGATGAAGCTTTGAAATTCTATTACCGTTCGATAACTATAGATACAAAACTAAATGATGAAATCGGGGTAGCAACCACGAAGGAAAATATTGCCGATATTTATATTTATCGGGGCGAAGTAAAAAAAGCGCTTGGTTTAACAAATGAATGTATCCGGATTTATAGCCGGCAAAACTATAAGCCTGGTTTGTTGGCAAGTTACAGCAATAGAGGTGCTGAATATGCGTATCTGAAGCAATTTGAAAATTCAATCCGTGATTTTACCAAAGCGCTTAATCTCGCTATTGAACTTAAAGATAAGTACCAGGAAATTATGGCTAACAGTAACCTGGGTTACACATACTGGAGTATGGGAAAGCCGGAAATCGCCATGAAATACCTGAATCATGCTCTTGAAATGAGCAATGAATCAGACGATGCTTTCAATATTGATAAAACTCTGACTACAATGGCTGAAATATTTACCTCACAGAAAGAGTATACAAAATCAATAGAGATTTTACAGAAGCTATTGAAACGAAATGAAGATACCCGGAATGTACGACAGGCTTCGAACGTTATGACGGCTATAGGCCGGAATTTAATCGAGCTCAACGAAATGGATAAAGCCGTCGGCTATTTATCGAAAAGTTTGCAGATAACTGTAAATTTAAATGCAAGGTACGAACTTCTCGAAAACTATAGAAATCTTGCTCACGCCAATGCGATCCTTCATGATTTCAGAACAGCCGACAGTTTGCAGGACTTGTTTGCTGAAACATATATGGAATTATATAGTGATTCAATTGCAAACATCAGAAAGGAAAAAATACTCAGTGATATACGAAATACTCATGTTGCCTCTAATACGGTCAATTGGATAATTGCGTTTTTACTGATGGTGTCATTATTGTTCCTTTCGGTGTTGGTTTTCAGGGGCAATAATCATAGTAAATAGATTAAGTTTTATTTCTCTATTGGTCTTCTCCTGCTTCCCCATACCTGCACCACTACCATCCCGGCCAGCATCAATAAGCATCCCGCAAGGTTCTGTAAACTCAGTATTTCGTTAAGCAGAAGCCAGCCTCCTATAACAGCAAAAACAGTCTCAAAACTTAAAATGATGGAAGCATAGGCCGGGTGAACATGTTGTTGGGCCACAACCTGCATGGTATAAGCAATACCAACCGACATCAGGCCTCCGTACAACAAAGGCCAGGTCGCCTGAAGAATAGTTTGCAATGTAATTGTTTCAAAAATAATTGCTGTTGTAAGACTCAGTATTCCACATATGGCAAACTGAAATGCTGAAAGAGGCAGCGCGGCATGTGAGTCAACAAGTTTGTTAATTAATTGCACATGGATTGCCCAGAAAAATGCACTCAACAAAATCAGCGAATCACCATATTGAAGCACAAAAGGACCATCAATAGTGAGAAGATATAATCCAGCCAGGGCGATAAAAGCGCCCATCCATAAAATCCGCGTAATATGCTGGCCGATAAAAATACCGATCAGCGGAACCAGTATCACATAAAAACCTGTTATAAACCCGGCTTTCCCGGCGGTTGTATAAACCATGCCTGCCTGCTGCAGCGATGCACCTATAAAAAGGACCACTCCTGCCAATAGTCCACCTTTCAGAATATTCTTTTGCTTGGCCGATGGACTCTTCTGTTTATATTTCATCCAGAATATAAGCGGAAGCAATGATGCGCTACCCAGTAAAAACCGTATGCCGTTAAACGTAAACGGTCCGATAAATTCCATTCCGGCACGTTGCGCTACAAAAGCAAAGCCCCAGATTGCTGCAGTGATCCACAGCATGATAATCGCCCCTCGATTGTAAACGCCTTTCTGCATAAGTGTTTTTAAGAATCAGCAAATGTACTGAAATTCAAAGTTACAAGTCCCAGGTTACAAATCCCAAATTCCAAGTCGCAAGTTAAGATCAACAACCGAACGACTATTGAATGACAACTAACATCACTCAAACACTTTAAATTCTCATTCCTCAACAATTGAATGACCATGAATGACAACTAACATCACTCAAACACTTTAAATTCTCATTCCTCAACAATTGAATGACCTTGAATGACAACTAACATCACTCAAACACTTTAAATCCTCATTCCTCAACAATTGAATGACCTCTCAATTATCCAAATTTCTCCAGGCACTCAGCCTTCAACAATTGAGTGACCACTAAATGACCACTAAATAATCTCATATTCCAAATCCGCTCAAAACTCATATCTTTGGCCCATAAATCCAATCCACCATGCAACTCTTATTATTAAGCAATTCGACCAACCAGGGCGAAGAATACTTAGGCTGGCCACGCGAAATTCTCAGGCAGTTTATTACAAGCAATAACATAAAATCATGCCTGTTTGTGCCGTATGCCGGTGTTACAGTAAACTGGGACGATTATACAACCAGGGTGCAGGATGTTTTCGGCATGTGGGGATGCAAAGTTGAATCTGTTCACACAGTTAATGATCCGGTTTTATCAGTCAGCAAAGCTGAATGCATTGTAGTAGGTGGTGGCAATACGTTCCGCCTGGTTCAAATGATGCACGAAACGGGTATTATGGCAGCCATAAGGGAGAAATCTCTTTCCGGAACTCCGTTTATTGGTTGGAGCGCCGGGTCAAATGTTGCGTGCCCGACATTATGTACAACTAATGATATGCCTATTATTCAGCCATCATCTTTCAAAACGTTAAACCTGGTTCCTTTCCAGATAAATCCACACTACCTTGATGCAAACCCGGAAGGTCACGGAGGTGAAACCCGCGAGCAACGAATCAATGAGTTCCAGGCATTGAATACTGATGTTCTGGTTGTTGGATTGCGCGAGGCCACTGCATTGTACGTTGATGGTAACAATATGAACTTATTAGGAAACAGGTCTATGAGGTTATTTGCAGCTGGAAAAGAGCCGGTTGAATTTCAGCCGGGAAATGAGGTCAGTTTCCTGTTAAAGGATTAATCTGAAAATTGAGAAATTTTTAGAATAAAAACAGAAAATCCTGAAAAACTGTAAACAATCAATTCGTGTTCAATTTCCATGCCACATGATATTTCTATAAACGTGCAGTTTGCATCTTTTGCTTCCTACTTTCTTTTTATCTTTGTGCCATGCACGAAACAATTCTCATCCTCGATTTCGGTTCGCAATACACCCAACTCATTGCCAGGCGTATACGCGAACTTAATGTATATTGCGAAATACATCCGTTTAACCATATTCCTGCGCTTGGCGACCATATCAAAGGCGTTATTTTGTCAGGCAGCCCTTTTTCGGTACGCGATGAAGACTCACCTGCGCCCGATTTGTCAGCTATCAGGGGACAATATCCTTTACTTGGAGTTTGTTATGGTGCTCAATATCTTTCCAAAATTGATGGCGGAATTATAGCTCCTTCTGAAATCAGGGAATACGGACGTGCAAACCTTTCATTTATTGATCATAAGAATGAACTTGTTCGTGGAATGGCAGATGGGAGCCAGGTTTGGATGAGCCATGGTGATACTATTCTTGAAATTCCTGAAAACTTTAAAATTGTAGCCAGCACGCCTGATGTAAAAGTTGCAGGTTTCTATATCGAAGGTGAACCTACTTATGGAATCCAGTTTCATCCGGAAGTATATCACACAGTTGATGGTACTGTATTATTGCGCAATTTCATGGTTGACATCTGCGGCTGCAGCCAGGATTGGACACCACTTGCTTTTGTTGAGACTACAGTGGCCGAATTAAAATCTCAGATTGGAAGTGATAAGGTTGTACTCGGCTTGTCAGGAGGTGTTGATAGTTCAGTTGCTGCCGTGCTATTGCATAAAGCTATCGGAAAACAGTTGTACTGTATTTTTGTAGACAACGGTTTACTTCGCAAAGATGAATTTCAATCTGTTCTTGACTCTTATGAACATATGGGTCTGAATGTGAAAGGCGTCGATGCCGGCAAGCGTTTCCTGGATGCGCTTAAAGGAATTACTGAACCCGAAGCAAAGCGTAAAGCTATTGGCCGGACCTTTATTGAGGTTTTTGATGTTGAAGCCAAAAGGATCGAAGATGTGAAATGGCTTGCTCAAGGCACTATTTATCCTGATGTTATTGAATCAGTTTCGGTGAAAGGTCCTTCGGCTACTATCAAGAGCCATCATAATGTAGGCGGTTTACCCGATTTTATGAAACTCAAAGTGGTGGAACCTCTCAAGAGCCTTTTCAAAGATGAAGTCCGCCGCGTTGGAAGTACATTGCTGATCGATCCCAATATCCTCAACAGGCATCCTTTTCCCGGTCCTGGTTTGGGAATCCGGATATTGAGTGATGTTACTCCTGAAAAAGTAGCTATTTTGCAGGAAGCTGACGCAATTTTTATAAACGGGCTTAAGAGCCATGGTTTGTATAATAAAGTATGGCAGGCCGGTACTATGCTGCTTCCTGTGCAATCAGTAGGTGTTATGGGTGATGAGCGTACTTACGAAAACGTAGTTGCTCTCAGGGCTGTAACTTCAACCGATGGCATGACTGCTGACTGGGCATATCTGCCATATGAATTTCTTTCAGCCATTTCGAGCGAAATTATTAATAAAGTAAAAGGCATTAACCGTGTAGTTTACGATATAAGTTCAAAACCACCAGCAACTATTGAATGGGAGTAAGGCACGACCTCATTACCCGGTAATCTGATCCCTTATCTGAAAACGATTCTAAACACTGGTCTGGATTTTGCTTACATTTACACGCTATGCGGCGTTTTATTTTTCAACAAACATATATTGCCATGCGTTTTCGTCTATTCACATTGCTATTTCTGCTAATTGCAGCTAACTTTACTCAACACGCTTACGCGCAGGATGTTATTGTGAAACGATCGACTGTAATTGAAAATTACAAGGGGAAGCCCTATTATATTCATTTCGTTAATAAGGGTGAAACTCTTGCTGCTATTGCTAAAGCATACAATGTATCTGTTGAAGAAATAAGCGCTGATAATCCGGTAATTGCGCAAGGGTTAAAAGCTGATATGGTGCTCCGAATTCCTCAAAAATCAATAGTAGCAATTCCGGAAGCTGATACTAAACTAAAGACAGAAATAAAGACTGAACAGGCCAAACCTGCTGAAATTCAAAAAGCGCAGAGTAAACCGGCAGATGATCCAAATTATATACTTTACCAGGTAAAAAAGCAGGAAACCCTCTACGGTATTTCAAAGCAATATAATGTCAGTGTCGACGATATCATAAATGCTAATCCAGGCTTCGATGGGTTGAAAGATGGAATGGAAATAAGAATTCCAAAGAAAAAATCCATTGAAAAAGCTTCTGTTATTGTGGTTCCTTCTGAAAAGGATGTTAAAGCTGAATCCAATCCTGATGAAGTTATTGTAAAAACCGGTGAAACACTTTACAGCATTGGGAAAGCTTACAACGTATCAGTTGATGATCTAATTGACCTGAATCCACAATTAGGCGGCGGACTTAAAGCAGGTATGGTTTTAAAATTACGCAAAGGAGATGCTAAAAGTGGAGTTAAGTCCACAGCGAAAAAGGAATCTGAAATTATTGGAGTTCCTGTTGTACCTGTCGGCCCTGCCTTACCAGGTGACTGC
This sequence comes from Bacteroidales bacterium, assembly GCA_030654075.1. Lineage (GTDB taxonomy): Bacteria > Bacteroidota > Bacteroidia > Bacteroidales > UBA4417 > UBA4417. Next base: position 24,290 of record JAURYB010000195.1, on the reverse strand, counting down.
TATAAAGCGGAAAATGTAACGTCGACGTATAAAGTTGCATTAATACTGCCTTTTAACCTTGCAGATGCTACTGAAGCACTTGAGGCACCTGAGACAAAAAACACTTCGGAGTTCGAAAATTTCAATTATTTCCAGTTTTATGCAGGTTTCATGCTGGCGGCTGATTCGCTCGAGAAATACGGACTTCATGCTCGGATACAGGTTTTGGATGGCGATAGATTAAACGATACCCTAACGATAAAGCAAACATTACGCAAACCAGGTTTGGATAAAATGGATCTGATCGTTGGGCCGATGTATGCTAATTCCTTTTCTGTAGCAGCCCGTTTTGCTAAAAAACATGAAATCGGAATTATAAACCCTTTATCCCGCCGCGAAAATATTGTTGATGGAAATCCTTTTGTATTAAAAATGCAGGTTTCTGGCGCCGGAGTTGCAAATAAACTTGCATCTTTCATTATCAGTAAGTATCCTAATGCTACTATTATTGCTGTAAAGAATGATAATAAAGAGCAGAAAGCAATGTTAAGTGACTTCGAATCAATCATCAAAACCGGCCTAACGAGTCACTCTTTCAAAGGCAGTCTTCAGGAAGTAACTTATTCAACCGATATGATGGCCGGAGTTGCAAAAAAGCTCAAACCTCATGCTAAAAACATTATAATTTTCTTTTCGAATAATAAAACTAATGTTCCGAATTTTGTTTCGCTGCTAAATCCACTTTCAAAATCTAATGATATAATTCTGATTGGTATGGATGGGTGGGAAGAACTCGAATTGGAAACAGAATTTCTTGTTAATCTTAATTTCCACCAGGTTACATCCAGCTATATCGATTACGAAAACGAAGCCGTTCAGCAGTTTATTACCCGGTTCCGGAATAAATATGGTTCGGTTCCATTATCTGCAAAACATGCTTACCTGGGTTATGATATCGGATGGTATTTCCTCACGTCCCTGATGCAATACGGCGATAAGTACATAACCTGCTTACCGGATTACAAAGGAACTGGTTTGCAGCATAATTTTTATTTTTCCAGTCCTGTACAAGGTAAGGGTCTTCAAAACCAGGATGTTAATATCGTTAAGCTTCAGGATTACAAAATGATCAAGGTGGAGTAGTTCGACTTTCAGCCAATCATTTTCCCCGACCTTTAGAATATCTATTGCTTGTTCTTCAGAAAATCTATTGCCTGTTCTTTAGAAAATCTATTGCCTGTTCTTCAGAAAATCTATTGCCCCGACCTTTAGAATATCTATTGCTTGTTCTTCAGAAAATCTATTGCCTGTTCTTTAGAAAATCTATTGCCCCGACCTTCAGGTCGGGGAAAACTATTTATTATCTTTTTCTTCCCGCCATAATCGCCAATATCTCTGAAGCGATCTCTTCGATTGATTTCGAAGTTACATTTACTAGAGTCCAACTGGGATGAAGATTATAAAATCGATTGGCGAAATTGATTTCGCGGGAAACATATTCTGGTTCTGAATAATTTCCAATATTTCCGCCGAGTCGTACGTTACGTGTTTTCCGCAACTCCGAAAGTCGTGAAGCACTTGTTGTGAGGCAAAAAACTTTGGATGGATCAATATGATTCAACTCTTCCGGTGGAATTAGTCCCATTATGATAGGAACATTCGCCGCAAACCAGCCTTTATAGGCAAGGTAAATACTGATTGGAGTTTTAAATGTTCGTGAAACACCAAGCAGAATAATATCAGCTTCATTCAGGCTTTCCGTGCGCTGGCCATCGTCGTGGTTAAAGGCAAACTGCATGGAATCGATACGCTGAAAGTATTCTTTGTTCAATTTGTGGTAAAGACCAGGCTGCTGCGACGGTTCGTGGATAAACTGGCTCGAAAGCCTGGTGAGCAAAGGCCCCATCAGATCGATAGTTTCCACATTATTTGCATGGCTTTCGCGTATAATAAATTCACGCAGCGAGTCAGTAACCAGAGTATGCACAATAAGAGCTCCCGATTTTAAAGCTTCCGTAACAATGTATCTTATTTCGTTCTGAGTTCGGATATCAGCATGAACGATCACATCAATATCAATCCCGGGAAACTGGGTGAGCGCAGCGTTAAGCGCTTGCCGGGCGGTTCGTCCTGTACCGTCGGAAACAACAAGGACCTGGTTCATATCACCTATGTTTTTAAAAAGGAGAATTTACTTGTTACTCAGTAAAACAAAGTTAACTAAATCCTGATAATGGTCAAGGCTCCAGGACGGTTTACTGCTGAACTAACAATCTATAGTATTAGTAGTATTTAAGCGCGCACGATTATTCTGTCTGTCCAAAGAATATTATCTGTCTGATATTGAAATCTTTCTCAGTTTCAGATCACGCAGATAAACAATGCCACGGGCAATCATAAATATCAATACAAATACAAAAATAATAGTTGCTCCTGACGGAATATTCCAGTAATAGGACAGAAACAAACCGGTCATACTTCCGGCAAAACTAATGATCATCGAAAGAATAATAATTTTCTTCAGATCATTAACAAACAGGTTGGCAGTACTTTGAGGTATAGTTAAATAAGAAATTACCAGGATGATACCGGCAACTCGGATATTGATTACGATCACTAATGCCACTAAAGTCAGCATCAGGTAGTTAAAAGTTTCCACAGGTGCATTATGCGAACGGGCGTACTCTTCATCGAAAGAAATAAATAAAATGGTCCGGTAAAATAGCATGAAAACCGTAACAGTAACTGTCGCCAGTATTCCCATTAAGCCAAGATCAGTGGAGGTAACTGTAAGAATACTGCCGAAAAGATACGACATCAGGTTTGGAGCATAGCCGGGCGTTAGATAGATGAAAATTATTCCTACCGCCATTCCGAAGGACCATAAAATTCCGATTGCAGAATCTTCACGGATATCAGTCTGTTTTGATACCAACCTGATTCCAAACGCCGACATAATACTGAAAATGGCTGCGCCAAATATCGGGTTTATCCCAAGGAAATAGCCTAGCCCGATTCCTCCGAATGAGGCGTGCGTAATCCCCCCGCTTATAAATACCATGCGGCGGGCCACAATATACGCGCCAATAAAACCACAGGTTATGCTGGCAAGGAAAGCAGCTTCAACCGCATGGCGTACAAAGTCGTATGAGAGAATTCCTGCCATCTTATTCGTGCTTATGATCTTCAGGGTGAGTTAGGTTGTGATCATGGTCATGATCGTGGCTGTGATCGTGTTTTTGAAGTACCGTATGCGGAACATCACCATGAGTTATAATCTGCAGGGGGCAATTGTAACCGGCAAGTTGTTCTTCAGTAATGATGTTGGATGGATGATAATGAAGATACGTATTTACACAGGCTATCGTTTTCACAAAATACGAAATGGTTCCTACATCATGCGAAATAATCATGATGGCCATTTTCTGGTTGAATTGCTGAAGCAGTTCATACATTTCATGCTCAAAACGGTTATCAACAAAGGTATTCGGTTCGTCGAGTATCAGAAGTTTAGGTGACGAAATAAGTGCCCGGCAGATGAAAACCCGCTGCAATTGTCCGCCTGAGAGTTCGCCTGCTGTTCGTTTCGCCAAATGACCGATTCCCATTTGGCCAAGCAGGTCGAACGCTTGTTTTTTATCTTTTGAGGTATACCTGCTTAATCCTTTGCCCGCAGACATCAATCCTGAAAGTACGATATCCTGTACTGTAATCGGGAATTTTCTGTCGATTTGTGATTGCTGGGGAAGATATCCAATAAAACTGCCTTCCTGGTTATCAAAACGCTGAATTGTACCCGAAAGAGGCTTGATCAAACCCAGTATTAATTTGATCAGTGTGGTTTTCCCTCCGCCATTCGGACCAATAACTCCTATAAAATCTCTGTCGTAAACTGTAAGTGAAACATCGCGAAGCACAATCCCGTTATCGTAACCGGCTGTAACATTGTCCAACTTAATAAGTTCGTTCATGATTTCATGTTAGTTTGATGCAATCAGATCAGCAAGGTGAATCAAATTTTCAGCCCAGTTTTCGGCCATAGGATCAAAAACAACCACTTTCCCTTTGATCTCACGGGCAATCACTTCTGCGTTACGGGTGTCAAATTCTTTCGAAATAAATACGGCTTTAATTCCTTTTCCCTTAGCGGTTTTTACAAGTTCTGCCAGGTAAGCCGGGGATGGTTCTTTCCCGTCCTGTTCAATACTAATTTGAATAAGATTATAATCACGGGCAAAATATGCCAGTGCCGGATGAAATATGAGGATTGATTTGCCTTCGGAGCCTGCAAGTTTCTCCCGGATTAAACGATCCACAGAATCAGCAGTTTGATAAAACTTATTCAGATTTGAGTTGTAAAATGAAGCATTTGCTGTATCAATTGTTGATAACGCTTTGCTGATATTGGCGGCCTGTACTTTCATGCATGAAGGTGAAAGCCAGGTATGAGGATCTATTCCATGATTTCGGTGTTCCCCGCTCTTTTCGTCATCATGATTGTGCCCGCTAAGCATTTGTATACCTTCACTTGTATTTATAATATTCATGGCAGGATTGGACGCTTTAAGCCTGTCGAGCCAGGTGAGTTCAAAATCAAGTGCACCTAAAGCGAAATAAAGTTTCGATGATGAAATTTTCTCCATATCTCGTGGAGCAGGTTCATATGTTTCGTGATTTGATCCGGTTGGCAGCATTGCCTGCACATCGCATTTGTCACCGGCAATAAAAGTTACCAGGTATTTCTGAGGGATGATGCTTACTGTAAGCTGGATCTTATTTTTATCAACAGTTTGATGCTGACATGAGATCAGAGGAAATGCAGTAAACAGAATGAAAAAGATAAATATATTTCGGAACATGTTTGCAAAAGTACGAATTAAGATACTTAACAGGAAATTGAATTAAGGTTTACTGGAATTCCCTTCCTTCAAACTAAAGATTGTTCTACTTGAATTTGCATTAATAAATAATTACTGGTCCCTAACCCCCAAACCCTAACACCTAAATCCTTACTAAAATGTAACCAACCCATGAAAATATCGTCAGATCTTTATAAACTTACAAAAATGAACTCATCTGAATTTAAAGTAAAAGGCGAAGACCTACTGCGTAAAATCCGCGAAATCATTGAAGAAGGCAATGTAAACCGTATTATCATCAAGGATCATGAAGGTAAGGTTTATATCGAGATTCCTGTAACGCTTGGTGTTATTGGCGCTCTTATCGCTCCTGTATTGGCTGCCGTTGGCGCATTGGCTGCTCTTGCAGCTGATTTTACGATCGAAGTGATCCGCAGGGATCAGTGATTTACCGGGCCTATTTTCTCTTCGATGGATGCCACTTTTTGCTGCATTCGGCCGACTGCTCCGTCGCGAATATCGAAAGTAACCGTACAGTAAACTCGGGTACAATCTGCTTGTAACAACGAATAAGCTTTGGTTACAACCGATTGTGCTTCTTCAAGTGTTTCGGTTTCAATTATGGTTCCCATGGCACTGAGCTGGTATGGAAAACCGCAATCGCGAATCATTGCAATTACGCGGCTTACATAAGGACTTGCGCTGGCTCCTTTATCCGTTGGAAACATGGCAAATTGCATAAGGACAGACATGGGGTTGAGGTTTTAGGGTTTGGGGTTTAGGATTTAGGGGAGTTGACGAATCCGAGGTTTCTTGTTGATGATAACTTAGCGGCAATTGCTGAAGGTGGGTGAGCGGAGCCGAACCCCCGAAGCAAGGCCGAAATACTTATTTCTGGTTCATATCCGACATCCGACATCCCACATCCCACATCCCACATTCTATCCATTCCATATCTCCCACGACTTTTCAGCCTGCAGTTCAAGCATTTTCGAGCCGTTTAAAGTTGCAGCACCTGCTTCACGGCCCAGTTTGAGGAATTTTGTTTCTGCCGGATTATAGATAAGATCAAATAAGAGATGTTTGCTGCCAAGGAATTGATAAGGAATATCCGGGCATTTATCAGTGTCGGGAAATGTACCTACCGGTGATGTATTGATAATTAGTAGGTTATCGCTGATTGTTTTTTCTGAAAGCTGGGGATAACTTAAAAATGATTGCTTATCTCCAGTTCGTGAAACCAGAGTGTAATTAATTCCAAGTTCAAGCAGAGTGTAACAAACCGCTTTTGCAGCGCCGCCTGTACCTAGCACAAGCGCTTTGTTCTGGAACGGTTTTAACGCAGGGATCAATGATTCGCGAAAACCGTAAACATCAGTATTATAGCCTGTTAGTGTAATTCCGGATTCATTTCTCTCGATTTTAACACAATTCACTGCTCCAACTGACTTAGCGGCATCTGAAATATTATCGAGGTAGGGTAAAATTGATAGCTTGTAAGGAATTGTTACATTAAAACCTTGTAAATCACGTTTAAGCGCAATAAGTGAAGTGACTTCGGAGATGTCTCCCAAAGGGAAAAGCTGGTAATCAGCATCAGGAATATTTTCAGTCTCAAACTTCTTTGCAAAATATTTAGCAGAAAAAGAATGGGATAAAGGGAATCCGATCAATCCGAACAACCGCATGATCAGCTGACAGTATTTTTCCTGGTAAGGTTAATATAAACCTTGTAGGCATAGTATAAAAATGCCATCCCAAGCACAGCAACAACTACAATATCAATGGTATGGCTGTAAGTCATTACTTCAGTCCAGTTTTCCTTTAACTTATATCCAACATAAGTTAAAAAGGCATTCCACATACCGGCGCCCAGAATAGTGTAAATAATAAATTTCCAGATATTCATTTTACCCAAACCTGCCGGGATGCTGATCAAATGTCGGATAACCGGGATGAATCGTGAAATAAAAATGGTTAATTCACCACGTTTGGCAAAAAACCGTTCGGTAATTTCAAGGTCATGTGCATCTAATAAAAGGTATTTGCCAAATTTTTGGATAAATGGTTTGCCACCGTAAAATCCCATGGCATACGAAGCCAATGAACCGACAATACTACCCAGAGTGCTTGCAATGATAACACCTGTAAATGTAAACTGCCCGGTCACAATCAGGAAGCCTGCAAAAGGCATAACCGCTTCGCTCGGAATCGGGAAAACCATGCTTTCGAGAACCATCAGTAAAAATACGCCGGGGTAGGATGTGGCGGCTATAAAAGCAACAGCGGTTTTAGCAATCCATTCAGTGATTCCCATAAAATGAGGGGTTAGGTTTTTGGGGTTAGGTTTTAGGGGCGGCAAACGTTTTGCTTTCCCATGTTAATTATTGGTTTTTGTATGAGGCGATAACAGCCAGAATTTCGTCTGAGTTTTTAATTTTTTCCGAATACTCGAGCAATTGAGTATGCGCATCATAGTCCTGCGTTAAGGCAATAAAGAGCTCAAGAATGGCCTCTTTGCTCCGGCCTGCTTCATACAGGTAGGCAACACGCCGGTAGGTTAAAGCGCTGTTTTCGCCCTGGTAATAAATGCCATCCTCAAGTATTTCGAGCGCTTTGGTATAATCCTTTTTCATATCGGCATAAAAGTCAGAATAATCCAGCCAGATTTCAGCATGGTAAGGTTCAAGCTCACTGGCTTTTTGATATGAAACCTCTGCTTCATCTTGCATGCCAAGTGTAAGCTGTGTTTCGGCAAGTACAATATAATATTCAGCGTTATCGGCTTCCAGTTTTATGGCTTGCTCCATATGGGATAAAGCTTCGCTGTGTTGCCCCATTTCTACAAAGCAAAGTCCGATTCCCATCCACGAATCTGAAAAATGACGTTCGAGACTTATTGATTTTCTGTAGAATTCAATAGCAGTTTCGTATTTTTCCATACTGGCATAACAGTCGCCAATATAGTAATTGGTCATTGCGTCAGGCTTCTCAAGCTCAAAAGTATGCTTATAAACATTGATGGCATCCTGGTACATCTCCATCTGTTCGTAACATTGTGCTTTGCTGAAATAGGCAGGAGTAAAGGTAGGATCAATCGCAATGGAGTAATCAAAAGCATCAATGGCTTTTTCGTATAATTCAATAGTGCTGTATGCAATGCCAAGGTTGTACCAGGCTACAAGTGAATAAGGTCTTTTGTCGATTTCCTGGGTGAAGAATGCGATTGCATCATCACTCATTTCACCCATTTCGTAGCAGTAGCCTATTTCATACAACAGGCTTTCATTATCCCTGTTGAGCTGAATTGCCTTTTTAAGATGCTCAGCTGCTTTTTTATAATCTCTCAGATTTTGATATTCAAAGGCAATGCTGGTATGAATTTCATCCAGGTCTTCATCCACTTTGGTGATAGCTTTCTGGTATTCCCTGATGGCCTCGGTATGTTTATGCATAGTGCTGTAAACAGTGGCGCGGGTAAGTGAAATATCAGGATTCTGAGGATCCAGCGCATCGAGGCTGTTTAACCGGGCAAGGGCTTTCTCCGGCTCACCGTTATTCAGGAAATATTGCGCTTTAAATACCTGGAAGCTTACTTCGGAGGGGAATTGCTCTATGGCATAGTCAATTGCTTTGAGGGCTTTCAGTAATTCCGATTCACTGAAATAATAGTAGATAATATCTTCCAACTCACCACTATCGAAAAAGGAATAACCACCTTCCCCGGAAACGCTTTCGAAGCGTTCGAGCAGTTCGCGCAGGTATTCTTTATCTTCTTCGTAATTATCCATTATAACTTAATCAATTTTTAATTCTGCAAAGGTAATAATTTTTAGATTAAGGGTTCCTGGTTTCAGAGTTTTAAGGGTTTCAGAATTAAAACCATTAAAATGCTTTCCACATCATACATGCCTCTATCCGTATTCCATCTTCCTCTTTTGAATCCTGTCTTTCAAAAACCTCACCCCCGTCCCCTCTCCTTGAAGGAAAGAGAGGGGTGACTATACCCGGAAGATTCGGAAAAACACTCATCCCGCCTGACATCCTACTCCCTACTCCCTACTCCCTACTCCCTACTCCTTACTCCTTACTCCTTACTCCCTACTCCTTACTTTTTTAAACTCAAATCCACGCCATAGTTCCCTGCTAATTGTATCTTTGCAAAAAAACATCCCATTATGACATTAATAAAAAGTATTTCAGGAATACGAGGCACTATCGGCGGAACGCCAGGCAATAACCTTACTCCGGCTGATATTGTAAAATTTGTTACCGGTTATGCTACTTATATCATTAGCGAAAACTCAGGTGGGAAAATTAAAATTGTGGTCGGCCGCGACGCGCGTGTCTCGGGTGCAATGGTCAACAGCCTGGTATGCGGAACCTTAATGGGAATGGGAATTGATGTTATTGATCTTGGACTTTCAACCACTCCCACAGTGGAGGTAGCAGTTACTTCGTATGTAGCTCAGGGTGGAATTATACTTACTGCCAGTCATAATCCCGGCGAATGGAACGCGCTTAAACTGCTTAATTCACTGGGCGAGTTCCTGGATGCCGATGCCGGCGCAAAAGTACTGGAAAATGCTGAATCACAGGAAGTGCAGTATTGTAATGTGAATGAATTAGGTAGTTATACCGTTGATCATACATTTATTGACAAACATATAAAAATGGTTCTTGATCTGCCTTTGGTAGATATTAAAGCTATCAGAAGAGCAAATTTTAAAGTAGCTGTTGATGCTGTTAATTCAACCGGAGGCATTGTTATTCCAAGGCTGTTAAGAGCTTTGGGTGTTGCAAAAGTTTTTGATCTGTATTGCGAACCTAATGGTCTTTTCCCACATAATCCCGAACCTTTGCCTGAGCATCTGCACGAATTGAGCAAGACCGTTGTTGATTTCAATGCACATGTCGGTTTTGTTGTAGATCCGGATGTGGATCGCCTTGCCATCGTGAGCGAAGATGGAAAAATGTTTGGTGAAGAATACACTTTAGTTGCGGTTGCTGATTATGTGCTGAAGCATACTCCCGGAAATACAGTTTCCAATATGTCGTCGACACGTGCTTTGCGCGATGTTACAGAGGCAAAAGGACAAAGCTATTCGGCTTCAGCGGTTGGCGAAGTGAATGTGGTGAAGATGATGAAAGATACCGATTCAATAATTGGCGGCGAAGGCAATGGCGGCGTTATTTATCCTGAATTGCATTACGGCCGCGATGCCCTTGTTGGAATTGCGTTGTTCCTGACACACCTGGCTAAAACCGGCCTCACCTGTTCGCAGCTTCGTGCAACCTACCCTCAATATACCATTTCGAAAAACAAGATCACTCTTTCAGCAGGTATGGATACGGATCTGATTTTGCAGAAAGTGCAGGAGAAATATAAGGATCAGCCTAATAGCACCATCGACGGCGTAAAAATTGAATTTGGCAACGAATGGGTGCATCTCCGTAAATCAAACACAGAACCTATTATCCGGATTTATGCCGAAAGTGTTTCTGCCGCTAAGGCGGAGGAACTGGCTGAAAAGATTATTAAGGATATTAAATCCCTGATATAAAGCTTCCCTGTTTCAACTCTCACGTTTACCTGGCATAAAGTAGCGGCTTTTAGTCTGCTTGTTTTGATCCCGGAATAGTCTTTTATAATTTTATGATTTCCAGACTCGTGGCTTCAGCCGCTGAGTTTAGTATAGCTATTCCCAGCTTCGCCGGACAATAGTAAGTGTATTATATTATATTTAAAGCTTAATAATCACATTATTCCGTTGGCTTTTTATTTACCGCGAAGACGCAAAGCAATTAGTCACAGATAATTAACATATTAGGGCGCAAAGTCTTGTGTTTGTATATTGTAGATAATGAGGTTATTGGGAATGATTGACTGACTATTGAATCAGATAGAGGTTTCAATCTTCCAGTATTTTATCAAATAAAAAATTAGAGTATTATTTTCAATGATTTCAATTAAATATATTGTGTAATTCTGGATGTGAAGAAAAGAAATCTATATTTGTTGGTATACAGCCGTTACCTACCATACGAAAAGACGCGATATTTTTTAAAAGTTCCCATATTGGGAATTATTAATTATCTTTGCATCATTATTCAAGCCTATGGACAGAATATTTGCAAAAAGCACATTGAGAAACTTTTGGGAAATACATCCAGATTCCGAACAATACCTTAAGACCTGGTTCGATACGGCAATGAATTCAAATTGGAATACTCCAAATGATGTTAAGCAGACATATATCAGTGCAAGTGTTCTGAAAGACAGTAGAATTGTTTTTAACATCAAAGGCAATTCCTATAGACTGGTGGTAAAATTCAACTTTGAGAAACGATGGATATTTATCCGATTCATAGGAACTCATGTTGAATACGATAAAATAGATGCAAACACAATTTAAAATTACTGGACATGGAAATAAAACCAATAAAAACAGAAACTGACTATACCCAAGCATTGAAAAGGCTTGAAACCATTTTTAGTGCAGAAATTGGAACTACAGAAAGCGATGAAGCAGACGTGCTTGGTTTGTTAATTGATGACTATGAAAAAAAACAGTACCCAATTGAAGCTCCAGATCCGATTGAAGCAATAAAAATAAGAATGGAAGAAATGCATCTTAAACAAATTGATCTGGTAAATGAAATTGGTGGAAAGAGTCGTGTTTCGGAAATATTAAACCGAAAAAGAAAACTGACAGTTGAAATGATCCGGAAATTGACTGCCAGATTGAACCTTTCACCAGAGTTATTAATCAATGACTATCAACTGACAAGATAAAGTATGGTTGGTAACAAAAGCTATAACAAATGGCGGGTTTAGAAATATAATTGAAACTCCCTTGTCAGCACTACTTGTCCTGATTTATCGGGGGCATTCGTGTTGGTTTACATCTAAGTATAAATCAATCAGTCACTTGCCAAAGACCAGTCGTTAGCATCAAGTCATTAAAATACACACTATCTAATTTTATAAAATGAAAACAAAACTCATTACTCTAACCGTTTTATTGTTCACTTGTTATGTCGGCTTTTCACAAAACACTTCAGGCACATACACTACTGATTTTAACGAAATGACTATCACCCAAAACGGCAATAAGGTAACCGGAACCTACAAGCACCAGAATGGCAAGGTTGAGGGCACGTTGAGCGGACATACTTTAACCGGACTCTGGTTCCAGGACAATGGCAAAGGAAAGATGGTTTTTGAATTTAATTCGGATTATACTGCCTTTACAGGGAAATGGGGTTACAACGAAGCCACACCTTCAGGCAAATGGAACGGAACAAGGATAGCGGGTCAAACACCTGCAAAGCCGCCACAAACTGCGCAACAACAATCCCCGACTTCAACACAAAAAACAACTACGGATGCCACTACGGCGAAGTCGTCAAAATCAAATGATAATCTGAACACGGCCAATCCTGTTTCAGGCGCTTTGCCGCAAAAAAACAAACCCCAGGCAAAAGGAACAACTAATGAACCGGGTGGTACTAAAGCCAATGCCAATAGAAAACCATTAAATGAGCATGAAAAATCTTTGGTTAAAGAAGCCAAAAGTGATTTAGAAAAGGCCATTACCCTTGAAGATATAGCGGATTCGGAGCGCACAAAAATGGTTCAGAAAAGTGCTAAAACTCTCAAGGAATACGGACAACCGGCAGCTTTCCCTGTTGGTGATATCCCCTTAAAAACCAATCGCGAAAAGGACTATAAGCGGATTCAGGCGGAAGTTGTTTCAGCCAATAACTTACGGAAGTTGCTTAGCGAAGCCTTACTGGCAGAACAAATGTCGCTTATTAATTCGATGCAGATAGATATTGTGGAGGAACAAATTAAGATATTGATACCCGGGAAAGCACCTTTTGATTTATCGAAGGATCTGGTAGGAACCGTTTTTAATTTCAACATCACGGAGGGTTTTGGCGGAGGGCAGCGGCAAGATGCCAAAGACCTGGTTCAAAAGTTCAGGGACCTGGCACTCACCAATGAATTTGTTGCCGATATTGAGAAACTTTATCTGCGCCAGCAAGATCTGATGAATAAAGCGTATCTGAATATTGAAAAAGCGGAAAAGCTGCAGGCTCAACTCCGAAAGTCGTACCAGGATGCGGAAAACTCGGCATTTACTTTCAAAGAATTTACTCCATCGGGAGTTTCTCCTGCCACAAATACCGGTTCTACCGCTTCCACAACTGCAAAAGGCGAAGGGAAAGGCTTGTGGGTTTTAGTTGAAACTATTTATTACGACGGTAAAAAAGACCTGGATAACACAAATAAAAATGGTGTTTACCAGGTAAGTGGAAGTTGCTCGCCGGGTAGCTATGATTATACCTGGAAATATCTTGGCAAAGCCGATAGTTATTATAATCCGCCATTGCTCAGTGATGAAAATTCCGCTATAAAATGCACCGCTAGCAATCCTCCTAAGGTAATGGATGCAGGCGAAAGCATTTCACTAACATTGTCATTGTCATTTACGGCGCATAAGCTTTCCTATTTCAGCTCTGATGCCTCTGTTTCAGCAGATTTTGACAAATGGGATGTAGCACCAGGTTTTTCTTCCGGTTCTAACATCCGATTTGCTAATAGTGCCGGGAAATCTACTTTTAAAATAAGTACCCACAAGTCGGTAAAAGTATATTCCATTCACGAAGTAGTTACAGCTACCGCGCCTTCAGGAGTTAAAGATATGCGTATTGCATTGAGGACTTTGTTTAATCCGGGAGCCAGGATGGGTACGTGTTATATTTATGAATGGAAATATGCTTATTAATTGTTTGTAAATGCCAGCTAATCTTTTAAACCCGCTTCCCGAAAAAATGGAATGGACAATCAAGGTGTCCGTATTCCGCAATTCAGTTATAGTACGTCAGTTGGGATTTGCAATCGGTATTCCGTTCGGGATATTGATACTCGTATTGATACTTACAAAAGCCTACTACGGATTGATGCTTGTGGCTGTGTTGTTTTTGCTGACTTTTCTCTTCATTCAGCTTGTGTGGGGAGGTAAATATAATGTAGGTTTTGAGCTAAATAGCAACGGCATCCGAAACTATACGCTGGAAGATCAGGCAAAGAAAAACCGCATTATCAATTCTATGGCTGTGGTTTTAGGGTTGCTCTCGGGAAAACCCGCAGTAGCCGGTGCCGGGATGCTTGCCAATTCCCGACAGGATGTACTATTGAAATGGAAGAATATCAAAAAAGTAAAATATCTTCCCAACAAGCATGTTATAATGATAAAAGGTGGTTTTACTGAAAACCTCGCAGTATTTTGTACAAAGGATAATTATGCTGAGGCAGAATATTTTATTCAAGCTAATATGCAGGAAAAGCCTGTTCAGCCACAAATACATTAATTTTGACGTTTTGGAATTCTTTGAATTAGTTTAAGAAAAAGTGTTTTATTAACAGGAGCAATGCAGCGGACAAAACCGAAATCTAATAATTACTTTTCCCGCATTTTAATTACCCTGATTGGCGTAGCGTTTATTGCCTGGGGGTTAACTACCCTGGCATTGGGATTTGTTGGAACTAAAGCAACAGCTTTAATCACGGATATCAGGCGCGAAGGCGGTGAGCGTAACGAAGTAAAAAGAGGTCGTTATACCTATAATATCAGCTATACTTTTATATTGCCAGGCGGTAAAACTGTGAACGGAGTAACAAAGTATATCGGTGATGCAGTGTATCTGAAAGCCGATGGCAAGTCAAAAGTTCCGGTGCGATACTTTTCTTTCTTTCCAGCCTTAAATGCTTTGGCATCGGATACCAAACCCGGTGTCGGACAATTGATATTTATTGCTATTGGGATATTCCTGATTTACATCGTTAACAAGCGCCCTAAAAAGGTGAATCGTAGAATATAGAATTTAATTTTTAGGATGATTTTACAGGTAAGTCAACTGAAAAAAGTTTACATCCCGCATCGTTAATCGTTATTCGTTAATCGTAAGTCGTTAAGCGTAAATCGTACTTCGTAAATTGTACTTCGTACTTCGTAAATCGTAAATCGTAAATCGTACATCGTAACACTTCGGCTACGCTCAGTGTAAAATCGTACTTCGTAAATCGTACTTCGTAAATCGTACTTCGTAAATCGTAAATCGTACTTCGTAAATCGTACTTCGTAAATCGTACCTTGTAAATCGTACCTCCCCCTCATTCCTCCTGTTCATAAATTGTGAATTACTATTTTGGGAATGGCAGGCGATCAGTGTTTTAATGCCTTACTTTAGCCGGTATTACATAAACCCGAATGCTATGCCGAAGCGTGGGAAGAAGAAAGCTCGCAAGATTAAGTTCTACAAAAAGAACCTGAAAATTCCGGAAACCCAGAATAAGCTGCTTCGGCAATTCTGTAAAATACACAAAACTACCGAGAACAAGGTTTTCCGAAAAGCGCTGCGCGAATTTCTTCAGCGTAATGTTCATCTTATAGAACATACGCACCAGGAAGTCAGTCCCAACCAATTGACGCTGTTTGATTTTATGAACGATGATACAGTGAATACAGGCACCTGAAAAATAGTCTGATTCTTAGATAACATCTGAGTTTACCTCATTGGGATTTCTATAAATAATACTTTCGAAGCATCAATAGCCTTAATCTGAACAGATTGAGTTTCACTTACTCCCATTGCATCCCTGGCAGGCAAGCTGTTCCCGTCAACAACAATTTTTCCATCAATCACAAAAACAAATACTCCGTTTCCTGCAATTCTGATCCGGTAATCGAATACACTATTCTTCTTTAAATTTATACTTGAAATATATGCATCCTGGTGTATCCAGAGTGCATTCTCCTCTTGCTTGTTATCGGGTGTAACCAGCGTAACAAGCTGATCCTGTTTTTGCTGACCAGGAAATAATACCTGGTCGTAGCGTGGTTTGAGCCCTTTTTCACGAGGGAATATCCACAACTGGAAGAATTTTACTGCTTCCGTTTCCGAATGGTTGTATTCCGCATGATAAATGCCTGTACCCGCTGTCATAACCTGCACTTCGCCCGGAGCTATTACCTGCACATTTCCAATGCTGTCGCGGTGTTCAAGGGCACCTTCCAGAATAATGGAAACTATTTCCATATTATTATGAGGATGCAGGTCAAAACCTGTGCCGCCGGCTACAGTATCATCGTTCAATACCCTCAGGCAACCAAACTTTTCGCGGGCCGGGTTAAAATAAGTGGCGAAACTAAAGCTGTGGTATGAGTCGAGCCATCCATGATTGGCATGTCCGCGTTCGCTGGCGGGATGGAGTTCTGTTTTCATGAATCAGGAGATATATTTCAAATAATAACAAGTTTATGTGAATAATGTTAGTCTTGTATCGGCAATTATGATGGTGAAACGTTATTCAAGAAAATTTTTTAATTAATAACATTAAACACAAAACACTAAACGTCAAAGGATCGCGTTTTAAGCTACTTTTTCATTAATAATTAAGTGTTATATGTTTTTTCATTACTTTTCACTTCAATATTTCAAAATTAAGAATTTACCCTTTTAATCCCTGGTACGGCTGCCTCATCAGTATGGAACGTCCAAGCGTTATTTCATCTGTGTAATCCAACTCATCACCAACCGGAATTCCACGGGCGATAATCGAAACAGTAACCTCAAATTGCTTCAACATCTTAAAAAGATAAAAATTCGTTGTATCTCCCTCAACTGTTGCGGGTAGGGCCATAATCACTTCTTTAAATTCTCCGGAGCCCGCTTTTTCGACGATAGGAGCGATGCTCAGATCGGACGGGCCAATGCCTTCCACCGGCGAGATGATGCCGCCCAGTATATGGTAAACGCCTTTAAACTGGCCTGTATTCTCAATGGCAAGCATATCGCGGATGTCTTCTACAATGCAAAGGGTTGTGTGGTCGCGTTTCGGGTTGGAGCAAATGCCGCAGACTTCGGTATCCGATATATTGTTGCAAATGGAACAGTATTTAATTTCGCTCCTTAGTTTCAGGATGGATTCACCCAATGCGTTGGCAATTTCGGGTGCTTGTTTCAACAAGTGTAATGCCAGACGCAATGCGGTTTTTTGCCCGATTCCCGGCAAACGGGTAAATTCGCCAACCACATTTTTTAATAATACTGATGAATAATTGCCTTCCATTTTTATTTTAGTTTTGAAGAATTCTGTGCCGTTACCGGCTTCATAAATTGTAAATTTGCACATCAAAAGTAGGCAATTTTCACGCCTTTATACGATTGTCAGCGCAATTGCGTTTATAACTCTGAATGAAAAATCCGAATCAAATGCGTGTAATGAAATCTCTTCTGTTTACTGGTTTGCTGTTATTACTAAACTCAACTCTTCTGCTTTCGCAGAATGTTACCGATGCAAAAGGCCTGAAACAAGGCGAATGGCGAAAGCTGGATGCCAAAGGAAAAGTTGTTTACGAAGGTCAGTTTAAGAATAATATTCCCCAGGGCGTGTTCAAATATTTTTACGAAGATGGTAAGGTACGATCAGAACTTACTTATTCCTCTGACGGGAAAAGTGCCACCGCCGTGAATTTTCATCCCAATGGGAAAAAAATGGCTGAAGGACTATATACTGAAACTAAAAAAGACGGACACTGGAAGTACTATAACGAAATTGAAACCCTTTCATCTGAGGAGTTTTATCAAAAAGGAACTCCGGTTGGCATCTGGAAAACCTACTATGATGACGGCAAACTTTTAGAAGAATGTCCTTATCAAAACGGGCTGAAAGAAGGAGTCCGAAAGCAATATTTTTCGGATCACAGCATTAAAGCTGAGGTTAATTTCGCAAAAGGAAAGTTTGAAGGAACCGCAAAATATTATTATCCCAACGGCAAACCTATGCTGGTCGGGCAGTTGCACAATGACATGAAAGAAGGGGTTTGGACAGCGTTCAAAGACAACGGCGATAAGGAAAGCGAAATTGAATACAGCGCCGGGGAAGCTATAAATGAAATCTATTTCGACAAAGCCCGTGAAGCGGAGCTCAAAAATGAAGTTAAGGAAATTCCGGAAAAGTAATTGATTATTCTGATTAGGTTCTATTTCGAATCCCCCAGCCCCGGATTTCCTGTATCAAGAATTGCTTTCCATTTGCCACTACTCTGTTTTAGCCAGATAGTGGCGTATTTTCCCACTCCGGTTATCGAATCCGTAGCCTTGTCCTTGATCTGGTAGGTTCCATATGTATAACCCAGTTCACCCGATGCTGCAATTCTGGCAAACTTAGGTTCCCAGGTGAGAGTGAAGGTGCTGTCGCTTTCACTCAATAAGGATTTTTTGATGGCCTCAAATCCTTCAATAGGCATCTGGTTGGCATTTAGCATAACGCCAGCCGAATCAAACATTTCCATAAATGAAGTATTCATGCCTTTCTCGGCAGATAGCGCTGAGTAAAACCTGTCGGTGTCAGATAATACTTTGCTATCTTCAACCGGTTTCTTATTGGTACATGATGAAATAGTGAAGAGTAATATTGCCAGAAATGTACTGGCTGAAATTAAACGGTTCTTCTTCATAATGTTGGAATTTAGATTATAATCCGGAATCAATTTCCGAAAGGTTGTTAATTACTTGTAAACCAGTATCTGAAAGCCGTTGAAACGATTGGTGGCCGGTGGCAACCAAAATGCATTTGCATTGTAATTCGGCGGCAACTTCCGAATCGTGAAGAGTATCCCCAATCAAGGTTATTTTTTCTGGGCTGAGTCCGGCCTGAATGAAATAGTTCCTGGCATTATCAATTTTACCGCCGCCGTAATGGTCGCCGATACCACCAATGTAATCGAAGTATTCGAAAATTCCCAGGGCAGAAACGGATTTCAGAAGCGCATCATGTTGCATGGCTGAAATAATTGCCTGCCGGTATCCTTTCCGTTTAAATATTTCAAGTGTTCTGGCGGCAAAAGGTGTAAGCCCGCACGAAGGTAACGCGCCGAGGTATAAATTGATAAATTCCATAGCAACAGGTTCCCATTCTTCATTGTCGAAATTGAATCCAACTTCTTTATAATATTCAATAACGGGAAATGTAAAAACGTCGCGGTATGTTGAAAGGCTTAATTCCGGCAGGTTGCGGACTTTCAGCATTTTGTTAATTGCTTCACGGCATATTTCAGCGTCATCGAGCAAGGTTCCGTTCCAGTCCCATATGATGGTGGTACGTTGTGGCATATGTTATTCAGGTATTTTTACTGATAAAAGCTAATATGTTTTGCTGATGCTAAATTGCAGAAAAAATGGATGCTAAAATACTATCTCTGCTTTTTTCATGTATTCAGCAAAATTGACTCCCGTTTTTCATTTTTCACTATTCACTATTCACTATTCAATGTTATCTTTGCATTCTAATAAAAATCTTAACAGCCATGATTCAACGTATCCAGACTTTATACTTATCGCTTGCTTTTGTAGCAATAGCACTGATTTTTGCTTTTCCACTGGCTCAGTTTTTTTCGGAAAACGGTGCTTATATATTTTCCGTTAAAGGCTTGAAAAATATGGTTCCCGGCGATCCGAACGCATTTAATCCAATGGTATTTCTTCCCCTGATCATCGTTGTCATTGGATTGGCATTGCTTAATTTGTTCACGATCTTTCAATTCAAAAACCGCTCATTTCAAATTAAACTGACTAATATTGGTGTACTAGCCGGTATTGCGTTGATTATGGGTATTTTCTTCCTTTACATCCCGATGATTGAGAAGAAAATCAATATCGTTCCCGACTACAGCAAAGCCTTTGGCATATACCTTCCGTTGGTTGCGCTTGTTTTTATGGTAATGGCTAACAGGGCGATAAAACGCGACGACAAGCTTGTTCGTTCGGCTGACAGACTGAGGTAAGGGATTAGTGAATAGAAAATAGTAAATAGAAAATAGTAATTTGAAACCAGCAAATCTAGCCCTAAATCCTAAATCCCAATCCCCAACCCCTTTCTCCCCTATCTCTGCTTCTCAAACACCTCTAAATCCCTTATATCTTTCCCGTCAATTACAAACCTTACACAGGTTATTACATGGTGAAATCCTGAATTGCCTGCAGCACCCGGATTGATATGGAGAAGTTCGTGTTTTTTATCATAAAGCACTTTCAGTATATGTGAATGGCCGCAAATAAATAAACCGGGTCTTTCAGTTTCAATAAGTTGCCTGGCATCCTTTTCGTATCGTCCGGGATAACCGCCGATATGGGTCATCAGTACTTTCACTCCTTCACAATTGAAAACCTGGTTTTTGGGATAGGATTTTCTGAGTTCAGTTCCATCAATATTTCCGTAAACTGCTTTTAATGGTTTATAATCTGCCAGTTTATCTGCCGTTTCTAAATTCCCGATATCGCCGGCATGCCATATTTCATCACAGGTGGAGAAAAACTCAAGTATTCGTGGATTTATAAAACTGTGGGTGTCGCTTAAAAGGCCGATACGGGTCATGCTCTAAGTAGTTGAGGTGAATATTTGATTTGTTTATGATACCTTTCTTTTCAGAGGGGGAAGGGCGACAAAGCGAGAGGTGAAAAAGAAAAGAGATAGATAGTGCTTAAAATCAACTGAAAAACCTTAAAACTATAGCATCTCAACCCATTTTCTATTTTCCATTTTTACCCTGAGCGACGGCGGCTGAGCGAAGCCGAAGCCAGCCGAAGGGAACTATTTTCTATTAACCTCTCCTAGAACCAATTCTTCCTTTTCATATAGACATACATAATGATACCCATAGCCGCTGTGGCTGATAAAAAAACCGGGTATCCATACTTCCAATGCAGTTCCGGCATGAAATCGAAATTCATTCCATAAATGCCTGTTACCAATGTCATTGGAATAACAATAGTCGAAACAAGCGTCAGTGTTTTCATAATGCTGTTCATACGGTTAGCATTATTGGCCATAAGCAGGTCCATCATGGACGAGATCATTTCGCGGAAACTATCAATAGATTGAATGATAAACGAAAGGTGATCGTTAATATCGCTCAGGTATTGCCTGGTATATTCGCTGATTACTCCGGATTCTTCGCGTGCCAGAAACCTGATTTCTTCTTTCAACGGATTAATGGTTTTGCGGAGCAGCATCAGGTTTTTCTTTAATCGGAGGAATGAATGTGAAAGCTCATTGGTAGGATTATCAATTAATAATTTTTCAAGATCTTCCATTTGATCCTCAGTATGATCAAGCAGAATATAATAGTTATCAACAATCTGATCAATAAGCAGATAGCATAGATAATCCTCCTGCCTGACCCGGCCTCTCCCTTTACCGGCTTCTAAGCGTTTAATAATCTGGGCGAACATATTGTTGTCTGTTTCCTCGAACGAAATAAGCACATTTGTACCTAAAAATAAGCTTACCTGCTCCGATTCAATTACCTGGTTAGTTTCATTCCAGGTCAGGTTTTTGAGGGTAATAAACAAACTCTTATCCAGGTCTTCAACTTTAGGCATATGATCCACATTGAAGATATCTTCGATAATCAAAGGATGTATTCCAAAATGATCACCAAGTTTCTGCAGGTTCTGAGGCTCGCTGAATCCTTTTACTATGATCCAGTTTGTTGTTGCTTCACCCTGGAGTGTAATTGCCTGTTCGACCGAAATATTTTCATAAGCCTGGAAATTATCATCGTCATAAACAAGCATGCTAATCACAGTTTCCCCTGTTTTTAATCCGGTATATACAGGACTTCCCGGTGGTAAACCAGCTTTTCGACTCAGGCGTATTTTTTTCATAATTTGAGACATTATTTAGAGAAAGACAAAATTAACGAAAGCATGATCAATAAAGTTGACAGGTCTGATAATTTATCAGGTTATTTACTTTTTATGTTTTCTGATAATTTAATAAATCTGCTAAATTTACATTTGTTTAGTGGAATGAAAAAACCGGCTCTTTTGAAGCCGGTTTAATTTTAGGAAAAGTGAAAGAAGAGATTATTTCTGTGCTTTCAGCAAATCCCGGATTTCGGTAAGCAGAACTTCCTGTGCCGGAGGAGGAGGAGGAACTGCGACAACTTTCTTTTTGGTTGAATTAAAGCCTTTGATAAGCATGAAAAGCACAAAAGCAATTACCAGGAAGGATATCACCGATGACAAAAAATTACCATACTTTACAGCTCCCCAGGTTAATTCAGCTATGTTTTTAACCCCGGCGGCATCTAAGGCCGGATTTAATAACAATGGCGTAATTACATCCGCAATCAGCGAGTTTACAATAGCGCCAAATGCACCTCCAATAATTACAGCAATAGCCAGATCGACTACATTGCCTTTCATGATAAAATCTTTGAATTCTTTAATGATTGCCATTTTTGTTTTTGTTTTTGGTTAATATTAAGGTTAATTGATAATAATGAATTTGCTAATGAGCCATGGTGTATGTTAATCCCAGGCTGAACGTTTCCCTGAATTGTGTCTTAACACCCTGGGAAATACCGTTTTTATCAACGAATGTTATATTATGATCCCGGATCAGCATGGTAGAAAGATTCAGAGAAAGATATTTATTTACTTTCATCAGTATATTGTTTTCCCATCCTACAATAATTTTCTCAGGATGGTAGCGATAGTCGGAAAATAAATCGAGCTTCGACATCAGGTTAACATTTTTAAGGATATCTTTTTTAAAGCCGACATTTACTGATCCTCCAACTTGCCATAGAGTAGTATTGTCTCCAAAAATGCCGTATGCTCCCTCAGGCCGGCTGGTTAACGATTTGTCATTTACCACCGTTAATCTGGCTCCAATTGGCGAAATGAAAACAAAGAAATAGTCAACAGGTTTGTAATTCATACCAATAGATAGCTGAAAATATCCCGGAGCCATAAACTTTGAAACCTTTACTGCAGAGTCTTTGCTATAATCAAATCCTTCGTCAAATTGTGACCTGAATTCAAAGGTTCCGGTGTAATCCCAGTGGTTACAGGCATAGATGCCTCCTTTCGTCAGGAAATTTATTTTATCATTTGTTTTCCTGACATTGGGAGTTGTTGATTTATTATAATTGACTCCATAAGCCAATCCCAGATAATTATTCCAGGAAATTTTACCCTTGGCATAATTTTTATAAATATTAAGCATACTATTTATCGAATACGAATTATCTCCTCCTGCTGACCAATTAGTAAAAGTTGTTTGTGAGAAGCCAAGGGATGCTTCGTATTTCGATTTCCAGGATGTATCTCCTTCCGGATGAAAAGCCATCAACTGAAAAGCGCATAGAAATATGGAAATAAAAAGTAGTGTTTTTCTCATAGTTTTAATATTTGACTGATCAAAGATAAGGTATGAATTATTTATATGCAAATCAGAATATAATTTACCTGTTAGATTTTTAACAAAAATTAAAGCAAGTATTGTGTGATAATGTTTGAAGATAATAGACCAATTATCAACCTGACAGGCTAATTAGAAACATGCAGGTTATAAAATTATAGGAAAATTAATTGAAATAGACTAACAATGTGTTTATATCTTTCTGATATCTGAGTTTTTGATCCAACCCACACTTCCATTCGCAATACGGATTTCCTGCCATTCGGCAATCACATCGAGTAGTTTTACTTTTGTGCCTTCGTGTAATACGAAAATATCTTTGCTGTTCTCATCTGGCGAACTTTTAATATTTACCATTTGTGTAAATACAATGGCTTCGTGTTGGTTAGTAAGGTAATGATTGCGTTGCGAAGAAGCCAAAACACCAATGCTGAATAGTACAAACAGAAAGATTCCTGCCCAGAAACTGATTTTTCGGATTATAATGGTTGAAATGGCAATATAAATAGCAATAAGAATGAGGGCTAGGGAAAGTAGCATAATGTTTAGGATAGCAAGTGTATCAATATCCATCATATTAACTAACAATTTCCACCACCTTTTATAAAACAGCTCAGGAACCGTCTCAACTTTATCGGTCAATTTACTGTTTACGACTTCAATATTATGTTTTAAATCTTCATTGTTAGGCGCAATTTTCAAAGCTTTTTCGTAATTTAAAATTGCCTGGGCATTTTCATTATTTCGAAAATAGGCATTCCCTAAATTGTAATATAAAGCGAATGATTCGTTTCCACCGGCAATAATTTTTTCGTATTTGGCGATAGCTTCCTGATAGTGCCTGGTATTATATGCTTTGGCTGCCTGGGCTGCCAAATGCTCAGGATCCTGTGCTACTGCATGAAATGCAACTAACAGTATCGTCGCTGCCAGGACTGCTATTTTTTTACATTTCATTGGTTGTGAGTTTAATTAATTATTGTTTTAAAAGATGATTGATGCGATATACGAATGAGAAGTTTTAGTAGTTATTCGGATTTTATTCAATTATCATTTGGTCTTGATTTTGATCCTTACTATTTTCTATTCACTATTCACTATTCACTATTCACTATTCACTATTCACTATTCACTATTCACTTACTCCCCTTCCTACTTAAGCACCTGCT
>JAURYB010000193.1 GCA_030654075.1 Bacteroidales bacterium | reverse complement strand
AGGGGAGTTTCCATATTAAAAACATGCAGGCAGGAACCTACCGGGTGTCTGTACGTAAACCAGGGTATAAAGATAAAGAGGTTACAGTAAGTGTAGCCAATGGTGAGAGAAGTGAGCTTAATGTGGAACTCGAAAAGGCATGAGCAAGACAAAAGACAAAAGACAAAAGGAAAAAGACAAAAGTTGACCCCAAAAGATCCCCTCTAGGGAGGGGTAAGGCCTGCCTGCCGGTAGGCAGGGGTGGGTTTCTTTATTCAAAATTTGTTTTTAATCTAATCTTTAAAAAGTAAAAAATGAAATCAAAGCTTTTCACTCTCGACTACAGGGATTTACTCAATGGACTTCTTATTGCATTCCTGGCTGCGATGATCGATGGGATCATAAAGATACTTGGATCAGGAGCAGTATTTGACTGGCCCCACCTTCAACCGGTTGTGATTGCAGGCATTAGCGCAGCATTATCATATCTTCTGAAAAGTCTTGCGACGAACTCCCGGAATCAGCTGTTCACAAAAGAGCCTTAATAGACTGTTGGTGATAAAGAATGAGACCTGCCGGATTTGAAGACGGCAGGTTTCTATTCCCGAATGGATGATTTCATCTTTAAAAAGAAGCACGCAGATTGAAAATAAGCAAGTTCTTTAATCCCGAAGGGATGATTTTGTCTTTAAAAAAAGCATACAGATTAAAAATAAACAAATTCTTAATCCCGAAGGGATGTTATTATTATAGAAATGAATTTTTATTCCCAATACAAACCCTGAAAGGGTGAAATAAATAATTGCATTATGGCTGGAACATATTCACAAATTTATCTGCAGGTTGTTTTTGCAGTAAAAGGCCGGGAGAACCTGATTTCCCCGAAATGGAGAGATGAATTATATAAATACATTGCTGGTATAATTAAAAACAAAGAACAAAAACCAATTATAGTGAATGGAATGCGCGACCATATCCATCTGTTCATAGGATTACGACCGTCAATGGCAATATCCGATCTTGTAAGGGATATCAAAAACAATTCATCCAATTTCATAAATGAAAAAAGATGGGTAAAGGGCAGATTTTCGTGGCAAGAAGGTTATGGTGTGTTCTCTTATTCCCATTCACAGATTGAAACTGTTTATAATTATATACTTAATCAGGAAGAGCATCACAGAAAAAAGACATTCCGGGAGGAATATATAGATTTTCTGGAGAGATTTGAAATTGAATACAACAAAAAATATCTATTTGATTGGCTTGATTAAAACTATATCACCCCTTCGGGGTTAGAATAGTTTTGGCGTTATTTTTCTAAAATCATTACATCCCTTCGGGATTACTTCTGTTCAATAAGGCCTCTCACCACACTACTTGGAGAAATGCAGCGAGACAATATGTACCGCTTTTTTAAATCAAAAAAATATCTGATAATTAGTTCATTATTCAACTTTCGGATATTTAAGCCCTATAATTTCAAATATCCTCCTCTAATCCGAGTTCTCTCAGGGCAGTTTTGGTTTCTTCTTTTTTCTGTTCACCACTAGATCCTTCGTCTTCCACTTCAAACTTAATTGTTATTTTCAAATTCGGATTAGACGCGAACTTTGCTAATACTTTAGTGTAAAATACATTCCACTTTTTTGTATCTATTTGGCCGCTCCAACTAATTCTGGTTTTACCCGGGATAGGTGGGTTGACAGGTGCTTCCGGTGATTGTGACTTAGATTCATCTTTTTTCTGAACTGTTACTGTCGCAGATGAAGCGATTCCATTTGATTTAGCTGTTATTTTATATACTCCTTCCGTTTCTTCAACTGTCAAAATACCTGAATTGGTCATTAAACCATTACTTGTTTTCCATATAATCGAATCAATGTTGATTTCATCGTTATGCTGGTCGTAACCTTTAGCAATAAATGAATAGGATTTCTTAGGTTCAATGGTAATATCAGGGGGAATTATTTTAATAGAAGCAAGCTTTCTCGGCTCTATATTCTTTTTTGCTTCTTCAGCTGTTAGAATGTACATATCATCCGAAATCTCCATATCTCCTGCAAATACCTGTTGTTCGAAAAAGAATGGCTCATATTTACCTCCTTGCTTTCCGGTGTAAGCCAAAAATCCATTGGCAACTCCATTGCTTATAGTGGTTTTGATAGATTCAGGATTAGTTAACCTTGGGAATTGAGGTGATTGATAGAAAGCATCCCTCACATTTTTTGTACTCCATGCTATGAAAGCAGGAGGCCAATTTCTAGCAAGAAAATTAGGGCTTATTTCATTGGTGATTTCACCCTCTGATTCAAGACGGCTTAAAAACAATTCAGTAATAGTCCTAGCTTGACTACTGTGAATTAAGCCAAGGTCTTTGGTTTGAAGTTGATTGCTTTTATTCAGTAAGACAATGTTTTTATAAGTTCTCCAGATATTTTCAACCAAGTCTTTTCTATCCCTTTCCATGCTTACCTTAACCTGTTTTCGTTGATCATCATCCAATTTCAGTTCATGGGCCTCTTCGTAGATAGTTTCCCACGCTAAAAACTTTTTGGCTTCTTCTTTTAATGGTTGACTATCTTCAGCAACACAGAATATAATTCCACTTTTATACACTCTTGAACAACTACCGTAATTTGAAATAACATCTTCCAAAAAGGTTTTTGTTTCAGCATCTTTAATTCGTTTGGAAGGATGCAATACTACCAAAGAAAGTACAGGCCTGTCAGTAACCTGATTGTTTCTTTCAGGAAATATTACCTTTTCAAACCCAATTCCTTTATCAAATACTTTTCTTATTTCTGCTTCAACCAATTCATTGATTGTGGATGGTTGAATACTTGCCCTGCGGTCTGAGAACCGTTTAATCAAGTTTTCGTGGATGGAATATCTGTATTTATTGTTAACGGCTGTCAGGTAATAGCAACTGTCTAATAAAGATTGTATTACGCCATCTACTAAACCAATATCCAAATCAGGGGCGCCAACCGAAAGTTTTATTTCGGGAATGGTAGCTAATCCAAGTGCTGTTTGTCCACCATTTGATTCAAAGAAAATGGTAGTCGCACATTTTTTGTGTAAACGTGATTTTTTAATTGCATCTATCGCTTCATTGTCTAATTTGGTTGCCCACGATTCATCTTTTCCTGCAATATCTGTGGTCACGGCTCCTTCTAACTTGTTTTCACCTAATTGTTCAAACACTGCAGCACGGAAATTTGCATCTTCCAGAGGTGCTGTTCCTAATGTAATCAAAGGGTCTTTAGTGTGTTTTTTAAAACCATCATTATATGACTTAGCCACCCATAATGCTAATAACCTTAATACTCCTCTCGTTTGCTGAAATCGTGGTAGCGATTGCCATTTTCGTTCAAATAAAGATAAGACAGCAGGGTGAAAGGGATACGATGCTTCAAATTGCTGTCTCGCAGTCTCTGTATTGAAGTTTAAATGTGCTTTGTGTTCATCAATCCAGTTAACATATTCGCTGATAGTCTTTCTTGCATCATCAGGTAAACCGTGCCACTCAAATAATCGTCTCCGAATGATTTCGGTAGTTTCTTTTTCTGCAGACATGAACATTGCTTTACCTAAACGGTCAAGCATTTTTTTGAAACGGTCATAATCTGCCTGGTCTTCCATGTTCATTTCTAATTCTGATGCCGGAATGGAAACAGCCATCACAATGTTGTTTCTGCTTCTTACAAACTCTGTCAAGGTATGCAGGAAATTATAAAACTGAGCACCAAGGTCGTGGTAGTTGCGATGTTTGCTGACATAGTTCAGCAACTCGTCAAACAGTAATAAATATGATTGTTTACTATCAAAAAGTTTATTCAAATCATCACCACCAGGTGGAATAAACGTATTATCTAACTCGGCAAATAGTTCAAACCCTTTAGTGCCTTCAATCTGAAATGCTAATTCGCCCCACGGTGTTTTACGAATGGGTTCACCTTCTTCACCTCTTCCATTAACAGAACTAAATTCTGTTCCTACAAAGATAGCTGTTTTGGCACTTTTAATTTCATCAATTTCTGCTTTGGCCAAAATACGGTCAACCCCTTGAAATTTCTTTGCTTTGTTACCACTGTTTGCCAAATGGTAGAGCAGGGTTAAGGCATGGGTTTTACCTCCTCCAAATTGTGTTGTCAGGTTAAACACTGGAGAAGTTTCAGTTGTAATACCTGAAAATCTTCTCACAGTTTGTGCTGCCATGTCAAGCAGGGTTTGGGTTAAATAGGTTCTGTGAAAGAAACTCTCCGGGTCGGTGTAAACTTTAGGTGCTGTGCCTAAACGAACATGATCTAAGTGAACAGCAAACTCAGAAGCATCCAAAGGTTTGCCTTCTACCAAATCCTCTCGTGGAGTGATTACATTATACCAAGGTTTTAAAGCCATATTGTTTGGTTGTTATTCTTATAATTAAAATCCTAAACTCTTTTTGTAGGGCTGCAAGGCTTCTACCCAACGCCTTTCTTCGGTGTCTTTCGGATACAATGAGGTGAGTGATTGAGCCAGTTTCCAAAATCGGTCGTCTTTTCCTGCACCATCTTCTACCAAAAACCTTTTCAATGCTTCAGTTCTTCCGGTACTGAATAAAAGCATTGCCTGATGTAAACGGTCTAACACGGTTTTGCCAGTTTGTTCCATTTTCAATTCGGGCATTTCAAATTTTAAATCCTCTTCGGTTTCTACATTATCAAATGATAAAGTGAGTTGCACTTTCTTCTTCTTCTTTACTGCTTGTGGCTGCATCCCTGTTGCACCAAAAAGTTTGTTGGCTCTTTCCATCACCGGAAGCAAACGGGCTTTGTCGCCTTTCACTTCTATCAGTGTTTTTAATTCTTCTAAGTTAGCACCCAATCCTTGTGCAATTTTCCGGGCTGTGTCATACTCTAAAGAGAAACCACCTGTTAGTTTGCCACTGCCCGAACTTTCTTCTTCATCATTCTCATCTTCATCATTTGCATTTCCATTATCATTTGCACCTGCGGTTAATGTCCATAGCCACATGGCGGTGAGTCGGGCATCTTCTTCCAAGCCTTGTGCGTTACCGCCACTGAATACCATGTTCAAAGCTTCCTGGCTTACTGCAGCCCAAACTTTTTCTAAATATTCACGTAGCGAAATTTCTCTTTCACTTCCTGCTTGAATAACTTTGGTGTAGCGACTGAATATTTCCAATGCTGGGCCTAAGCATGCAAAAATTGCATCTGCACCTGCCACACCTTCTTCTGCAAGCCGGGGCATCCATTCATGTATGCGTTTAGGTAGTTCTTCCTGCACATCGCGCCAGTCGCCAATTTGGTTTTGAATCAAAGAACCATCTTTATCTTCTCTAGGACGACAGACCAAGTGAACTGATGATGCAAGGGCTGCTGAATTATTTGCTCTAAGCCGACCCGGTCTTTCAGTATCTATTGGCCATGAGCCAGTAAATATCCAACCTGCATCAAGCATAGATTGTAATTGTGCTTCCCAACCTGAAGTTGATTTATGGGCAAACACAACAATGCCAATCCCGTTTGGTTGAAGAATACGCCTTCCTTCCTTCATTGCATTACCCATAGTTTTTTGAAAGTATTCTTTCTCCTTGCCTTTTATTTCATCTACAATACATTCATCTTTCTTATTCGTTAATTCTGATTTAAATAAATCAGGATGGAGGTCTCCTATACTGCGTTTAAGCCATACATAGAAAAAGTCAGATAAATCCGCATACGGAACAGCATCATAATAGGGTGGGTCAGTAAAAAAACAAGCTATACTATCATCAGGCATTGGATGAATTGTTGCATCAGAAATTTGTGAACTACCTGTATTTTTAAATTCACAAGTGATTTTTTCAATCACTAATGCTACCCATTCAAAAGCACCTTCCCAATTACCGGAAAATTTTTGAAATATTTGACACTCTGGAAAATCCCAAATCATTGGAATAGCTTGTCTACCAAAAGTGTGTGCAATAAACTCTCCATTGTTTGCCCAAACAGTAAGTGATGTTAAATAATCAGCTTGTCTATCAATTGCAAGGGCAAGCATTGTTCTTAGAGCAGCATCAAATTGTTTATCCTTTAATTCCGGTAGTTTATGAAGATGTTCTATTAAAGTTGAAAGACAAAGTAATTCTCTATTACTAAATAAATGATTCCATTTAGTCATTCCATATCCTTGAATCCGAAAACCTAATGTAGTAGAGGTATCGTTCACACTCGGATTGATTGGCAGTAATTCTTCGGGCACTAATGATAAAATGCCTTTGTAATTCTCTTTTCTTTTCTGTAATTCTGCAGTTGCTTTGTTAAAGGCATCCATATCAGTAGTAGAAGCTACACGATAATATCGCCTTGTTTCTTCGTATTCCTTTTTTGAATTTTGACACATTCGTTCAGTGGTAATGTTACATACTACTGCCATAATCTTTGCATCATTTGCTCCTCCTTTTATCTTCTTCATTTGTAACCTCACAGATGAAACTGGTGTTACAAAACCACAACATGGACAACTAACGGAACCTCGCTTTACTGTTCCAGCATCTGAAACAATACTTGAGGGTTGTTCGGTTATTTTAATATCAATTTTTTTCTTTTTAGCATCAGGAAGCAAAGTCAACGCAATTATTCGTTTACCTTTTTTTGCAAGCCAAAATGAACGCATCATTGGAATTTCAACCCCACAGTTTGGACCTTCGCAACTTATTGTCCTTGCCCATAAATATGCAAGTGGTGTTTCTTTTATGATACGGTTAAGCTTCCACTGTTTCCCATTTTGCTTTATTGATTCATCTAACTGAGGTGTATAAAGTTCAAGGTTAGGATTTTTAATTGCAGGATAGAATTCTTGTAATTCCTTCTCTGCTTCTTGCTTTATCAATGCACCCCATTTACGAACTTCATCAGCTAACTTTTGACCATACTTAGGGATGTATTCTAACTGCACTTTATTGAGTAAAACAGGAATAGGATTCAAGTCACTGGCAAAAACATCTGCACCAACCCTCAATGCTTCTAATGGAATTGAGCCACCTCCTGCAAACGGATCAACCACCATAGGATTTGTTCCAAGGTCGCCACCCAAGGCAATATGAGCTGATTGTGTTAAAGCCCGAGAAGTTGCCAAAAACTCCGGTTGATTGCTATTGTCCCAATTGGCAAAGTCGGCAATGAAATCAAGTAATAATTGTCGTAAGAATATTTTATTGAAAACTAACGTTTTATCGTGGTTTACTTTTATAAAATGCTCAATGCTTTCTTTGCTAAGCAATTTCAAATGGTCGTTATCGCTCCATTTCAGCATTTCTTTTTTCGCAAACTCTACAAATTCTTTCGGGCATAATTCATCGGCAGGGTCGGGCCACAACGATGCACACAACACAGCACGGCAGGCAGCCAATGGCCGCCTTGCCCACCAAATGTGCAATGTACTAATATGCCCATGTCGTATAGATTTTTCTCTACGTGCATGAGCAGAAATCCTTTTTATAGGCAGGTTAACTTCTATTAATCGTTTTGGATATGTCATTCTTGTTTATTTCTTGCTGAGTTAATGATAATTTCCGATTTCAATTGGTAATGCTCCACCATTACAATCGGTTGCCAACCCAATTGAGCCGGGTCTTTAATGATATACAATTCAGGCTCTGTAGCACAGTTGTAAACCACATAAAGGTAAAAGTCTTTTTTCAGTCGTTGGGCAGTTTTATATTCGTTGCTGGTTAGCGCCACTTCACCAATAAATGTTCTGCCTTTTACTTCTATGAATTTTACATCAATGGCAGTCAATGGGTCTTCCGGATGGGGTTTTCGACTGATTAAATCAAAACCTCTGTTTTCACTTTCCACCGTCTGTACTTCATAACCTAAAGACTGTTCATGTTCGATGGCTATTTGTACAGCAATCTTTTCAATTTCGGCATCGCTTACCATGCCCTTTATTTCAGGCGTTTCCTTATCGGGGTGCGGTAGTACCCAGGCAGTGCCTAAATGCAAAGTAGATGAAATAGTGCATTGGCGTTCCTTTGCCAAATCTTTTTTGCGAAGTTCCAACCTGTTCATAAGTTCCAAAACGCGGTTCTCAGTTTGTGCAATGTTGGATGCAAGATATGGGTTTTTATCACCATCTATTTGTAATTGAATGTATTCAGATAATTTCAGGTTTTGCTTGTTGATGAGTTCATTCAAACTTAATTCAAGATGCTTCTCAATAATATTAGTTTCTTTTAACCGTTCCTGTTGTATCTCGTTTAGATAATTATTCAAAGCTGAGTTTACAAGATGTTGCTCCAAATGCGTTCTGGAAGCAAGGTCGCTGTCAGGGGGCACTATAGGATTGTCTTTTGCAGGAATAATATCCAGAAAAATGGTTGGTTGCTTAACTGATATGGTGCCGTCTTTTTTTGATTCTAAAACAAACAATCGTTTATGTAGCTTGTGTCCCAGACCATCTGCAATAGATGTAGAAAAAATATCCAATTTTACTGGATAACTGATATTGATGTCGTAGAATACAGAACCTTTTTGTAATTCAATCCCGAACTTTTCAACAGTTTCTTCTCTTATTACTTCAAACAAAGGGTGTCCGGGAGTTATCCAATCCAGCGTATTGTCCTTGCTTATAATTTCTTTTGAAAATGCAACATTGCCATATTCATGGCCCATTACACCAAATCGTTTCTCGTTGTCTTCGCCTCGTTTCCATAAGTTTCTTGGCACTCTCCCAATAGTGAATACACCGCTTGGCGTTTGCTTTTCTTTTGGATGCATACCTTGCAATGGTGCTGCCTGAACAAAGAAATCCTGAACAACTTCAGGCACTAATCTCCTTTCTTTAGCCTCTGCAGATTTGCCAACAATGGCAGATAGATTTAATTCTTTTTTTGCCAAACCTTCCAATGTTGATTGAGTGATTTGTTTAAAGTGGGCTGTATCAATCTGTTCAACAATTCTATTCTTGATAACTTCTTCAGTCAGGTTGTGTGCATACATTTCCCGTAGCATTTTTTCCAACTGGTTACTTGGAAAAACATCACCTAATACATTGAAAACTTTACCCGTTTTTTTTGGATCTAAGTCGTCTTCAATTAGTTGGATGCGTTCAAATAGTTTTCCCATTACCCTGCCTTCACGGGTATTGGTAGAAACGAAGTTCAATATCAAACAATCCTTTTCCTGACCATAACGGTGTATACGTCCCATGCGTTGTTCCAGACGAGTTGGGTTCCACGGAATATCGTAGTTAATCATCAGCCAGCAGAATTGCAGGTTGATACCTTCACCGGCTGCTTCAGTTGCAACTAATACTTGAGCCGCTTCTTTAAACGATTTTTCTGCAAAAATTCTCGAACCAATTGTATTTTGATCCCCCACTTTCATTCCGCCATGAATCTGAGTTGTGTTAAGCCCCCATTCATTTAATTTCCCAAATGGTCTACCGTCTTTCCCATCACCGACCAAATAATCCAAAGTGTCCTTGTGTTCTGTAAATACAAGAAGTTTCATTTTAGGGTCAGAAAAAACACCTTGATTGGTCAACACTTCTTTCAAGCGAACAATTTTATTTTCAATTTCTCTTGCCTCTAATTGCTTGGCTTGATCTATCAGTCTCGAAAGTTTATCAATATCAATTCTTAATTCATTTGGGTCATAAGTAATTACCGCATCTTCCAATGATTCGATAATAGATTGTTGTTCTTCATCAGTGAGGTCTTCAAAATTTTCCGGTAGCCTGTTTTGAATTTGTCTTTGACGGTATGCTTCCGGGTCACGAAGAATTTCTTCTCTTTTAAACTTCATTCTTTCTAAACTTCTACGTACGGCATATAAGCTGGAAGCAAATCTACGTTGAAGCATTGCCATAGTAAAACCAACAGCTCTGGCTCTTGCAGAATTATCTGCTGCTGCCCGAATAGATTGGTCTTCAACATACTTTGTTAATTCGTTGTAAAAATCCCATTCATCATCTTCTATTTGAAAGCCAATAGTTCGTACAACTCTTTTAGTGAAAAGGGATTTTATTAGACCAGTCTCCGGGTCAGGAAAAGAAACCAATGCTTCTTTAACCCGCCTTAAGTAAAAAGGTGCTGATTTTCTCTCTAAAGCTTCATTAATACTAACAACATCAGCATAAACATCCTTATCGAGCAATCGCATGAACAGTTGGAACTGTTCCTTATCGCCTTTATGTGGTGTGGCCGTCATTAAAAGAAAGTGATCCGTGCGTTCCGATAGATTTTCTCCCAACTGATAAGCATAGGTTTTATGCTCATCATCATAAGCGCTCATTTTGTGTGCTTCGTCTACAATCACCAAATCCCATGTTGCTCGAAGTAAACTTTGGTTTGCATCCTCTTGCAAAGAAGCCCATGAGACAGAAGTTATAACTTGATTATTTTCCTGCCAGGGATTTGAACCATAGTTAGCTCGCAATATATCTCCTCTGATTATTCCAAAGTTTTCCCTGAACTTATCTTTTAATTCCCGTTGCCATTGAAACGTCAAGTTTGCGGGGGCAACTATCAAAATACGTTTTACAAGTCCTCTTGCTTTTAGCTCTTTAATAAGCAAACCCGCCATAATTGTTTTGCCAGCCCCCGGGTCATCGGCAAGTAAAAATCTTATTCTTGGAAGTTTTAAAAAATAATCATATACAGCTTCCAACTGATGAGGTAATGGGTCAATCCGAGCAATTGAAAGGGAGAAAAAAGGGTCATATTCGTATGCCAATCCTAGACGAATGGCTTCCACCGCTAACCTAAATTTATTACCATCTCCGTTATATGAACCTTGCTCAACAAATTCAATTTCCGAAAACTTATCTTCAGGAATTACCAAATCGTATACTTGGTTACTGTCTCCTCGGCCAATTAATTTAAGGGCTTTACCAAATGGCATTGCAACAATTACGTGAACTAGTTCAGGGAAAAGATTCCCTTTAATAATTGTATTTGGTTTGAGTTTATTTAATAATTCATCCATCAGTTTTAGAATTCAAAATTTAAAGATAAATATAAATCCTTGTTGCGGGTCGAAAAATTGCACTCTTTGGCAAGCTTTGGTTTGCCAATGTGCCAAATGAGCGGGGCTCTAAAATTTTTTAAAATGTGCGTGGGCAAAATTTTAAAATTTTTGGGTTGGCAATGAGTGTCTGGAAGTCTGTCCGGTAGTCAAGTTTCCTATATCAAGTTTAATATTCCATTTCATTGTCATTTGCTGTGTTGTTGTCTTTTTTCCATAGTGTATAACAAGAGCGTTATGATGGAGTTTGCAGAGCGACATACACCAACCCGATTGTAAGGCACTGGCGGTTCATCTTTCTGCCTGTTTTACTGTCAATTGTCTCGCTCATATTAAACTTGTAATTTCTGTTTAATTTATTCTGTCTGTGTCGCCCGTATATTGGCGTATTTTAATCTTTTTTCTTAAAGATGGGCAATAAATTAATTAATACTTTGGTTAAACATTCTCTTGAAATGGATATAACGAATTTCATTTGTGTACAGTTGAGTCATGCATTAACGAGATTTTTTAATCCAATTTCAACATGTTTTAAAGAACTTTGCTTGGGTAATTTCAATCTGTCGCAAAAGACAAATATCTCTTTACCCTTATAAACTTTCGCTGCTGTATATAGTAAGTCATATATAAAATATCTTCTTTTTTTATAGAGATTAATTATGTCAGGCACTCCGTCATAAGACAAAATCCATTTGTGTTGTATATCTTTTTGAATAACTTTTGATAATCTAGCATGGTCTGTCTTTAAATAAGAGTTTGAATATAATTCGCTTCCTTTTTCGTAATACGGTGGGTCAAGATATACCAAACTGTTATCCGGTAGATTAGGGATGTAATTTTCGATGTAATATTCAGCATCAAAATTTGTAATAGAAATTTGATTTTTAAATATCGCAATTGTTTCAATTCTTCTAATAAGGTCGTTCCTTGAAAACCTTGCATCCATTTTATAATTTCCATTTTGTTCAAGCCCTCCTATTACTCCTCCAGATAATACGCCTGACCTGTTGCATCGATTCAAATAAAAAATGCTGAACCCTAATTCTAATATTTTTCTTCTATCACATTTATTAACTATAGTTTTTCTCTTTCTCCATTCCTCAATTGTCATAGATGCTGTAGCTATAAGTTGGCATAACTCTTCAGTTTTGTTCAATACGGATTGCCAAAACGCATAAATACCAAAATCAGAATCGTTTAAGTGAATATGATTTACCTTTTTATTTAGCAGAAGTTCAATGCCTACCCCAGCACCTCCAGCAAATGGTTCACAATAATGACCATTAATACCATTTTCATTTAATATTTCTAAGATAAATGGAGTAAGTCTCTGTTTACCGCCAGGGTATCTCAATGGTGTTTTAAAATTACTCATGTTAATTCATTGTTTCTAAGAGTGGATAAATTTTACTAAACAATGTACATACATCTGATGGTAAAACAGAAAACGAAGGATTATGCACAAGATGATTCATTGAAGTAACTGATAAGATACGATCTGGTTGTCCCATTTCAGTCATTGCGCCATGTAAAACTTTTACCATAGCTGTATTAGAATTGTTACTTGTCAGATGGTTAGTAATATCTCTAAGTAGTTCAACAAGCGTTTTTTCCTTACCACCAGCTTTAGTCAAAGAAATTGAATTATCATTACAATATGCTTTAGCAGAAATCTCAAACATACTTCTTAATAGGAAGCAGAATGCAATAGGATTATCCTTGATTTTTAAGTTTTTTATTTCATCACGCAGGGTAACAACCTTTTGTCTATTATTTCCTCTTGGACTAAACTTTTTCAAAAGAGATGCAACATATTTCGGGTCATTGACTGCATATGCTTTGGGAGCTGAAGATGAAGTTGTACTTGATGTTTGAGCATTGGTGGTTGTTGTGGACGAACTATTGCTTGCAGTTTGTGTTTGATTTGTTTGCGCAGTACTGGAACCCCCCAGTGGATTTATACCATATGCTTGAGCAAAATCAACATTAGTATTTCTTATTGTTTCGAATTTTATTAATTCTAAACCTATATCCCGAATTATTTCTTCAAGACCTGAAAGATTTTGGACTTTGGGATATTTTTTTGCCAATTCCGTAGAGTTAGTAAAACCTAACCTTGCATGAATTTTTCGCATGGCTTCATCTAATATAGTAATTGAATATTCACCACCCCATCTCTCCTTCTGTTGATTGTTTAAATTGCTACCATTTTTTAAATACTTCTCAAGCAAATCTAATGCTGGCTCTGATGCTCCTTTGACATCTCTATTGTGCCTTGCTCTTGCGACAGAATTCCAAGGATCACGACTTGCTTTTTCCCCTTTACCATGAGCGAGGGTTACAACTTTATCAACTTTGTCAGCTTCGCTGAGATTAAAAATTGTGCAAGGTATTTTTAAGTTTTC
This sequence comes from Bacteroidales bacterium, assembly GCA_030654075.1. Taxonomy (GTDB): domain Bacteria; phylum Bacteroidota; class Bacteroidia; order Bacteroidales; family UBA4417; genus UBA4417. Next base: position 1,262 of record JAURYB010000193.1, on the reverse strand, counting down.
CCCTTTCCAGTTTGCGTTTAATTGTTTTATTTTATCTATTAAGGAAGAAGGGACAGCAAAATCATTTACTTTCAAATAACCGTGAATTAACTTTAGTGATGCTATTCGACGGTTACCTTCTTTAACTATATATTTTAAGCCATCTTTAAGAACTATAATATTCTCTGTTGGCAGATAACCATCCTCAATTATACTATCCATTACAGCAAAAAATCTATCTGGCTTAATTGAAATCATCGCTTTAATAGCATCAGATTCTTTTTTCTGAGGTACAGTTCTGAAATTTTTTAAGTCTAAACTTAAGTCTTTAACTTCTATCTGTGATGTAGTTGGCATGTTAGGTTAATTTTTATTAATAAAAATTATTGAAAAATATGAAATATATTAAAAATACCGAATTTTAAGTTTTGAAAAAATTAAACCTCATTCAAGTCGGTTTGTGTGTTTGGCATTCAGTCCATAAGTCAAGTTATTCGTTTCAAGATTATTATTTTATTTCATTGTCATTTGTTGTGTCGTTGTCTTTTCCCGCTTGTGCATAACTTATTAATTTTATCACTTTACATCCAAATTCATACCTGGTTGAATAGCAAGTAGTAGGAAGTTTCCTTTTATTAGTACTAATTTACGATTATTCCGGGAATAAACAATTCAATTGTTTAATTGAATTTTTAAATAACGGCATAAAGGTATAACGGTGCAAGGGCATAACGGCACAATGGTGTAACGGCGTAACGGCAAAACTGCCCTTTCGAAATGTCAGACCGGAAAAGATTTAAAAGTGGCTCAGTTTGTCCGGAATAATCATATATAACCGATGAGATATTTTTTGGCCCATGGCCACCACCTTTGCCTACGGCATCTTTAAAGGAATCATTTGTAAAATCGTAAATAATCATTGAAACCGTTTTGAGATGGACATGATAGACTATTGCATATAACTCACAAAATCCTGATCACACTGCCCCCAACAGCCATGTATAGTGTGATACTTACCTATTGCCGAACCGGTGTAATCGGAAAACAACACGAAGACTTATCTTCTAAAATACACCTGATTAATTGAATCCCCATAACAAACCCATGCTCTTTAATGCACGTTGTGAGAAGATTTCCCCGCTTTCAGCGAGGCAGGCTGTGCAACACAACTTCATGTTAGGTCGCGAAAAGCGACCACACGAATCCTTTTACATTAAAATCCTCATCAAATGTTATTATGGTTAAATCGAATTTTTGGGCAACGGAGAATTGATAAGAATCAT
>JAURYB010000191.1 GCA_030654075.1 Bacteroidales bacterium | reverse complement strand
TCTACCAATAAAAATTGACTGTCTTCAACAAAAGAAATAATGCGTTTAGAAACCGTTTTATAATCCAGCGTGTATTGAATATCGTCGGTTTCGGCGGCTTTTTGAATATCAAACGCCATTTCAATGTCGAGAATCACCGTTTGTTTGGTTTCTCTTTCCCAATCGTAGATACCGATGATAGTTTCAATCTCAAGCCCGCCTAAAAAAATGATGTCCATAGTGTATTCCAGTTTATGATGTGCAGTTTTTAAAACGCTAAGTATCAAGGAATCCGCCTTGGCTTACAAGTTCTGAATGATAGAAGGTACTCAAATGATGGCATGGTTGTTTATTCCTGCGGCTTATTTAATAGGTTCAATTTCCAGCGCGATTATCGTTTGTCGCTTGATGGGATTGCCAGACCCGCGTGAACAAGGTTCGGGGAATCCAGGCGCGACCAATGTGATGCGTATTGGTGGTAAAAAAGCGGCAATTATTACGTTGCTAGGTGATTTATTGAAGGGATTACTACCCGTTTATGCGGCTAGGTTATTGAATGTACCCGTAGAATTATTGGCAGCAACGGGTTTGGCTGCGTTTATCGGGCATCTTTATCCGGTATTCTTCAAATTTGAAGGGGGTAAAGGGGTTGCTACTTCTATTGGGGTATTGCTGGGATTTTCTTGGCTGTTGGGATTCGCCTTTGTGGGAACGTGGCTGATTATTTATAAACTGGGGAAAATTTCTTCGTTATCAGCACTGGTGGCTTCAGTGTTATCTCCGCTTTATGCGTGGTTTATTGTTGGCGATGTGACTTTAGTAGGTGCTTCTTTGGTGATGACGGTACTGCTAGTGTGGCGACATAAAAGCAATATTCAAAAGCTATTAGCGGGTGACGAGAGTTGATAATAAAACGGCGTACAAACCTAGGTTTGTACGCCGTGTTAAAAGCGTTCAAAAAACATAGCCCTAGAGTGGGCTATGCTCTTAACATTACCGCTTATTTATGATGACGATGTTTAGAATGTTTAGCGTGTTTAGAGCCACCTAAAGCTGGAGCACCATACTGCTGTCTCAATTCTTGAGTTGAAATAGCAGTGTGTTGGCATCCGCCATCTTTATTCAAATCTACTCTACGGTTGTGAGCATTTCTTGGATCTGCTTCGTCTGGACAATTCCAACTGTAGCCTTTAGGTGGCAACAGTTGTTTTTCAATGCCTGGATAAGTCGTAGTCAAGTAATTATAGATTGTTTCTGCACGACCTTGACCTAACGCAATATTACGCGCTTCTTTACCAGTGTAGTTGGTATGACCTTGTACTTCATACTGAGTACCAGGATTAGCCGCAATATCTTTTACCTGCTCTTCTAATTTGAGTTTTACATCCGCAGGATTGCTATGCAGTCCATTGACATGAGATTTAACAAGCGTAGAGTGTTCTAATGTGTACTCATCGTTATCAAACTCTATGTCAACATGAATTACTTCAGGAGGAGTAGGAATAACAGCAGGTACTACGCCTGGTTGTAAGAAAATAGTTTTTACAAAAAGCCCCAGTTTTTCGGGAGTAGAAATGCTTTCAGCAGAAACCGCAAATCCACAGCCTGCAATGCTAGACAATTGATTTAATACCGCTAATCCAGACGTTTCTTCTGGATTACCTACCCAAACACCATAGACACACAATCTGTCGCCATACTGATCTTTCATGGCTTTCATTTCTTTGGTGCCATAAGAATCTAAATCATGACCATCGCTCACTACTAATACAGCAATTTTTCCTGCGCTTGCTGTTAAATCTCCAGTTGAACCAACGATACCATCATCTAATGGCGATCCGCCGCTAGAGCATTCTAGTGAGTCAATACCGGCACTGAAATTTGCTTTAGAATAAGCAGTTGGTTCTTGGTTTAATTTAGTAAAACCATTGTCTAAACAAGGACCAAAGCCAAAGCTGCGAATGCTTTCAGTCAATGGGTTTGGTAAATTAGGAATAGTTTGGTTGATACGGCTTAACACTTCTTTTTCAACAGAAAATTTTGTTGGATTAGGTTGTGCAGCATAACCTACGCTAAGATAATCGTCTGACATCGATGATGATGAATCATTGATGATAAAAAAGTTATCAACTTTTTGAGTATAACCAGCAGCCAGTAAAGGGTTTAAATCTTGTGCTTGAAAGGGTTCAAAAACGGGAGTCGGTTGCGCTGCGCAACCTGACATGAGTGCTGCTACAACAGCAGCGACAGTGATCAGTTTTTTTTGCATGGATAAATCTCCTTAATTAAGTGAGCTAATAAAGATAAAGCAATAGTTAGACTCTGCAATATCAATGAGCCGGTTCAGATTTTAACATTATCTAAATCTATTTGAGTAGTTAATTTCAATAGTTTAAGTAATTTTTAAGGATAGATATTCCCGAAATTACTATTAGACTTGTATCCCTTCCACCTTGATTTGTTGATACGGTTGTACTGGTTATTCTCCGTAAAATACTGCATTTTTTATTGTAGTATCTACACAAATATAGTCCAGTAAAGAGGGAGTTTTTCGCTGTCCTTTGTCACACGTCCGTGACAAACACCGATGCTCTAGTCATGCTTATATGCTAGTATCGACTGCCCCACTTCTCGCTAGGAAAATGATTTTTACAACGCCCTAGCCTTACCATAATACAAAGGAGTTCAATGATGAAAACCACAAAATTATTTTGGATATTTGGCTTAACAATAATTTCCACGCAAGTATTCGCTTATGGCAGTAGTAGCAGTTCAAAATCCTGTACTAAACCGCATTTTAGTGAATTCAATCCCGTCGATAAAGCAGAAGTCGCACCGAAATCGACGTTCTCTTTTATGGCATCGTCTGCTAATCCTAAAAGCATTGTAGTAGACATCAAAAAACAACCCGTAGCGATTACGGTAACGCCAAAAGGTCAAGGCTATCAAGTCAGTGGTACGTTACCCAGTGGTTTGAAAGCGACTACTGCCAGAATTAATATAACCGCTGAAAGCCCAAGTAACTGTAAAGGCAGTGATGGCTGGTTAATCAACATTACTGAATAATAAGGATAGTGGGTTAAATCTGTTATTTAACAGACTATCAGGATGAAAGTTTTTGACTCCAGATTTAACCCACCTTCAAACAAGTTCTTATGCGAGCTGTTTGCTGTTTAGTTTTTTTGTTTCAATTTGTGAGTGAAGCACAAATTTTTAGTCGTGCTGCATTTATTAATGGGTATTTTTAATATCCATTTACTATCCTTTAATACCCTATTTTAAGTGATTGCCGCCGCTATATTCCTAGACGAAAATAATCATGAAGTCGTTTATTGAATATGCGTTTGCTCTGGTTTACCTCATTTTGCTGCGTTTTTTTACCTTAGCTATTAACTTGCCGATTAATCACAAATCGAAAAAAGTTAATAAAATCAATCGCGTTTTTTATTGGTAACACCATTGATTTATAATAACTTTTTATGTTTTCTGGTAAGCGCATACTCTATTAATCCTTCAAATTTTCTGGTAACGGTTAGCTGTAGCCCGACGGGAAACAACCGAAATATTTTGAGAAGTAATCATAAATGACATAGTAAATCAGTCGAGTCTGAGTCCATTAATTCTTGATTCAAACAGGTTTTAAGTCTCAATATTTTGGATTAATTCTTCATTAAGTGGGCCAATAGAGACTGAATATTAGAGTTATTGCAACAATATGATTAGAGGAAAATTTGATGAATATCTTGCCTACAAAGAACATCTCTGACGATCATGCGACAGAGGCATCATTCTCAAACCCCGTCTGCTTCAACGACATTAGACAAGAAGAACTTGTCCATCTTTTGGACGACTTAAAACATCAGACACAGTTGTTGACCGCATCGCCGCGTAAGGTTGTTATCGACCATGCGATTCAAATTTGTCAATTACTCCTAAATAACTTACTCGAAATCGATTTGCA
>JAURYB010000187.1 GCA_030654075.1 Bacteroidales bacterium | reverse complement strand
CGGGGATTTGTGTTAATTGTAAAAGTTTGTAAATGAAAACAAAACAGTTAATGATGGAAATTGTACCGTTACTTGTCAGAAAATAAGGCATGTGCAAACAGTGTAAACTAAGCTGTCTTCTATTTCCTAATAATTATTTTTTTTGCTACACTTACGCTTTTAGAAGTGAAATGCAATAAATAAATTCCATTCGGCTGATTGCTCAAATCAATTTCCGTTTTTTCATTTTGGATTTTTTGAAAAATAATTTTTTCTCCAAAAATATTAATTATTGCGAGTTCATATTCTTTTTCTTTTGTAGCAATGGTAAATATGCCTTTAGTTGGATTTGGATAAACCTTCACATCAAATTGGTTTCTGTTATCTATATTGTTTGCATCTATACCAGTAATTGGATCAACCGGTGGTTCTTCATATTGAATAATTTCGAAAAAGACGGTTTTTGATTTACCTCTGTATGATACTAAAGCACTTGTAGTTCCCTTTTCTACTCCTATAAATCGATTAGTTGGAATATCGTAACTTACAATATTGGGGTCTTTCACTATAACTGATATTGAATCCGTTTGTCCCAATTGTGCAATTGCATTTGGAAATACAGCCTCATAAACCGGTAATTTATTTTTTCCTTTTTCAATTATAATTACCTCAGGTATCACATTAAAATCCAGTAAAGAGCCAACCTGTTTCACCATCAAATCAATGCTTGCTGAAGAAATTGATGCTATATCCGAAATGAAATAATTACCTAAAGCACCGATGTTTTGTTTTTCAGTATATTCAGGACTTACGATAAGTCTATATTCAACAATGGGAGAAACGGGTACTTCAAAGAAGAACTGATCCTGAAAATGCAGCACAAAACTCTTTAATCCGACAGTATCAACTTGCAACTTGAGTGTGATTGTATCTCCTGTATTATACGTTGCATCAGGTAATGGATAAATTATTTTAATTTTGTCATTTAAAAATTTAAAACGTTGTCTAACAATTTTTTCAGGTGATTCTGAAGATGCTATTTTTGTTGAAGGAATATACGCAAATAAATTGCTGTTTACATCTGTGTTCAATAATAAGTTAACTTTTTCCCCCACTATATTATCTTCAGTTGGAGAACTACCAAAAATAGAGGTATGCATGATTCCGGTTAATTTTGTACAGTTATCCGGTAAAAAATCAATGTTATTACTTGAAAACTGACTTTTTAAAGATACAATTAGATCGTTAGCTTCCATAAAATCTGATTCATAACTATTTTTTGCAAAATAATTATCCATAGAATTGCATTTGTCATCACTATCAAATTGTGGAATCATTGATGCTAATGTCCAAAGTATTAAATTTGCCCTAAATTTGTAATCAAGGCATGAAGTTCCACAACCTATTAAGTGAGAATATATTTTAGTTTCATTGAACTTAATGCCATTTTTGTACCTTAAATCAGCTACTGCTTCTGCAACTGTAACTGTGTTTTTTGAAAAATTGAAATCATATAAGTCTTCTATTCCCAATAGGCTAACAATAGTAGCAGTTGAACCTGATATATCATCTGTCAATAGATCACAAAGTAAATTTGCAAAGGATGAACCATTATGTGGCGTATCTAAAGTAATCAATTTATTTACATATCCATGACCATAATTTTTCTCTGTAAAAAACACACTCTTATTTTCCTTATTTATACTATCAACTGCATATCTTAGTATTGAACCGCCCATACTATGACAGACATAATCTACCTGATTACAAGCATATCCGGTTTTTCTCATTTCGCTAATTATTGAGATAAAGCTATTATTACAATCATTGCCGGCAAGTAATTGTGACGAATTAACGCTGAAATGAGAAGTTGGATCCATCTTTACGGCTACAGGTTTTATTTTAAATCTGGAGTCATCTATGAATAAATTTCCCTTATCATCTTTTGGAAACTTATCCCATGTACTTGGTTTACCAATTAATCCATGTACAAGCATTAATGGAGGTCTGGTAATAAAAATGTGTTTACGTTTTGTAATTGGATTCCCATTTAGTAGTGTAATTTCAAAAGTTGCGGTTATTACTCTATCCCCTTTTCCCCAATCCCCTTCATTTCTCGAAAAATCATCGGGAGCAACATACCAAAACCAATATTTGCCGTTAATATTAGAAGTAGTATTTTCTGCTATTATTGAATTTGCGTTATTTGCTTCATCAGTGAAACTATTATTATTTTGTTTCAAGCAATACTGGACTTTCCCAAGGAATTGTGTTGATATTAATACAGTATCTTCAGGATCAGATAAAGTAACTTTGACTTTTTGAATTCCACTACTTAAAGGGTTGATATTTGATACTACTACATAAAATCGTGCAACCCCATCAGCTGCTGTCCCAATTGGTAATATTCCATTTTCTGGTGAATTATATTTATCCCATATAAATTCAACCTTAATATCCGGATCAACAGAACCGCTTACTTCAAGACCTGGTGTTGATATATAATACTCCCCAAAAATCGGACAGCTAGTTAAGATATAAAGTATTAACTTTAAAAATTTACTAGCATGTCAACAACCAGAAGGAAATTCAGTAAAGAGTTTAAGGCCAAAGTGGTACTGGAAGCTCTAAAAGAGAGGGAAACCTTAGAAAGTTTAGCAAAGAAGTACGAGTTGCAACCGACTCAAATCTCGCTGTGGAAAACTCAGGCAATGAGTAATTTTCCCGCGCTGTTTTCATCCGATAAGCCAAAAGACAAGGAAAACGATATAGATGTCCAACAACTGTATGCTCAAATCGGGAAGCTTCAAGTACAGAACGATTTTCTAAAAAAAAAGCTACAATGACATCCAGGGCTGAAAGATTAAATATGATTGAGAGTAATTACCCGAAATTAAGCATTGTTGAGCAATGTGACTTGCTGACTATTCAACGAAGTAGTTTGTATTACAGTGCGTTACCAGAATCAGAAATGAATTTGGACATCATGAGCATTTTAGATAAGCAATACTTCAAGACCCCGTTTTATGGAGTGTTACGACTAACTGCCATGCTCAATGCTGATGGCTTTCATGTGAATGGCAAACGGGTAAGGCGTTTGATGAAACTCATGCATTGGCGAACTATTTTCCGGGAACCACGCACTACCATCTCAAAGAAAACGGATTACAAGTATCCATATTTGTTAAGAGGATTAAAGATTGAAAGATTGAATCAGGTTTGGGCAATGGATATTACATATATACCGATGCGGCATGGATTTATGTACTTGGCAGCTATCATTGACCTGCATAGCAGATTTGTGGTTGGCTGGTCTGTATCGAACAGTATGACCGCAGAATGGTGTACCGAAGTATTGCATGCAGCCATACAAAAGAATGGGAAACCTGAAATTTTCAACACCGATCAGGGAAGCCAATTTACCAGTGAGGTATTTATTGAGGCATTAAAATCTCATGAAATACGAATTTCGATGGATGGAAAAGGTCGGGCTTTAGACAATATTTTCATTGAGCGGCTTTGGAAAAGTGTTAAGTACGAGAACATCTATCTGAATGTGTACGAGAATGGAATAGAATTGCACAAAGGATTAAATGAATACTTCGAGTTTTATAACAACGTAAGACTCCACCAATCACTAAATTATGAATCACCAAGTAAAATTTACAACATTGCGGCTTAAAACCAGAATAACTTTTTTTGACCTTGTTAAGGAGGTCAAAAAGTTATTTCCGGTTTTGTCCGAGAATCAGAACATATCTTAACTTTGACTTAAAGCTGTCCTAAGAACGGGGAGTACTGTAATACACTACGATTCAAATAATAATTATCGGTAATTCTGAAAGTATATGTTCCTGCATCCAAGGGTGTAATCGAAGTTGATATGTTAATATTCCCATATCCAGGATTTGTTCCCTTTATATCTTTGAATAGTTGCCATGCTCCACTTGAATTATTAGTATCTCTTTTGTATTCAACTTTATAACTATGCTTGTAATTAAACAAGGGATTAACATTAAATTTCACTTTATCTTCCCAAGCTAATATGATTGGGTCACCCACAAGCCTGATCATAGACATATTTGGTTCCACAATTTTTAAAAAATCATCAATTTCGGTGCTTTGATCTTGAACTATTCGCTTGTGCCGACAAATGTTTTTATCTGTAGGTTCTGTTTCATGGCTTTGAAGAAAAGCTCTAAACCCCCTGTTCGCGCGAGTCTTATTTTCTGACGCGTGCGAAACGAATAAACGAATAAACAGGATAATAAATCCCCCGCCTTATAGAATGTAATTGAAAAATTCCTGCAAAAGAAAAGTGGCAGAAATTTATTGTATATAATTAAAAATTGGGTAGAATAGTTATTTATTCAACTTTTAATCGATGTGATTCCGGCAAGGGGAAAAAAACAATTTTAACAATACAGATGGCAATTCCTTAACAGGTAACTGCCAAGAAATTCTTGCTTCTGAATTAGAATTCTTCTCCTATAATCTTCTCCATTTCGTCTAAATTGAGAATTTTAATCTTGGAAATCTTACCTCTTTCAGTCTTTATAAGAGCTAAATTTGCAATAGGCAAAATAGTTTCATATTCAGCATTATTATCAAACAAAATCTTTGCTCTTTTAATAAAAGTTTTAGAAACTAATGTTGTGTCGTAAGTAACAATTGTGATTCCAATCTCTTGCTTATTAACTGTCTTTTCTGATATCTTTATTAGGGCTTGGTCAATGCAATTTGGGCATCCGAATCTTGATACCAACAAATAGATATGTTCAACTTCAGGTATCTTTTGCTTAAAAGTGTTGCTCAAATAATTCTGAAATGAGATAGTTTCATTCCGATACCTATCGTTACATGATTGAGAAAAGAACGAAATAAAAAAAACAAATAGAAAGATTTTATTTTTCATTTTTTTTAATTTTAATTAACGAGAGAATGGCTTTATTGCAATACTTCGAATTTGATTTAGCCAAAATGACGCCAAATGGTGTTGGAATAAAGATACCCAGTCTGTATTCAGAATTAAATCTTACTTCTCCCAATGTATTCAAATCAGTATCTAATATTATTACTGACCAAGTATTTAACTTATTTCCTTTTTCTGATTTATTTTGGCGATGTTTTACAACGCGATAGTACATATTTACAAAGGGGTCAAAGATGATATTAGTATATTTCGGTTCTTCAGCCCAATAGTTTTTTAAATAGAGCATATCAAATAATTTTTCATCTGGGTATGGAATAAACTTATCTATAAATTTACTTTTTACTTCTTTTTTAAGTATCTGGTTCGAGTTATGATAAAGAGTTAGGTTGTTGTCAGCACCAAATGAAACACAAATATTTCCATCTTTACCTATACAGGCTGCTGGCAAGTTATCCTTGTAATTATCTCCTGTCGTAATATAATTTTCAGGGAATTTACCTATTGCTAAACAGTGAAGTTTTGTATCACTTATCTTTGCTAACAATATTGGCCTAACTGTCTCGTAATATTTAAATCTGTCCTTTTTATATCCAAAGCCAATGCTATTACTTACATTACCAATAATAAAACAATTATTTTTAAATTCCAAATCTGCAGGTGGGAATATTATTGGATCATATATAGTATCTATTACATAATTTCTTATCACATCTCCATTTCGATTCAACAATCCAATATTTTTAGTGTCAAGTTTCAGAAGGTATATTGAATCATCAGTTTTGAGAAATGTCTCAAAAAAATAATTTGATAATTTAGTTTCTGAAAGAGACTTATAAAGTATAGTATCATTAGTTAGATTATACTTGAATGTTTTCCTACTTTTAATGTCCTGAATATATATAGGGTAACCAGAATCTGAGTGACTTATTTTTATTTCTCTTGGAACAAATTCAATATACTTAAATTCAATGCATGTTTCGAAATTTTTAATATTTATCACAGACAAATGGGGATTCTCTTTTTCTTCAGTACAAGAAAAAAGGACAATGGAATAAAATATAAACATTCGTATCAACTTAGGATTCATAGTCTTTAAGTTTTGATATACAATAAATGCAAAAGCGAAAAATTCTCCCCCTTTTGCATTTATTAAAAAATCTTTTTATTTATCATTTATCACGAAAACACATTTTTCAAGTCCTTTCCAATCAGAAGAAAAATTTATATTTTTGGGCAATCCAATATAATAATCTAAACCATCTTTTTCGCCAACTACATGATGCAAAATTATATTGGAATTCCGTAATCCAGATAATGCATCAGGTAACTGCTTTATCTCTGGAAATAAAGTTAAATAATCGCCATTAGTGAAAAATTCAGCGATATCCTTATTTTTGAATTTTTCACTAAAATCACTATATGCATATTTTAATGAGTTAGAAGATGATTTTTGAGGAGGTGTTATTATAACTTCAGGGAGGCAGTTTTCGGCGGGATCACCACAATAATAAACAGTACTATAATGATGTAATGATCTCATTTTTTCTGGTGTGGGAACACTCTTTTGTATTTCCTGCACAGTTAAATTTGTGTCACTTTCTTTTTTGCAACTATTTAGGGTTAATGCAATTAAAGAAATTAGCATGACAAAGAGCTGTATGTTACTATTTTTAGATTTCATTTTTTTATATTTAATAGTACAAAATTTAAAATCTCACTTCTTAATGATTTTCAACTATAGGTCTTTGCTCAAAAAGAAGAAAAACTTACGGAGGCACATCCTTACCTCGGTGACAGTATAATTGCCAATGCAAAAAATTCCGATAAGGATGTGCCTTAGAATTTTGTGATTTGTTTTCTGATAAACAACACTTGTTTTCTTTGAGAAGGTATAATGAAGAAGCTAGAAAACAGATACTTGAGCAAATAAATTGTTTTAGAAATTCAAAAATATGAGATTGAAATAAATTCATTTAAAAATATTAATTATGATATACATATTTGTTTAAGTAAAAGTACTAACATTTTTATCAAATTTCACAAGTAGTTGAAAACTATTTAAAGCACATATGTTTTTCTCATATCCCAGGTATCTATTCGTCTTATTTTATAACGTGAACAGTTCATATTATCCATAAATTATTCCTCGTTTGCGTCTTTTTTGCTCACACTTGTATTCCTGAGTCACGCAAGTAGCGGTCTTGCTATTACTCAAGTTTCAACTGATAAAGGTTCTGCCTGCCATTCCACAGTATATGAACAATTATCATTTCCGGAGTTGCTTCATAGAATAATATAAATTCGTCAACTATTGACATTTGTTCGTGTACAGCTCCCCCATTTACATGTATTTTATTTTCTGACGAAAGCGTTCGAATCTTTTCACTCCTAACTTCAAAGGCACATTAAATAAATTCATAGTAAACTTCAGAAATTTAAATATTAATCGGTTCATCTGAATATTTAGCTCCTTGACACGCGTCAGAAAATATGAGAACCTATATGAACCGAATCCTATCCACAGGTTGCAATATGCAATTTAATGCCTAATTTTGCACCTCAATTAAAAACCAATATGAACAAGCTTATCCGTTACTTCCTTCAGGGGCTATTGCTTTTGTCGCCGGTAGCCATTACCATATACGCCATTGTAGTTACTTTTCAGTATATCGATGGTTTACTTTTGCAGGATCTTACTAACCTGATTGGCTTTAAAATCCCCGGGCTTGGTATTATAATTATTTTAACCTTTATCACGTTGATTGGAGTCCTGGGAAGTTCAATCCTGATAAGGCCTATGTTGAGTGCCATCGACGACTTTATCAGCCGTGCACCGCTGGTGAAAATTATTTATACCTCGATCAAAGATTTTATGTCGGCGTTTGTTGGGAAGGAAAAAAAATTTACGGAACCTGTGCTTGTTAGAATGAGTAAGGATTCGGACCTGGAAAAAATAGGATTTGTAACTCAGCACGATCTTTCAGCCCTGGGAATTGAATCAGGCAAAGTAGCTGTTTATATGCCTTTTTCCTATGCTTTTTCCGGTAGCTTATTTATTGTTCCTGCAGCAAATATAAAACCACTGAATGCAAACTCTACCGAAGTAATGAAATTTGTTGTTTCAGCTGGTGTTACTACCATAGCCGGAAATAAAAATAGCCACGAAACAGGCGTTGAACCTGCACCTTAATTTTATGGCATCTAATTAGCACTCAATTTAAATGATTTAGTGATAAAAAAATAACTGAATAGAAATTCAAAAAGGTTAAGGTTAAGGTTGAGGTTGAGGCTGAGGCTGAGCGGATAAAAGCTAAACCTTTACTTTTACCTTTACCTTTACCTTTACCTTTACTTTTACCTCAATCTCAACCTAATTTACATAAGAGCGAATATGAAAAAACCAATAATACTGATCACAAACGACGACGGCATACACGCTCCCGGAATTCGTTTCCTGATTGAAACTATTCGCCCTCTTGGAGATGTGGTGGTGGTTGCGCCCGACAAACCACAGTCGGCGATGGGGCATGCGGTTACAATCCAGTCACCTTTACGTCTTCATAAGCTTGCTGAAACCCCAGGATACCGTGAATACAGTTGTAACGGAACCCCAGCCGATTGTATTAAACTGGGTGAAAAAGTAGTTCTGCGCGGTAAGCCGGACCTGATTGTTTCAGGAATCAACCACGGAAGTAATGCTTCCATCAATATTCTGTATTCAGGCACTATGGCTGCTGTAATTGAAGGCGCGATGGAGAATGTTCCTTCCATCGGTTTTTCCCTGAACGATTATATGCATGACGCTGATTTTAGCCATTGCGGGAAAGTGATCTCATCGGTTGCATCAAGTGTGTTGAAAAATGGTCTTCCTGATGGGATTTGTTTAAACGTTAACATTCCGGCACTCAATGGCAGTCCTTTTAAAGGCATAAAAGTAACCCGGCAGGCAAAGGCATTCTGGGATGAGAATTTTGATGAGCGTAAAGATCCGCATAAACGCGATTATTACTGGCTCAGAGGAGATTTTGTAAACCTTGATGAAGGTGAAGACAATGACCATTGGGCTCTCAACAACAATTACGTTACAGTGGTACCGGTGCAGATCGATCTTACAGCGCACCACATGATTGACACAATAAAAGGATGGAATCTGGAAGCTTAATTAGCTAAATATGGAAATGAAAAATTGGTTAAACAGGGACAAATTATCGCTCGGGCTGTTGCTAGGAATACTTATACCGGTGCCGGTTGCTTTGATTTTTGCTGTACTGGTAAGATTGATACAGGTTAATCTCTTGATCTTAGGTGAAACCCGCCTGATAAATATGTTTCTTCTTGGCATAGCGGTTAACATAGTTTTGATGAGATACTACATATTGAAATTAAATTTTGTAAGCACCGCAAAGGGGCTTATTCTAGTTTCGGGAATACTGGTACTTATATTTTTCCTGTTCCTGAAGAATAGTAATATTGCCCTCCCATTTTAATCAGACACAACTCTTTTCAATGAAGTACTACATCATTGCGGGCGAACCATCAGGCGATTTGCATGCGGCCAAACTTATGAACGGGATAAAGAAGCGTGATCCGCAGGCTGAATTCCGTTGCTGGGGTGGGGAACAAATGGAAGAAGCCGGAGGTACAATTGTAAAGCATTACCGGGAGCTGGCTTTTATGGGTTTCCTGGAAGTAATTCAAAATCTGAGTGCTATTCTCAATAATATCGCATTCTGTAAAGACGACATTACCGAATGGAGTCCCGACGCTGTTATATTGGTTGATTACCCGGGGTTCAATATGCGTATTGCCAAATTCGCCAAAGCAAAAGGATATAAAGTATTTTATTATATTTCACCGCAAATATGGGCATGGAAAAAATACCGTGTTCATGAACTTCACCGCAATACTGACCTGGCTTTTGTAATAATGCCATTTGAAAAGGATTTCCATGCAAAATACGGATACCAAGTTGAGTTTACCGGCCATCCGATGCCTGATTCTATTGATCTGAATTCAAAAATTGATGAATCGGCATTTCGAAGGAAGCATAATTTAGGTGTTAAGCCAATTATTGCGCTTATCCCGGGCAGCCGTAAACAGGAATTGCATCGCATTCTTCCATTTATGCTTAAAACGGCTGAACGTTTCAGCGATTACCAATTTGTAATAGCTGGAGTACCTACGCTTGGCGAAAAATTCTATTCGAAACTGATTAAAAATACGCCTGTAAAAGTAGTTTATGGCGAAACGTATGACCTGCTCAGGGTTTCGCGCGCGGCAGCCGTTAAATCAGGAACTGTAACCCTCGAAACAGCAATGCTTGGCGTACCCGAGGTTGTTTGCTACCGGTTTAGTTTTCTTACCGCATTAGTTGCCTGGCTTGTGGTAAAAGTCAAGTATATTTCACTTGTAAACCTGATCCTGGATCGCAAATCAGTTACAGAACTGATACAATACAGATTTACAGCCGATACGCTGAGCCGGGAACTTGCTGTCATTCTGCCGGATGGCGAAGCCCGTACAAAAATGCTGAATGATTATAGTGAACTGCGAAAACTTGTAGGAGCTCCGGGAGCGTCGGACAGGGCGGCTGCCATTATGGTTGAAAACCTCCGGGAAAAAGCATAAAAGTTGAAACCGGATATTTTTCCTTAATTTTAGGTTGAAACTGGTTTATAGAAGCTTTGCTGATTTAGCTCATACTTTCAACACAACATATATTTCATCCCGTAGGGACTTTTCTACGTACACATTCAACTTTCTACCGATATTCTGTCTCCCAAATTTACAGTCGCCAAATGCATTGAATATTGGCAGAAAAGCAAGTATACGGGTTTACACGAACCCTTAAGGACGTTACAATTTTTTTACCCATAATTATTCATTTTTTTAAAGCCTAGACAATTGATTTAGTCGATTAATCATTACCTTTAACATTGATTTAAAGACACTTAATCATGCAATACCGCCACCTGTATCCAATGGTGAGAATATTGCTGCCATTTCTGGCTGGGATAATTGTGTGTTTGGCAATTTCAGCTACCAGCGAAATCACTCTGATAATCTGGATAAGCCTGTTAGTACTTTCAATCGCTTGCGGAGTAATTCATTTCAACAAACTGCGTTTTGTTAACCGCTTACTTTTTGGTGTTATTGTGAGTTCATTCCTCTTTGTAACAGGATATAACTCTGTTATACTAAACAAAGAAATTCTGCGATCAGATCATTTCTCAAAGATGCAAACCAAAGGCATTTTTATTGCTTCTGTAATTGAACCTTTGCAGGAAAAAGATCATAGTTTTAAGACAATTCTAAGTATAAAAGGAATCAAAAAAGGAAATGCAATTATTGAAGCGGAAGGCCGGATACTAACCTATTTTGCCAAAGATTCAATAAATAAACCTCCTGCGGAAGGCAGCCTGATTGCTTTTTCAGCTGATGTACAGGCGATAAGCCCGCCGCAAAATCCGGGAGCTTTTGATTACAGGAAGTACATGGCAACCAACAACGTTTATCACCAGGTTTACATGAACACTGTTTCCTGGAAGATTATTGAGCAACCTCATGGCTTCAATCTTTTCCGGACAGCAAACCAGATTTCCGGAAAGTTTGTTTCCATCCTGAATGAAAACGGGCTTAAAGGACGAGAATTCGCTGTCGCATCCGCGTTATTACTTGGACAAAATGATATGCTTGATAACGAAACGCTTCAAGCCTATTCGGGTTCGGGAGTTATGCATATTTTAAGTGTTTCAGGATTACATGTGGGAGTCATCTTCATCGCTATCAATTTCCTGCTAGCTTTCATGAAGAAGAGTAGCCTCATCATCATTGTAAAAACCACCATCATTCTGTTAATAATATGGGCCTATGCATTTCTAACCGGATTGTCACCTTCGGTAATGCGAGCTGCCGCCATGTTCACATTTATCTCAATCGGCAACGCCAGCAAACGAAATGTGCATATTGTAAATTCTCTATCAGTATCAGCCATCGTACTGTTGCTGATCGATCCTCTTATGATCAACAATATCGGGTTCCAGCTATCCTATATTGCTATCCTGGGCATTGTTTTCATCAACAAACCGATTGCCGGTTTATGGCATCCAGCCAACAAGATTGTGGCTCACGTTTGGGGACTTATATCCGTTTCTATAGCGGCACAGATTGCATCAGCTCCATTAGCCCTGATGTATTTTCATCAGTTCCCGGTTTATTTTATACCAGCAAACCTGGCAGCCATTGATATATCGTTCCTTGCCATCTTATCCGGAATTGCGGTACTGTTAACTTCATTTATCCCGGCAGTGAGTAATTTTTTTGGAATTATCACCAATTTTCTCTTATATATCATGAATTATTGCGTGGAATATATTGAGCAGTTACCTCATTCTGTTCTGCATATCTCTTCAGTATTTTCGAAGGAAACAATCTTGATTTACCTGATTATTGTTTCGATCTTGCTACTCTTTTTCTTAAAAAGAAAGGAATGGTTATATTTATCATTAAGCTTTATGCTGATACTTTCGATCAGCTTTTCATCAACCGAGATGAAGCGCCAAAAGCAACAAAAAATCATTTTTTACAATAGTAGTAAGCAGTCTGCAATTGGATTAATAAACGGAAAGCAGCAAATACTGCTGGCTGACTCTAAGTTACTTTCAGATAAGACAGCCATTAAATTTCGGCTTGACGGCGCAAAAAATCTTTACGGATTTTCTACGGTGAATAAATACGCGCTTGACACCATTGCAGACTTAGGCCAACGTCTTCATAAAGGGGGAAATACACTTCATGGTTGGAAAAACAATTTCCTGTTCCACAACAAACGGATTGTTATAATCGACAGCTTACCTAAAATTAATGGCAGGTTCCGAAAACTAAAAGTTGACTACCTGGTAATAACGAATAATCCGAAACTCCAGGTCAGTGTTCTGAAACAATTGTATGACCCCGAATGTATAATTATTGACGGATCAAATTCATATTACAGAACCAGAAAGTGGATGACTGAGTTCAGAAAAGCAGGACTGCCCGCTTATAGCGTAAAGGATACGGGAGCGTATATTGTAGATCTTTAGGCCAATGGGGTCTATTTCCCAATTTCTGATTTCTGATTTCAGGTTTCAGGCTTCCTGGGTCCTGGGAATCAGAAAGAAATAACATCTCCAACTTTAATATTGTATTTCGAAGTGTATCCCGCATTGACCTCGACTACATATAAAGCTGGTTTTATGGATGGGATCTGGTCGGTTGAATAGGGTTTGCAATTCTTCTGAATACTTACAATCCGTTTCCCGGCATCTGCATATAGGATATCGAGTGAAATAATAGTATTTTCCATCCAGAAAGCCTGAGGTTCCTCCGCTTCCATCAGGAAAAGCATTCCGGCATTTTCGTCCATTGTATCCCTGTACATCAGGCCTTGCGCTCGTTCAGCATCATTATCAGCTACTTCGATGTTAATTTGGGTAATCACTTTATTAGTTTTCCCATCCAGGAAACGAAGTTCACCATCCTTACGAAAAACCGGCTTTGAGGCAATTACAGGTTGTTCATTCATAACAGCATCAGATTTATGCGGACGTTTTGGGGTCGGATTTACAAAAATCAGTAGTGAGCCGATAACCAGGATCAACACAAGTATTACTGCAATAGTTAAGTTATAAACAGAAAGCTTTTGTTTCATGTCAACTGGTGATTAAAGTTATTTTTTTGTTTACGATGACTGCTTGTATTACTTCATTAAAATTTCAAATCCATATAAACCGGTAGATGGTCACTAAATCCACCAATATACTTAGCGCCATAATATGTGCGGAATGGTTTTTTACCAAACCAGGCTTCATCGTCCTGTAATAAAAACGGCGCATCTAAAATATGAAGGCTATGAGGTGTAGCTTTCGAAAGCAGTGGACGTGAAACAATCATATGATCAATGGCATCCCAGGTTTCATGAAATTTAATAGTTCCCCTATTCCACGAAAGACCGGCACCAGCCAGCAGATTATAAAGATCATCAGGAGCCAGATTCAATGAATCCATTTTTGCGCGGAGCACTTTACCAACACCTTCTTCGTAAGGCGATTCGTTTAAGTCGCCCATGATAAGAATATTAGCGTTTGGATTTACAGACAAAAGCGAATCTGCCAATTTTCGCATCACAGAGGCCACATAATTCCTTTTGGGAATTGTTGCCATTGCCCCGCCAAACTTCGATGGCCAGTGGTTAACAAAAATATTTATCGTATCGCGCTTACAGGCAATTCCTCTGACGAACAGAATATCACGGGTGCGTGAGGCTGTATCAAAGGGGAAACGAATCCGTATTGGTTTGCTTTGCAATACCCTGAATTTCTCTGGACGATACAGTAAAGCTACATCTATACCTCGTGGATCGGGTGAATCAAAATGAATAATCTTGTAGCCAAAATTTTTCAGCGCCGTATAATTTGTTAACCCATACAAAACCCTGAAATTTTCAACTTCACAAAATCCAATCAGGTCAGGCGGTTCCCAGCCTCCAACAGCGAGTACTACTTTCGAAATATTTATCTGCTTTTGTTTCAGGCGACTGCTTGTCCAGCCGCGCATGCCGGTAGGCTGATATTCTTCATCTGAGGTTATGCTATCTTCCCTGGGATCAAATAAGTTCTCAACATTGTAGAACATAACCCGTAAAACGGTATCCGCTCTTTTATTGGCATCATGATGTTGATAAACAGGCTTTTTCTGATTTACTTCTATCTGCTGAGCCTGTGAGAAGTAGCTTACCAACAATAAGAAAGAAAAGAAATACCTTAAATCGATTTTCATCCAGCTGATAGCGTTGAGTTTTCAAAGATACTATTTTAAATTGTTCCTGCAGGTACAACCTGGCAAAGGCACGGCACAGTATGAAGGTAGACTTGTTCTAAATTGCGTTTAACACTGAGTTGCTGGGCACTATTTTATAAATTCGCACAACATTTTTATTGCAGTCCTGATGAACTTTAATATCAACTCCTTATTATGGCTAAAAAACAATCTCCCGTAAATTATTACCGCATTACGCTTCAGTGGGGAATATTTGTATTCCTTATTTATATGCTTATACGCCCTCTGCTGGATAAAAGCTATAGCCCTGATTTTGAAGCGTATTGCCCGTTTGGCGGAATGCAATCACTGGCAAGTTATTTTTCTATTCATTCCCTGGCCTGTTCAATGACTACAGTACAAATCGGGTTGGGAATTGCGTTGATCCTGGCAGTGGTACTGTTCAGCAAACTCTTCTGCAGCTATATTTGCCCGATCGGAACTTTTACTGAATGGATGGGTTCATTAGGCCGAAAAGCCAGGATGCAGATCACCTTAAGCGGAAATACCGACAGGATACTCCGGGTTTTCAAATATGTACTTCTGTTTATCACGTTCTATTCTACGGTAACCGCAAGTGAATTATTTTGCCGGAAATTCGACCCTTTTTATGCAGGCTTTACCGGGTTCAGCGGCGATGTGGTACTTTGGTATGCCATACCTGCCATGGTACTTACTATTGCCGGATCGTTCTTCATCCGCCAGTTCTGGTGTAAGTATCTGTGCCCGCTAGGAGCCATAACCAACCTGGCTGTTTATGCGTTTCCAGCAGCTACTATTACTTTGCTTTGGGTATTATTAACCAATGTTGGCGGGCTTGTCATTCCCTGGCCCTGGCTGTTGGGAACTTTATGCCTGATGGCTTATGTTTTTGAAGCTACCACATTGAAATTCTTTATTTTCCCATCCCTGCGCATAACCCGCAACGATGATCTTTGCACGCATTGCCGTATCTGCGACAAAAAATGTCCGATGGCAATACAAATTTCAACCGTTGAAACAGTGGATCATATCGATTGCCATTTATGTGTCGATTGCGTTGTGAAATGTCCTGAAAAGGGCGCACTTACCATCAATAAAAGGAACCTGAGTTGGTTGCCTGCTGTGGCAACTGTTATTCTTACTGCCGCCGCGATAACCATCGCTACATACTACGAATTGCCTACCATCAGTGAAAACTGGGGTGATATAAATGGCAAAAATGTGCAGGAAGTCCGTATGGATGGGCTTAAAAACATTAAATGCTTTGGCAGTTCACGCTCTTTTGCCAACCACATGAAGGAAATCACAGGTATTTTGGGGGTTGAAACTTTCGTTAAGCATCATCGGGTTGTGGTTTATTTCGACAAAACAATTATTAGTGAGGAAGCTGTAAAAGAAGCGATCTTCTCTCCTCTCTCCGAATTACTTAACTTTAAAGGGAAAGCAACAGGAATGGTAAGCTTTGTGAAATTTGGCGTAGACCGCTGTTTTGATCCAAACGATCAGTTTTACCTTGGCGAACTTTTACGCAAGGATAAAGGAGTCTATGCACTCAGCACCCGTTTTGGCGAACCGGTTCAGGCTACCATCTATTATGATGCCGCACTTACTGATGAAAATAACATCAGGAAAGCAGTGTCAAAGGAAGCACTTGTTATGGGTGAGGGAAAAGATGAAACCTCGGTTAAAACAGGTTTCGTAGTAAATGAGACCGGCAATACCGCAGGAGAGATTCCTGCCTTCGAATTTCTTTCTATGTTTATCCCAACTACAGATGTTGCCTTTAATAAATATGAAAGTTATACAGAAGATAGGATGCTGGTATATGAACTCCCTTTCGAACAGGCTGCTGATCCCGAAATGCAGAAATGGATACCCTTCCTGGTATCACATACTTCGAATGACGACGGGATTGTCCGGATACAAACTACTTTTACTGAGAGTGGTCCTGTACTGAAAATCTGGTTTGTTGATAGTATGACAACCGTTGAAAAAATAAATTCAGTTCTGAATTCACCGGA
Source organism: Bacteroidales bacterium (assembly GCA_030654075.1). Lineage (GTDB taxonomy): Bacteria > Bacteroidota > Bacteroidia > Bacteroidales > UBA4417 > UBA4417. Next base: position 34,866 of record JAURYB010000187.1, on the reverse strand, counting down.
GTTTCTTGTTCACTATCCGGATAAATCCGTTAAGAGAATTAAAAATCCTTTCAGATTTTTAATCTGAAATTGAGAAGTCAACAGGTTTAAGAGGTTTACTATTCAGATTCGATGGATTCAACCCAAGCATTACTGCAAAGAAATAGCTACAAATTTCTATTCAGATTCATACCGATAATGCTCTCTTTTAAAAGGATACCGGTTTGTTATTCGATAAATTCATGGCTTTCCTTTTTCGAAAATACCATAATGATGGAAATTGAAAAATCGACGATAAACGCGGTAATGATCATTGACATGAGTATTACTTTCCAGGAATAATGCACATTGCGTACCCAATAATGAATAATGAGCGCGAAACAATTTATCAGCGAAAAGATTCCCAGTGTGTAGAGAGAGAATTTTTTATCCGGAGAAACTGGAATCAGCAAGGCGGTTATACCAATAGCAGATAACTTAAATATCCCCCAGATCGTTCCCCAAAATACAGGGATAAGCAAAATAAAGTAAAATATATGCAGATTTCTATACCAATGGTCCGTCCGTTCAATTGTCCAGTTTAGCAAACGCATAAAAGCCAGGTTAATAATGACCAAGGCAATAAGGCTTACCAGAATAAATAAGACAAACTTTAGCGTTCTCATTTGGCTACTCAGATATTAAAGTTTGATATTCAACACAATAGGCTCAATTGAATACATCTGGAAAACGGTAAAATTACACATTAATTCCATACATACAGAAAAATAGTTTTGTTTGTTTAACTAACGATGCAAGTATTGTTAAGCTATTTGAGCAAAGAGATACTTTTTAGTGTATCATCAACTACTTAGTGTATCATCAACTACAATAAAATATTCAGATAAAAATTCCGAAACAAAATAATTAATAAGTGCGTGGTACTGGATTCGAACCAGTGACCCCCGCCCTGTCAAGGCGGTGCTCTAAACCAACTGAGCTAACAACGCTGATGAGTATGCAAAAGTAGTATTTTATCCTTTCTTTTTAAAGGAATATTCCGATTAATGCTAAATTGATTTATTTCAGACCGGTTTCTACTATTTTTACTGCTTTTTTCTCCTGAAACTCTATTAGGTCAGGTGAATATTATACTTTTGACATCAAATACTTTTTTGAAATGAAAAACACTTTTTTAAGCCTGGCATTTCTTGCTTTCTGCATTTTTACAACTTCAAACGCAAGTGCGCAAAACGGCACAAAACAATTTGAGTTTGATGATTTTTTTAAGAATTACACCTTTTATTCTCCTGGCGTTCGTGGCTTCAGGTCAATGAAAGATGGGGAAACCTATAGTGTTGCCGAAGGCCGTGGCACCAAACTGGTTGTGCATAGCTACGAAACAGGCGAAACAGTAAATACGCTACTTGATCTGGCAAAGGTCAGTAACGAAGAGCTTAAATCATTCGGCGATTACAGTTTTAATGCTGACGAAACCAAAATCCTCTTACTTTCGGATAAAGAAGCCATTTATCGACGTTCATTTACCGCCAACTATTTTGTTTATGATATTGCGAAACAAACCATCACACCTGTCTCAGCGAACGGAAAACAACAATTAGCAACTTTCTCGCCTGATGGAAGCAAGATCGCCTTTGTACGTAAAAACAACCTGTTTTATACTGACCTGGTAACAGGCAATGAAACACAAATTACAAACGACGGTAAGTTCAATTATATTATCAACGGTATTCCTGACTGGGTTTACGAAGAAGAATTTGAATTTAACAAAGCATTTGAATGGTCGCCCGACGGGAAATACATTGCATGGGTACGTTTCGACGAAAGCCATGTACCGCAATTCAGCATGACATTGTTCCAGGGACAGGAACCAGCACTGGATGAAAACAAACTCTATCCGGGTGTTGAAACATTCAAATATCCGAAAGCCGGTGATGCCAATTCAATTGTAAGCGTCCATACGTATAATGTAGCAACCGCCGAAAAGCAAACTATGGATATCGGGACTGAAACCGATTTATATATTCCTCGTATCCGTTTTACGCAAGATCCGGGCCAACTGGCTATATTCAGGCTAAATCGTATTCAGAATAAAATGGAAATTCTGCTGGCTGCCCCGGCTACAGGGAAAACCCAGGTTCTACTCACGGAAACCAATAAATATTATCTCGACGAGAATTATTTTGATGATATACAGTTCCTTGATGATAAAACCCATTTCACCATGAGGAGTGAGCGTGACGGATTTGCTCACATCTACCTGTATACCATGCAGGGAGAATTGGAGTCCCAGGTTACAAAAGGCAACTTCGACGTAACAGAGTTTAATGGCTGTGATGTGAAAAACAAACTGATTTATTATACTTCCGCTGAACCCACACCATATCAGCGCGAGGTTTATTGCATCAAATGGGATGGCACAGGAAAGAAGAAACTCTCCAATTCTACAGGAACAAATTCCGCAAAATTCAGCGAAGGTTTTAAATACTATACAATTGCTTCCTCTAATGTAAAAACACCATCTGCAACTACACTTTACAACTCAAAAGGCAAATCCGTGAGAGTTCTGGATGACAGTAAAATGCTGGTTGATAAATTGAAGGAATACAAATTCAATAACAGGGAATTCTTCAATTTTAATACTTCTGAAAATGTTAATCTTAATGGCTGGATGCTGAAACCACCCAGCTTTGATCCGGCAAAAAGATACCCGGTCTTTATGACTCAATACAGCGGCCCTAATTCGCAGAGTGCTCTTGATAACTGGGATCTGGGATGGGAAGAATATCTTGCGCAGCTTGGTTATATTGTGGTTTGTGTTGACGGCAGGGGAACGGGTGGCCGCGGTGAATCTTTCCGCAAAATGACCTACCTGCAGTTAGGCAAATACGAAACTATCGACCAGATTGAAACTGCCAAATATCTCGGATCGCTGCCTTTTGTTGATGCAACCCGTATCGGTATCTGGGGCTGGAGTTTTGGCGGCTATATTTCTTCATCCTGCATGGTGAAAGGCAATGGTGTGTTTAAAACAGGAATTGCAGTTGCCCCGGTTACCAACTGGCGGTATTACGACAATATCTACACAGAGCGCTTTATGCGTACTCCCCAGGAAAACCCGGATGGTTACGAGCAGAACTCACCACTTAATTTTGCTGCCGATTTCAAAGGCAATTTCCTGATTTGCCACGGAACTGCTGACGACAATGTGCATGTTCAGAATACCATGGAATTTACCGAACGACTGGTACAAGCCAATAAACAATTTGAAATGCAGTTGTATACCAACCGGAATCATGGTATTTATGGTGGAAATACAACCTACCATCTCTATACACGAATGATAAATTATATACTGGAAAAATTATAATGGAACGAAATAGCCGGGTTTCATTGATATGGAATCCGGTTCTTTACCATTTCGAAAATGGATTCTTAGCTAGTTTTGAGTTATAATAACGCCTGTCGCCGGTTACCTCTTTATCAAGCCAGAGCGGGATATCAAACAATTCCTCTTCTGAACTGAGTTCAATTTCGGCTATGACGAGGCCTTCGTTTTCACCATAAAACTCATCAATCTCAAATGTAAATTTCCCTACCTGAACCAGGTAACGGGTTTTATCAATAATTCCGGGCTCACACAAAGCGAGTAATTCATTAGCTTCATTTAAAGGAATCTCCTTTTCAAATTCATACCGGCTCATACCGGAAAGGCTTAACATGCCTTTTATCGTTAGAAATCCTTTATCTCCATTGGTCCGAACCCTCACTATACGCTCGGGAACTGATGACAGATATCCCTGGGTTATTCGGGTTTGCGTAAAAGCATATTGCTTATATCCTTCCTTGACAAGGAACTTTCGTTCGATTTCCTGAGGCATATATAATTGTATTTTAGGAATTGATCAGGTTCAGAGAGGATCAGCTATTCTTAACGATCTGCATTTTGCGAAAGAGAATAACAAAGATATTCATTTATTCCGCATATCACAGTTCGTAACCGGAAACTTTAATAAATTAAGTATCCTTTTTCTAAAAACGAAAAGCCGGAAATAATATCCGGCTTTTCGTCAAATTGTAAATTGTCAAACTATCTGGCGTATTTGAAATCTTTACCCAGGTAGCGAGCGTTGCTTCCTAATATCTCTTCGATACGGAGCAATTGGTTGTATTTGGCAATGCGATCCGTACGGCTTGCTGAACCGGTCTTAATTAGGCCGGTATTGAGTGCAACCGCCAGGTCAGCAATGGTTGTATCTTCAGTTTCACCTGAACGATGACTCATAACAGCGGTGTATGAATTGCGGTATGCCATATTTACGGCATCGATGGTTTCGGTGAGGGTTCCAATTTGATTTACTTTTACAAGAATTGAATTGGCAACGCCTTTATCAATTCCCATTTGCAAACGCTTGGTATTGGTAACAAACAAATCATCACCAACAAGCTGAATTTTCTTACCCATAACATCGGTCATCAGTTTCCAGCCATCCCAATCGTCTTCTGCCATACCATCCTCAATGGAAATGATAGGATATTTATCTGTCCAGGATTTCCAATAGTCAACCATCTGTGATGAAGTTAGTTTTTCACCGGTTGATTTTTTCAGGTGATACATTTTCTCTTCTTCAATGAAATATTCACTTGATGCAGGATCAAGAGCGATAAATACATCAATACCTGGTTTGTAACCAGCTTTTTCGATAGCCTGAAGAATAACAGTGATAGCTTCTTCATTGGATTTCAGGTTAGGAGCAAATCCGCCTTCGTCACCAACATTAGTTGAATAACCACCTTTTTTCAAAACAGCGCTTAAACTATGGAAAACTTCGGCACCCATACGTAATCCTTCGCTGAACGAAGGAGCGCCAACAGGCATGATCATGAATTCCTGGAAATCGATGCTGTTATCAGCATGCGATCCGCCGTTGATGATATTCATCATCGGGATAGGAAGTGTATTTGCATTAACGCCTCCAACATAGCGGAATAAATAACTGCTCGATTCCTGTGCGGCAGCATTTGCAACAGCAAGTGAAACTCCAAGAATAGCGTTTGCACCAAGATTCGATTTGTTAGGAGTACCATCGAGTTCGATCATTTTAGCATCGATTTCGTTTTGCTCGGTAACGAAGTATCCTTTCAATTCTTCGGCAATTACTTTATTAACATTCTGAACAGCTTTCAGAACACCTTTACCGTTGTATATGGCTTTGTCGCCATCGCGAAGCTCGCAGGCTTCATGAATACCGGTTGAAGCTCCTGATGGAACAGCTGCACGGCCCATTACGCCGTTCGAAGTGAATACATCTACCTCAACGGTAGGATTGCCGCGCGAATCCAAAATCTGGCGGCTTGTAATGTTTACTATCTGACTCATATATTGTTATTTAAGGTTTTAGGAGTTGGTTAATGAGATAATATGCTAATGTGGCAATGTGCTAATTGCTTTAAAAGTTTTATTTTCCCTTGTCACATTAATATAATATTTCATTATCGCATTAGCACATTATTTAATTAGCACATTATCAAATTATCGCATTATAAAATTAACACAATATCTCATTAGAATGTTCAGAAAATGATAAAAGGATAAAGCAAAGAGATCTTCACTTTATCCTTCTATAGAATTCATTGTCTGAATCTTATTTATTTTGCTTCAGCTTCGTCTTCTTTAGCTTCTTCAACAGCTGGTGTTTCAGCTACTTCTTCTGCTTCGACTACTTCAACAGCTTCGGCTACTGCTTTAGGAGCTTTTGCTTTAGGCGCTTTTTCAGCTACAGGAGCGTCAACAGCGGCATCAGTTGCTTTTTTAGCAGCTGGTTTACGGCGGCGAACAGCTTTCTTGGCAGTTGTGTCTTTTGCAGTTAACAGGTTTTCGTTATAGTCAACCAGTTCGATAATACACATATCAGCATTGTCACCCAGACGGAAACCTGTTTTGAGTATGCGAACATATCCACCCGGACGGTCAGCAACTTTAACTGAAATATCGCGGAACAGCTCAGTTACAGCTTCTTTATCCTGCAGGTAGCTGAATACTACACGGCGTGAGTGAGTTGAATCTATTTTAGCGCGTGTGATCAATGGCTCTACATATCCGCGAAGTGCCTTTGCTTTTGCAATGGTAGTACTGATACGTTTGTGCATGATCAGCGAGCTTGCCATATTGGAAAGCATTGCTGCGCGATGAGTACTGGTACGTCCCAGGTGATTTATTGATTTCTGATGTCTCATTTCGCTTATTCCTTATCTAATTTGTACTTCGCAACATTCATTCCGAATTCGAGTCCTTTGGTTTTAACCAGGTCTTCCAGTTCGGTTAGCGACTTTTTACCGAAATTGCGGAATTTCAATAAGTCGTTTTTGTTAAAAGCTACCAGTTCGCCGAGGGTTTCAACATCGGCAGCTTTAAGGCAGTTGAGGGCGCGTACCGAAAGGTCCATATCCACCAACTTGGTTTTGAGTAACTGACGGATGTGAAGTGTGTTTTCGTCAAATTCTTCAGCTACAGCTTTTTCTTCAATATCCAGTGTGATTTTCTCATCACTGAAGAGCATAAAGTGATGGATCAGAATCCTTGCGGCTTCTTTCAATGCATCTTTAGGATGAATTGATCCGTCAGTTTTAATTTCCAGGATCAGTTTCTCGTAGTCAGTTTTCTGTTCTACACGGTAGTTTTCCATGCTGAACTTCACGTTCTTGATAGGCGTATGGATCGAATCCATAAAGATTGTACCAATGTGTGCCGTAGGAATTTTGTTTTCCTCAGCTGGTACATATCCCCTGCCTTTGTTAACGCTTATCTCAACATTCAATTTTACCGAAGGCTCCATGTGACAGATAACTATCTCAGGGTTCAGAACCTGGAAAATCGAAAGGTGTTTGGCTATATCGCCAGCGGTGAAAGTATCTTTACCAGTAACGGTGAAGTTGATTTTTTCGCTTTCTTCCGATTCAATTTGTTTACGGAATCTGACTTTTTTCAGGTTCAGAATCACGTCTGTTATATCCTCAACAACGCCTTTTACCGATGAAAATTCATGTTCAACTCCGTCGATGCGTAAGGATGTAATAGCATATCCTTCCAGTGAAGAAAGTAAAATTCTGCGCAGTGCATTACCTATTGTGATACCAAAGCCAGGTTCGAGAGGACGGAATTCAAAAGTTCCATCAAACTCGTCAGCCTGTATCATGATAACCTTATCAGGTTTCTGGAATGCTAAAATAGCCATAAAGTCTTTTTTTTAAAAATAATGCAAGATAATAAATTACTTCGAATACAATTCAACGATGAGTTGTTCCTTTATGTTTTCAGGAATTTCTTCACGTTCCGGGAAGTTAATAAATTTTCCGGTCAGCGTAGCACCATCCCATTCGAGCCAGGAGTAACGCATGATACGTCCTTGTAATGAATTCTGGATTACTTCAAGTGATTTTGCGCGTTCACGAACAGCTATCACATCACCTTTGTTACATTCGTACGAAGGGATATTGAGCACTTTTCCGTTAACAGTAATATGCGCATGATTAACCAGCTGACGGGCGCCGTCACGAGTAGGAGCAATTCCCAAACGATAAACAACGTTATCCAGACGTGATTCGATCAATTGCAACAGAATTTCACCGGTAACGCCTTTTTTACGGGTTGCTTTTTCGAATGTGTTCCTGAATTGTTTTTCAAGAATACCATAGGTATATTTAGCTTTTTGTTTTTCATTAAGCTGAACACCATATTCCGATTGTTTTTTCCGGCGTTTATTCTGTCCGTGCATTCCGGGAGGATAGTTCTTCTTTTCGTATGAACTGTCGGGCCCGTAGATAGGTTCCTTGAATTTTCTGGCTATCCTTGTCTTAGGACCAATATATCTTGCCATAAAGCTTGTTAATTTTGTATTATTAAACTTATTGTTCTTAAATATCGAAGTAAGAGGTCGGTATTAAACCCTTCTGCGTTTAGGAGGTCTGCAACCATTGTGTGGCAATGGAGTTATGTCCTGAATTTCGGTAACTTCGATGCCGGCGGTGTGGAGTGTACGTATGGCTGATTCTCTTCCCGAACCAGGTCCTTTAACGTAAACTTTAACTTTGCGGAGTCCGAGGTCGTAAGCTACTTTTGAACAATCCGTAGCAGCCATCTGGGCAGCATAAGGAGTATTCTTTTTTGAGCCTCTGAATCCCATTTTCCCTGCCGATGCCCAGGAGATAACCTGTCCGGCATTGTTAGTCAGCGAAATTATGATGTTGTTGAACGAAGCCGAAACATATGCTCTTCCGGTAGCTTCAACTTTAACAACTCTTTTCTTCGATACTTTGGTGGTCTTTGCCATAGTAAAACTATTTTTACTTTAAATGCTTTCTTATTTCGTTGCTTTCTTCTTGTTGGCAACAGTCTTTTTCCTACCCTTACGTGTACGGGCATTGTTCTTGGTGCTTTGTCCACGCAGCGGAAGTCCTAAACGGTGACGGACACCACGGTAACAACCTATATCCATCAATCGTTTAATGTTAAGCTGAACTTCTGAACGAAGTGCACCTTCTACTTTGAAACTATCGTTGATAATCGAGCGGATGTTATTCTGCTCATCATCGTTCCAGTCCTGAACTTTTTTGTTGCGATCGATACCGCACTGATCCAGGATAGCCTGGGCTGAGGCGCGGCCAATGCCGAATACGTAGGTCAGACCTATTTCACCTCTTTTGTTTTTTGGTAAATCAATACCAGCAATACGTGCCATATATATTAATAGCTTATGGGATTACACAATTATTAACCTTGCCTTTGTTTGTACTTGGGATTCTTTTTGTTGATTACGTAGATTCTCCCTTTCCTGCGCACGATTTTGCATTCAGGTGTTCTTTTCTTAACTGATGCTCTAACTTTCATTGCTTGAGTTATTTCTTAGGTGTTTTATTCTTTATTTATAACGGAAGTTAATCCTGCCTTTACTCAGGTCGTACGGCGACATTTCAATTTTCACCCTGTCACCAACCAGAATTTTAATGTAGTGCATCCTCATCTTCCCCGATATATGCGCTATGATCATATGCCCATTTTCCAGTTCAACCCGGAACATTGCATTACCAAGCGATTCCTTCACTATGCCGTCCTGCTCAATTACAAGTTGTTTTGCCATTTATTACCTTGTTATTAGTATATCAGGATTAATAACCTGTTCAATTTCACTGAAACTCGACAATATGTCAGCTCCGTTATTTCGTATTACGACAGCGTGTTCAAAATGTGCTGAGGGTTTTCTATCCATTGTGCGGATGGTCCATCCATCATTTTCCTGCGTTACCTGCCTGGTTCCAAGGTTGATCATCGGTTCAATACAGATAACCATTCCTGCTTCAAGTTTTGCACCGTTCCCTTTGCGCCCGTAATTAGGGACTTCCGGTTTTTCGTGCAAGCTGGAACCCAGACCATGCCCAACCAAATCGCGAACTACTGTATATCCGAAGCTTTCAACATAAGTCTGAACTTCGTAACCGATATCACCCACACGTTTTCCGGCAGCTATTATAGCAATACCTTTTAAGAGTGAGTCGTGCGTCCGTTTCATGAGCAATTCCAACTCAACTGCCACCGGCACAAGTCCGAATGAAAAAGCTGAATCTCCGAAGTACCCATCAATAATGGTACCACAATCAATTGAAATGAGATCACCTTCCTTCAGTTCGCGTTTACCTGGTATTCCATGAACTACTACCTCATTAACCGATATGCAAAGCGTAGCAGGAAATCCGTGATATCCTTTAAAAGCAGGTTTTGCTTTATGGTCGCGGATAAACTCCTCAGCTATTTTATCGAGAGCAAGTGTAGTAACTCCTGGCTTTATATGCCTGGCAACTTCCGCTATCGTTTTTCCAACAAGTAAAGAACTCGTACGTATTTTTTCTATTTCTATTTCAGTCTTTATCAGGGCCATTATTCCAGTTTTACAACTGATTAAAAAGCTCCGGCTGCAGTGCGACCTTTGATACGGCCCGATTTAGTGAGTCCTTCATAATGACGCATCAGTAGGTGGCTTTCAATTTGCTGCAGTGTATCTAAAACAACACCTACCAGGATAAGTAATGAAGTGCCACCATAGAATTGCGCAAACTGCGAACTAACACCAGCCATACCAACCAGTGCCGGCATAATTGCAACCAGTGCGAGGAACAATGAACCTGGGAAAGTAATTTTTGACATTACTCCATCGATAAAATCGGCTGTTTTCTTTCCGGGTTTAACACCAGGAATAAATCCGTTGTTTTTCTTCATATCTTCAGCCATCTGGTTAGGATTAACTGTAATGGCCGTGTAGAAGTAAGTAAAAACAATGATAAGTAGTGCATAAGTAAAGTTATACCAAAAACCGTTTATGTCAGTAAATGCAGCTGCAAATCCTTGTAAGCTTTCGCTGCTAGCAAAACCAGCAATGGTTAAAGGCAGGAACATAATAGCCTGTGCAAAGATAATGGGCATAACACCGGCAGCATTAACTTTTAATGGAATATACTGACGAACACCACCATACTGTTTATTACCAACAACACGTTTAGCATATTGTACAGGTATTTTTCGGGTTCCCTGAACAAGCAGGATACATAAAAGAACAACAAGTACGAGAACTACTAATTCAACGATGAAAAGAACAAGCCCACCCCCTTTTTGCTCCATACGGGCGAGGAACTCGCTAAAAAGTGCAAAAGGCAGACGTGCTATAATTCCAACCATAATGATAAGTGAAATACCATTTCCTAAGCCTTTATCAGTAATCTTTTCTCCTAACCACATTACGAACATTGTACCGGCTACTAAAACTACAACTGAAGTAATCCAGAAGAAAACAGGAGGTGATGAAACATTTGTAGCATCGAAAGGTGTAATAGCGGAAGCAGGTAATTGCGAAATAAGATTGGCAATATAACCCGGAGCTTGCATAGCAGTAATTACTACAGTAAGATAACGTGTTATCTGGTTTATCTTCTTACGTCCACTTTCACCTTCCTTCTGCAGTTTCTGGAAGTATGGGATAGCCATACCAAGTAACTGAATTACGATAGAAGCCGAAATGTAAGGCATAATACCTAGAGCAAAAATGGAAGCATTGCTGAAAGCTCCACCGGAGAACATATTAAGCAAGCCTAAAAGTCCGCCCGAAGACTGACTCTTTAGTGCCATCAACTGTTGTGGGTCAACACCAGGGATAGTTACATACGAACCAAACCTGTAAATAAGAATAAGGCCTAAAGTATAGCCGATTCTTCTACGAAGTTCGTCGATCTTATAGATGTTTTTTATAGTCTGAATGAAGCGTTTCATTAATTTCAGAGTTTTGTGACAGTTCCACCTACTGATTCGATTGCCTGGATTGCTTTAGCTGAGAAAGCATTGGCTGTTACGTCCATTTTTGCTTTCAGTTCGCCACGACCTAATATTTTAAGAAGGTCATTTTTACCGAGAAGCCCGTTTTCCCTGAGAATTTCAGGAGTGATAACGGTCAAATTTCTTGTTTCAGCAAGTTTTTCAAGCACATCAATATTCAGTCCGGTATATTCAACTCTGTTAATATTGCGGAAGCCACCTTTTGGCACTCGGCGGAACAATGGCATCTGGCCACCTTCAAAACCACGTTTATGTTTGTAACCTGAACGCGATTTGGCACCTTTGTGTCCACGGGTAGATGTACCGCCACGTCCTGATCCCTGGCCACGGCCAATACGTTTGTCAGTTTTTGTAGCGCCGTCAGCCGGCTTTAAATTACTTAGATCCATGTTATATACTTTCTATAAAGGGATTGACAATTAAATTTCTTCCACTTTCAATAAATGGCTGATAGCTTTTATCATGCCTTCTATCTGAGGGGTTGCTACATGATCGACAGGGCGGTTCATTTTGCTGATGCCAAGTGCACGTAGTGTACGTTTCTGACGTTCGGGTTGTTTAATACCACTTTTAATCTGTGTGATTCTCACGTTTCTCATCGCGCTATATTTTTAGTGGTTAACCGTTAAATACTTTATCCATGCTTATTCCGCGCAATTGTGCTACTGAATGTGCATCTCTCAGCTGGCAAAGTCCTTCGATAGTTGCTTTAACAACACTGTGAGGATTTGATGAACCTTTTGATTTAGCCAATACATCTTTAACTCCAACGCTTTCGAGCACTGCACGCATAGCACCACCGGCGATAACACCTGTACCTGCTGCTGCTGGTTTCATGAAAACCAAAGCTCCGCCGTATTTACCTAACTGTTCGTGAGGGATTGTACCTTTCATAACCGGTACACGTACCAGATTTTTCTTGGCATCTTCAATTCCTTTAGCAATTGCAGCCTGAACTTCCTTAGCTTTACCAAGACCGTGACCAACAATTCCGTTTTCGTTTCCAACTACAACAATAGCTGAGAAAGTGAAAGTACGACCTCCTTTGGTAACCTTAGTAACGCGCTGGATGGATACGAGCCTGTCTTTTAATTCGGTATCGCTCGATTTAACTCTGTTTGTGATTGTGTTTGCCATAGCTGTAATTAAAATTTGATGCCACCTTCTCTGGCTGAATCAGCCAGGGCTTTAACTCTACCGTGATACAGATAACCGTTACGGTCGAAAACTACTGTCAGAATTCCGCTTTCGAGGGCGCGTTCTGCTATTAGTTTTCCAACAAGTTTGGCTTGCTCACTCTTGGTAACTTTTTGATCCGCTATACCTTTAGCGCGTGATGATGCAGCTGCTAATGTTGTACCCGACTGATCATCGATCAACTGTACATATATATCTTTATTGCTGCGGAAAACTGTCATGCGTGGGCGCTCGCCGCTACCAGTAATGGTTTTGCGAACACGTTTCTTGATCTTCAGTCTCCTGTATTCTTTATCTACTTTGAATGACATCGATTAAAAGTATTATGCTGTTCTCAATGATTATTTATCCGATGCTGATTTACCAGCTTTACGTTTCAGTACTTCGCCTACAAACTTGATACCTTTTCCTTTATATGGTTCTGGTTTGCGCAGCGACCTGATTTTAGCAGCTACCTGGCCGATAAGTTGTTTATCGTGCGATACCATTGTGATAATGGGGTTCTTTCCTCTTTCAGTTACAGAGCTAACCTGAATTTCGGTCGGCAGTTCGAAAAAGAAGTTGTGTGAGTAGCCTAGCGCCAGTTCAATCGTCTGACCAACTACTACTGCTTTATAACCAACACCAACAAGTTCCTGTTGAACTGTGAATCCTTCGCTTACACCTTTAACCATGTTAAAAAGCAGTGAACGATACAGACCGTGCATTGAACGGTGACGTTGTTGTTCGGTTGGGCGCTGAACCAGCAGATGATTATCTTCAACCTTAACGATAATATCCGGATCTACCTGTTGTTTCAGTTCTCCCTTGGCACCTTTTATAGTAACAAGGTTTTTATCTGACACTGTGATAGTAACTCCGGAAGGAACCGTAATCGGCAATTTTCCAATTCTCGACATTCTTATTTCCTCCTTTTTATTAGCTAACGTAACAAATTACTTCACCACCTACGTTTTGGGTTTTAGCATCCTTATCAGTCATAAGTCCGTGTGATGTGGACACTATGGCTATTCCAAGTCCGTTAAGAACTCTTGGAAGGTTGTCGTTACCAACATAGCGGCGTAAACCTGGTTTACTAACCCTTTCAATCTGCGTAATAGCTGATTGTTTGGTTACAGGGTGATATTTGAGAGCAATCTTAATAACACCAGGTTTTGTATCTTCTTCAAATTTGAAGTTAAGAATATATCCCTGGTCGAAGAGGATTTTTGTTATCTCCTTCTTGAGATTAGATGCAGGAATTTCAACAACCCTGTGGTTGGCCATCACGGCATTCCTTATTCTAGTAAGATAATCTGCAATCGGATCTGTGATCATTTTGTATCTTATAATTAATTGTTTCTGTATTTATTTTACCAGCTGGCTTTTTTAACGCCGGGTATTAAGCCGTCGAGAGCCATGAAACGGAAGTTGATACGCGAAACTCCGAATTGCCTCATATATCCTTTTGGCCTGCCTGTAATTTTGCAACGATTGTGCAGACGGATCGGATTTGAGTTTTTAGGTAATTTCTGTAATCCAACATAGTCGCCGGCAGCTTTGAGAGCAGCACGTTTGGCAGCATATTTATCTACCAGTTTCTGCCGTTTTACCTCTCTCGCTTTTAATGATTCTTTTGCCATAGTATTGTAGGTTATTTCTTAAAGGGTAAACCAAATTCTTTTAACAGTGCCATGCATTCCTTGTCAGTTTTGGCTGTAGTAACGAATGTAATATCCATACCGTTAATTTTCAAAACCTTATCAATTACTACTTCAGGGAATATGATCTGTTCGGTGATTCCCATCGTATAGTTACCACGGCCGTCGAAACCTTTTGCGTTAATTCCACGGAAGTCACGTACACGTGGTATTGCAATAGCAACAAGCCTGTCGAGGAATTCGTACATCTGCTCACCTCTGAGTGTTACGCGAACGCCTACCGGCATGTTCTTACGCAACTTGAAGTTGGAGATATCCTTTTTTGACTTGGTTGAAACAGCTTTCTGACCAGCAATTGCTGTCATTTCGGCTACGCCAACGTCTATGATTTTTTTATCAGATATAGCAGTTCCAAGTCCCTGGTTCAAACAGATTTTAACCAGTTTAGGAACCTGCATATGATTTTTGTACTGGAACTGTTCCGTTAAAGCGGGAACTACTTCCTTGTGGTACTTTTCCTTTAGGCGAGCTGAATATTCCATTATTTAATTACCTCCCCGGATTTTTTTGAAACTCTGACAGTTTTATTGGTCTTTTCATCTTTCTTACGGCTGATGCGGGTAGCTTTTCCGCTTCCATCAACAAGCATAAGGTTTGAGATGTGAATAGGCATTTCCTGTTTGACGATTCCGCCTTTAGGATTTTTAGCGTTTGGTTTTGAATGCTTGGTTGCAAGATTAGCACTCTCAACAATTGCCTTGTAGGATTCTGTTTCCACTTCCAATACTTTCCCGGTTTTCCCTTTCGAGTCTCCGGCAAGGATCTTCACGGTATCCCCTTTTTTGATATGAACTTTCGTACTCATAGTTTCTTTTGATTAAAGCACTTCAGGTGCGAGTGAAACAATTTTCATGTACTGCTTTTCCCTGAGTTCCCTTGAAACCGGCCCGAAGATACGGGTTCCGATCATTTCGCCGGCAGTGTTAATAAGGACTACTGCATTGTCGTCGAACCTGATGTAGGATCCGTCGGCACGACGTATTTCCTTACTTGTGCGAACTATAACAGCTTTAGCAACTGTACCTTTTTTGATATTACCTGAGGGAAGGGCTTTTTTCACCGAAACGATGATCTTATCGCCCACGGAGGCATACTTCCTGTTAGTGCCACCCAGAACTCTTATGCAGAGTACCTCTTTAGCACCGCTGTTATCGGCTACCGTAAGTCTTGATTCCTGCTGTATCATAATTATTTAGCTCTTTCAATGATTTCAACTAATCTCCAGCATTTTGTCTTGCTCAGAGGACGGGTTTCAGAAATGCGTACTGTATCACCAATACCACATTCATTGTTTTCGTCGTGTGCAGCAAATGTTGAGGTCTTTTTTACAAACTTGTGGTATTTAGGGTGCTTTACGCGCCTTTCGACCTGAACGACAATGGATTTCTCCATTTTATTGCTTACAACAAGACCTGTTTTTTCTTTTCTGAGGTTTCTTTCTTCCATTGCTGTGAAAATTATTGTTTGTTAGCCTTGTTAGCTGCTGCCGATTCTAATTTCCGCTTGTGCAATTCGGTAACCAAACGGGCTACTGTTCTGCGATAAGCTTTAATTTTGTTTGGGTTCTCTAATGGAGAAACAGCATGGTTCATTTTCAGTTTGTTAAGCTGCATGCGTTCTTCGTCGAGTCTTTCAATCAACTCGGGAGTTGATAGTTCACGGATAACTTCTTGTTTCATTTTGCTTCTATTATACTGTTGGCAACTCTTGATTGTCGGTTAGCCAGGTTAAGCTAATTTTTCTTCATAATCCCTGCGAACAACGTATTTCACGGCGATCGGCAGTTTCTGTGAACCTAAGCGGCAGGCTTCCTTTGCAATTTCCTGTGGTACACCTTCCAATTCGAAAAGTAATCTTCCGGGTGTAACACGTGCAACGAAATATTCGGGAGCACCTTTACCTTTACCCATACGTACTTCGGCAGGTTTCTTGGTAACAGGTTTGTCAGGGAAGATACGGATCCACAGCTGGCCTTCACGTTTCATGTAACGGGTGATTGCCTGGCGGGCTGCTTCTATCTGACGACCGGTAAGCCACACTTCTTCAAGCGCTTTGATACCAAATGAACCGAAAGATAGTTCAGATCCGCGTTTTGCGTTTCCTTTCATTTTACCCTTCTGCTGCTTCCTGTATTTTGTTCTTTTAGGCTGTAACATCGCTAATACTATATGATGATGAGTACTTTATTCCTTTACTTATTTTTTATTCCTTGGGCGACGGTCTCCACCACGATCTCCACCACGGTCGCTTCCGCGATCACGGTCACGATCTCCGCGTGGACCACCTTTACGGTCGGGACGACCCTGGCCATGAGCTGGTTTGTTGTCTTTAACCAGATTATCAGTTCCAGGTACGAGGTCTACTTTACCGTAGATTTCACCTTTCATGATCCAGGTTTTAATTCCAAGCTTGCCGTATGTGGTCTGAGCTTCAGCAAGAGCGTAATCGATATCTGCACGTAATGTATGCAAAGGAATACGTCCTTCTTTGAATTGCTCGCGGCGTGCCATTTCAGCTCCACCCAAACGACCTGATATCTGAACTTTCATTCCTTCGGCACCAACACGCATTGCTGCTGTTATAGCGGTTTTAATAGCCCTGCGGTATGAAATACGTCCTTCCAACTGGCGTGCAATGGTATTACCTACGATTACAGCATCTAATTCAGGACGTTTAATTTCTGAAATATTTATCTGAACTTCTTTGCCAGTCAGTTTCTTCAACTCTTCTTTGAGTTTGTCAACTTCCTGTCCAGCCTTGCCTATAATGATACCAGGGCGGGCGGTATTGATTGTGACAGTTACCAACTTCAGGGTACGTTCGATAATGATGTGCGAGATACCTGCTTTTGAAAGACGTGCATTCAAATACTTACGAATTTGATCGTCTTCAACAAGTTTACTTGCAAATTTCTTACCACCGTACCAGTTAGAATCCCATCCTTTTACGATACCTAACCTGTTGCCGATCGGATTACACTTTTGTCCCATTAGGCTTTTGGATTATTTGTTACTATTTCAGTTTCTTCTTTTTTCGCTTTGCTACCAAGTATAACTGTTACATGGTTTGAGCGTTTTTTGATACGATGTGCACGACCTTGTGGTGCTGGCTGAACCCTCTTTAATGAGCGGCCGCCGTCAACTTTAACCTCTTTTACGAAGAGATTGCTGTCTTCCATACGTACACCTTCGTTTTTAACCTGCCAGTTGGCGAGAGCTGATTTCAACAGCTTCTGCAACTTTTCAGCGGCATAGTTAGGTGTATGTTGCAGAATGTGCAATGCGTTTTCTACATTTTTCCCATTAACCAGGTCGGCTACAAGCCTCATTTTCCTGGGTGAGGAAGGGCAGTCGTTCAATTTGGCAAAGAACAATGTCTTGTTTGCCTCTTTTCTTGCCTCAGCTGAATTATGTTTTCTTGCTCCCATTGTTGCTAAGTCTTATTACTTCTTACCTTTATTTCCGGCATGTCCCCTGAAAATTCGGGTAGGGCTGAATTCTCCTAGTTTATGTCCAACCATGTTTTCGGTTACATATACAGGAATAAATTTATTCCCGTTATGAACAGCTATAGTCTGGCCTACGAAGTCAGGGGTTATAGTTGATGACCTTGACCATGTTTTGATTACAACTTTCTTTTTACTTTCAATCAGGTCAAGAACCTTTTTTTCAAGTCTGAAATCAATGAAGGGGCCTTTTTTAAGCGAACGGCTCATAATGCTTTATGTATTAAATTACTTCTTCCTTCTTTCGATGATGTATTTGTTCGAAGCGTTAGTCTTCGAGCGGGTTTTGAAGCCCTTAGCTGGAGTGCCCTTACGGGTACGTGGGTGTCCACCGGTAGCTCTACCTTCGCCTCCACCCATTGGGTGATCGACAGGGTTCATTACTACTGGACGGGTACGTGGTCTGCGGCCAAGCCAGCGTGAGCGGCCTGCTTTTCCTGAGATTTCAAGTTGATGATCACCGTTCGATACCATTCCTACAGTAGCTTTGCAAGTTTGCAAGATAAAGCGGGTTTCGCCTGAAGGCATTCTAACAACTGCGAACTTACCGTCACGTGACATCAACTGTGCTGATGCACCAGCGCTACGAACCAACTTTGCACCCTGACCCGGACGAAGCTCGATGTTATGAATCATGGTACCAAAAGGTATCTCGCTCATAAAAAGTGCATTTCCTACTTCAGGAGCTGCTCCTAAACCAGATACTAATTCCTGGCCAACTTTGAGTCCATTAGGAGCAATGATGTAACGTTTTTCGCCGTCGGCATACCACAACAGTGCGATACGGCCTGTACGGTTTGGATCATACTCAATCGTCTTTACAACGGCTGGAATATTATCTTTTTCGCGTTTGAAATCGATTACACGGTAGTGTTGTTTATTACCACCACCCATGTAACGCATAGTCATTTTGCCGTCGTGATTACGACCACCAGACTTATGCTGAGGTTCAAGCAAACTTTTCTCGGGCACCGAAGTGGTGATTTCGTCGAAGGTGCTGATAACCTTGAAACGCTGACCAGGTGTGGTTGGTTTAAATTTCTTGAGAGCCATTATTCCTTAGATATTGCTGTAAAAATCTATTGATTCGCCTTTAGCTAACGTGATGATAGCCTTTTTAAATGAATTGGTCTTACCGGATAAAACCCCTGCTTTGGTAAAGCGTGATTTACGTTTGCCGGCATATGTCATGGTATTGACTTCTTCCACTTCAACGCCATACAATTCCTTGACAGCTTTTTTGATTTGCAATTTGTTGGCACGTTTGTCCACAACAAATCCATATCGCCCCAGCTTTTCGCCAAGAGCTGTCATTTTTTCGGTTATGATCGGCTTGATGATGATACCCATCGCTATTATTATTTAGTGTTATTGCTAACGGTGTTATTAATTTTCGAATGATTTTTCAATTTCAGCAACTGAACTTACAAGAAGTATCAGATTTTGAGCATTGAGAATATCGAATGTATTCAAATCGCAGGCACGGGTTACTTTTGCTTTTTTCAGATTGCGCGATGAAAGCACAATGTTCTGGATATTTTCAGGCGTAACCATTAATGTTTTGCGTCCGTCGAGTTTAAGAGCTGAAAGAACTGCAGCGTAAGAACTGGTTTTTGGTGATGAGAAATTGAAATCCTCAATAACCATAATGTTGTTCTCTTTTATTTTATAAGCAAGTGCCGATAAACGAGCCAACTTTTTAAGTTTTTTGTTCAGTTTGAAGCTATAGTCGCGTGGCTGTGGACCGAATGCGCGGGCTCCTCCTCTGAACAAAGGTGATTTACGGCTACCTGCACGTGCACCACCGGTGCCTTTTTGTTTCTTCAGTTTCTTTGTACTTCCGCTTACCATTGATTTCTCAAGTGAAGCGTGTGTACCCTGACGTTGGTTAGCAAGATACTGTTTGGTATCAAGATAGATGGCGTGATCGTTAGGTGTTGCTTCGAAAACACTTTCGTTTAGCGTAACCGTTTTGTCAGTCTTTTCGCCTTTGATGTTATATACTACTAGCTCCATCTTTCAACAATTACATATGAACCATTTGCTCCTGGTACGGAACCTTTTATTACAAGCAGATTTTTTTCAGTAACTATCTTCAGAATCTGGAGGTTGATCATTTTAACGCGATCTACTCCCATATGGCCTGCCATACGCATTCCTTTGAAAACTTTACTTGGATAGGATGAAGCACCTACTGATCCGGGAGCTCTCAGACGGTTGTGCTGTCCGTGAGTTGCACCACCAACACCGGCAAAGCCGTGACGGCGAACAACACCCTGGAAACCTTTACCTTTCGTAGTTCCAACTACATCAATAAATTCTCCTTCTTCGAAGATATCCACTTTGAGGATATCACCAAATGTTTTCTGATGATCCACTTCAAAACGTGTGAACTCAGCAACTACACGTTTAGGTGTAATACCAGCCTTTTTGAAATGGCCCATTTCAGCTTTGTTCGAATGCTTTTCCTTTTTATCCTCGTAGGCGAGTTGAATAGCTTCGTAACCGTCATTCTCCATTGTCCTGACCTGGGTCACAAAGCAAGGACCAGCTTCAATTACTGTGCAAGCCACGTTTTTGCCGTTGGCGTCGAACATGCTGGTCATTCCTATTTTTTTTCCGATAATTCCTGACATTATATCGAGATATTAATGTTTCTTTTTTGATTCTTTAAACTATAAACCTGATTTTGATCAGATCTTAATTTCAACTTCCACTCCGCTAGGTAACTCCAGTTTCATCAGAGCATCAATAGTTTTGGCTGTTGAGCTGTAGATATCCAGTAACCTTTTGTAAGAACTCAATTCGAACTGCTCCCGCGATTTTTTATTTACAAAAGTCGATTTAAGAACAGTGTAGATTTTTTTGTCGGTTGGAAGAGGAATCGGCCCGTTAACAATTGCACCGGTCAATTTCACCGTCTTCACGATCTTTTCGGCAGATTTATCAACCAAATTATGATCGTACGATTTCAGTTTTATTCTAATCCTCTGGTTCACGTTGTAATCTTTTATTACGTTATTATTACTGAATTTTTATCCTTTAATCTTTTCAATCACTGCTTCGGCAATAAACTTTGGTACTTCCTGGTAGTGTGAGAATTCCATACTTGAATTTCCACGTCCTGATGTTACGGTGCGTAAGCTTGTAACATATCCAAACATTTCCGACAATGGCACTTTAGCTTTTACGATCTGATATTTGATTTTGGCATCGATGTTTTCAACCACTGCACGACGTTTGTTAAGGTCGCCGGTTACATCACCAACATAGTTATCAGGGCAAACAACTTCTATTTTCATGATAGGCTCGAGTAGTACACTCTTAGCTTTGCGGGCTGCTTCCTTAAATCCGATTTTAGCACAGATTTCAAAAGCTAATGCATCACTATCAACTGCGTGGAACGACCCATCAATTAATTTTACTTTCATGCTTTCGAGAGCAAATCCGGCCATTACGCCATTCGACATTGCAGCTTTAAAGCCTTTTTCGATAGGGCCGATAAACTCTTTAGGAATGTTACCGCCTTTTACTTCGTTTACAAACTGCAGACCTTTAAATTCAGCATCGTCAGCCGGACCAAGTTCGAAAATGATATCAGCAAATTTACCTTTACCACCGGTTTGTTTCTTGTATACTTCGCGGTGATGAACAGTAGCTGTAACAGCTTCGCGGTATGCAACCTGTGGAGCACCCTGGTTTACTTCGAGTTTGAATTCCCTGCGTAAACGGTCAGTTAAAATATCGAGATGCAATTCACCCATTCCTGAGATAACAGTCTGACCGGTTTCCTGGTCAGTACGAATCTTAAAAGTAGGATCCTCTTCTGCAAGTTTCAATAAGGCTAAGTCAAGTTTATCAACATCATCCTGGGTACGTGGCTCAATTGCAACACTGATAACCGGTTCAGGGAATGTCATTGACTCAAGAATGATAGGATGCTTTTCGTCGCATAGAGTGTCGCCGGTACGGATTTGTTTGAATCCAACTGCTGCACCTATATCACCAGCTTCGATAGAATCAAGAGGTATCTGTTTGTTAGCATGCATCTGCATGATACGTGAAATACGTTCTTTTTTTCCGGTTGAAGCATTCAGCACATAGCTTCCTGAAAGTAGTGTTCCTGAATAAACCCTGAAGAATGCTATACGACCAACGAAAGGATCTGTTGCAATTTTGAAAGCAAGAGCTGCAAATGGTTCTTCTGAATCAATATGACGTGTTTCTTCTGCGTCTGTATCAGGATTAATACCTGTAATAGCAGGAACATCATAAGGATTAGGAAGGTATAAACAGATTGAATCCAACAGGTTTTGAACACCTTTATTTTTGAATGCTGATCCACAAATAACCGGGGTTATTTTCATCGAGAGAACTGACTGGCGGATAATGCGGCGCATTTCCTCTTCAGTAATCGAATTGTGGTCAACAAAAAATTTCTCAAGTAATTCGTCGTCTTCTTCAGCACAACCTTCTACAAGACGGGTACGATATTCATCAACGATTTCAATCATATCCTCAGGAACAGGTCCCTCTGAATATTGCATTCCTTTTGACGCGTCGTCCCAGATTATAGCTTTGTTGCTGATAAGATCAACAATTCCGACGAAAGTATCTTCTGCACCGATTGGGATTTGCAATGGAACAGCATTAGCTCCAAGTTTTTCTTTAAGTTCATCAACAACTGCAAAGAAGTCAGCTCCGGCACGATCCATCTTATTGATGAAACAAATACGTGGAACGCTATATTTATCAGCTTGCTTCCAAACGGTTTCACTTTGTGGCTCAACACCACCTACAGCGCAAAAAACAGCAACAGCACCATCAAGAACCCGGAGTGAGCGTTCTACTTCAACAGTAAAATCAACGTGACCCGGTGTATCTATGATGTTCATTCGGTAATCCTGGTTTTCAAATTCCCAGTTTACAGTGGTAGCAGCCGAAGTGAT
The DNA here is from genome assembly GCA_030654075.1 of Bacteroidales bacterium. Classification (GTDB taxonomy): domain Bacteria; phylum Bacteroidota; class Bacteroidia; order Bacteroidales; family UBA4417; genus UBA4417. The sequence continues at coordinate 12,159 of JAURYB010000187.1, read as the reverse complement.
AGTAATGCCACGTTCCTGTTCCTGGATCATCCAGTCCATGGTAGCTGTACCATCATGTACTTCACCGAGCTTGTAATTGCGGCCGGTGTAATACAATATACGCTCTGTCGTCGTCGTTTTACCGGCGTCGATATGGGCCATGATGCCTATGTTTCGCGTATATTTCAGTTTATCTGATGACATGTATTAAATCTTCCTATTAGTTAATTAGAACCGGAAATGGGAGAATGCTTTGTTAGCTTCGGCCATACGGTGAGTATCTTCTTTCTTTTTGAATGCGGAACCTTCTTCTTTGTAAGCTGCCATGATCTCGCTGGCCAATTTCATAGCCATTGATTTTTCGTGACGTCTGCGTGCAAACAATATAAGGTTTTTCATTCCGATTGATTGTTTACGACCAGGACGGATTTCAGATGGAATCTGAAAAGTTGCTCCTCCGATACGGCGGCTGCGAACCTCCACATTTGGTGTAACATTGTTCAATGCTTTTTTCCAAACTTCCAAACCGTCTTCTTTCAGTTTTTCAGTTACGAATTCAATAGCGTCGTAAAAGATATCATAAGCGCAGTTTTTCTTGCCGCGTTCCATCATATTGTTTACAAACTTTGTAACTATCTGCTCATTGAACTTTGGATCAGGCAGAATGACACGTTTTTTGGGTGATGATTTCCTCATTTTGAGATGTCCTTATCGTTTCAAAAATTCAATTATTTCTTTTTTGCGCCTGGTTTAGCTGCACCTTTTGCAACTGCGCCTTTTTTAGGACGTTTTGTACCGTATTTTGAACGGCTCTGGTTACGGCCATCTACTCCGGAAGTATCGAGTGCTCCACGGATGATGTGATAACGTACACCTGGAAGGTCCTTAACACGACCACCGCGGATCATTACGATCGAGTGTTCCTGTAAGTTGTGGCCTTCGCCAGGTATGTAAGCGTTTACTTCTTTACCGTTTGTAAGACGAACCCTTGCTACTTTACGCATTGCCGAGTTTGGCTTCTTAGGTGTAGTTGTATAAACCCTTGTGCAAACCCCGCGGCGTTGAGGACATGAATCCAATGCCGGTGATTTGCTCTTATCCGTCAGTTTCTGACGACCTTTACGAACCAATTGTGCTATTGTAGGCATATTGAATCTATTGATTTTTCTATTGTTTAAGCTATTTTTTTTCTACGGGGCTGCAAAAGTACTGTTTAATTTTTGATTACCAAGCAGGTAACTAAAAGTATTTGTAATTTATTCGCCTTACTGTGTTCCGGGCAAAAAAAATGCCCGTCGCGGTTTTCTCCGACAAAGGGCTGATTTCAGTTACTACGGGATACAATTCTGATGTTAAGACGTTCAACACAAGAGGCTTTCGTAAAAGCTGGCAACGTGTAAGCGTTAGCCATTATCGTGTTTTGAAACCTATATCGTCTTAATTTCTCAGGTTTCCCGGACTATCAAAAATCTTTAGTCCTTCGCTTATAAACGGTTGCCTTGTGAAAAGGCTACTGTTTTAGGAGGGTGCAAAGATACAACTTATTTGATACGTACAACACCCGGGAGAAAATATTTATACTCTTTTTTAAAAACAAATAGTTAGTTAAGGTTAAAATATGGAATATGAAGCATTTAATAATCAAAAAGGCAGGTTAAATTCTGACGAATATTCAAATATGTTTATAAAAGCGCATTCAAATCCACGACTATTGATTCTTCACGAACATCACGGTGCTGTCCAAATCGGGTACTAAAATCAGTTTTTCGGGGATAGTTGCGGCAAATTCATCAACAGCTTTAATTAAACCTTCCCATTTATCATTATAGTCGTGAATAAAGATAACGCCGCCGGGTGAAAGGCGTGGATAAAAGTACTCAAGGCCTGCTTTCGTAGGATTGTAGAGATCGGCATCCATATTAACAAGAGCAAATGCTGTTTCTTCCAGTCCATCTGTAGATTGAGGGAAATATCCAACATGAACCTTTAACTTGTCTGGATTGCCGCCTATATTTTTCAATACCTTATTAAGAGAAGTATCGGCAAAGTTTTTTGTTGAATAGGTTGCAGCTTCGCCGGTTTCGGGTGTTAGGTCTTTACCGGTAAATCCCTCGAATGTATCAAACAGATGAAAATTACGATCCGGATTCATCAAATGGATAATACGGGCGCTATCTCCTTTATAAACTCCGAGTTCGGCAAAATCGCCTTTTACCTTATCCTTATAAATACGTTGTATCTGAAGCCAGAAATTAAAAAGGCGGATCTTATCAGAATAGTTTCGTGAAGCTTTGAGTAATTCTTTGCTAAGCCTTCCCTCCTTCCGTGCATGTTCCCAGGCTGGTGGTTCGTAATTTTCGCCAAAGAACATATCCCATAGGTATTTGATAAGGAATATCAAAACAATTAGTATAATAGAAAAATTGAGTAAATAGAAAATGGGGAGGTGCATGGAAATGTCGGATTAAGTGCCGATGCAAAGGAACAAAAAAATCGTGAAACGGTGTCTGTACATCCCGGAGGGTGTCTGACACCGTTTGGTAGACTAACTCAAATTACTAAATAAAAAATGTGTCAGACACCCTTCGGGATGTTCAGACACATTTTTCCGAAATAAAAGTGTCTGACACTCTGAGAGTGTGCAAGCACTTTTATTAACTTTAGACACTTTTATTTATTTTACACTATGAACTTTCCAGAACCCGGATTATATCATATCTATAACAGAGGCAATAACAAGGAACCAATCTTTTTCGGAGATGGCGACTATATTCATTTTATCTCACTTTGCAAGAAACATATTACGAACCGATGCCAGATACTTGCATGGTGCCTGATGCCGAATCATTTCCATTTTATGGTTAACGTTAATGATGTTAGTCTTGAATTGGTTAAATGGGGAGGAAATGTAATGCCATCCATATCCAATGGTTTTCAATTATTGCAAAGTAACTATACAAAGAGAATAAATTACAGAGAAAACCGGACTGGTAGTTTATTTCAACAAAAGACGAAATCAAAATTGCTTGAAACCAAAAGCTATGCGCTTACTGCTTTTTGGTATTTACATCAAAATCCGGTGAAAGCAGCATTGGCTAAAAACATGTTGGAATGGGAATATTCGTCGTACAAAGAATACTGTGGGTTGAGGAGTGAAAGCTTAAGTAAGATTGAATTGGGTAAAGCAGTTTTAAACTTATTGGATAACGATTTTAGTACAGAATCTTTAATTCACCTAGATGAAGATGAGATTGAAAAGATTTTCTGATAGCCCAAATCCCGTTGTCAGACAACTAGCGGGAGGAGTTTCGGTGTCAGACACCCTGCGGGTGTGCAGACACCTACGGCAACCACCTATAGCAGCGCCCTCAAATTCTTGTACCCGTCAGCACTTGCCCGCAGTTTAGCTCCGCATTTAAGTGTTACCATATGCGTATCCTTTGTGTAAGGATCGATGGCAGCGATTTGTGCCAGGTTAATAATGGAGCCACGGTGAATCCTCACGAAATTATTGGTTGGCAAATGCTCCTCAAAGAATTTCATGGTTTTTTCTTTCAGGTGGTTACCCAATTCAGAATAGATCATTACATAATCATCAGCTGATTCGATATACCATATTCTATCAACAGGAATAACGGTTACTTTTGATCCGAGACGGGTAACAACGCGATCCAGTGTACCACGGGATTCCTGGACATTCTCTTTTAGTGTTTCAAGAGAAGTATTCACATTTGATTTTTCGATGCTAATCCGCTGAATTGCTTTTTGAACGGCACTTTCGAATCTGTCCTTTGAAAAAGGTTTTAGCAGATAATCGACCGCATTCATTTCAAAAGCCTTTATTGCAAACTGATCGAAAGCGGTAGTAAATATAATGGCCGGGTTATAATCGAGTACTTCTAGCAATTCGAAGCCATCGAGTTTAGGCATCTGGATATCCAGAAATAATAAATCGGGCTTATGCGCCTGGATCTGCCTGAGCGCTTCGAATCCATCGCCACATTCGGCTACGACATTCAGCATTTGAAAATCAGCGGCGTATCGCTTTACAATATCGCGTGCAAGCGATTCATCATCTATAATTATGGTTGAGATAGGTTGCATCTGAAAATGAATTGAAATGTGTGAAGACTCTAATTAAAGAAACTATAAAGGTAAAAATTTTAGCTATCTTTTCGTGCCGGAATATGCAGCTTAACTTCAAAAGTCTGATCTGTTGTATTAGACGACAGCAAGTCGCTACGGCCATAAATTGCGGCCATTCGCTTTTGAACATTGCTTAAGCCTGTTCCTGTACCTTTACGTGGAACTGCATCCGGATCAAACGTGTTGCTGATTGAGATGCCCAGGTATGATTCGTTGCATTCAGCTTTAAGCGTAATAATGCAGGTGGTAAGCATAGTATTCACACCGTGTTTAACAGCGTTTTCGAGCAAGGGTTGCAGAATCATAGCAGGCAGCATCATTTCCCCGCATTTGGGATCAATAGTCTTTTCGATTTTCATACGGTCGGAAAAACGGACTCTTTCAATATCGAGATACAAACCGGCATGATATAATTCATCATTCAGGGTATTCATGGTTTCAGCTCCCAGCGTAAGTGAATGCCGCATAAATTCCGATAATTTGATGATCATATCCTGGGCTGCCTGCGGATTGGAAAGTGTAAGCGAACTCACTGAATTGAGACTGTTAAAAAGGAAGTGCGGCCTGATCTGAGAACGCAGCATATTGAGTTCGGCTTCGCGAAGCATGGATGAAAGTGATGCTTCATGTTCAGCCTGTTCCTGCATTTCTTCGAAACTTAATATCAGGAAATCAACAGAAATGAGCAGAAAGTAAATAAGAACTCCTGTCAAAACCTTTACAACCAATGCTTCGGCCAGAAAATTCATAAAAACGTCGTTATTCCCAAACAACAACCGAAGGAATGAATAGGAAACAACTTGCCAGATCAGGATAGTCAAGGCACAACTTGCAAGATGATATGCCAGGTTTTTCAGGAAACCACTTACTTGTTTGCCTGAGTAGCGAACCATATTCCATAATCCAATACCAAGAACCGCAAATACTATATTGGATATCAGGCTGTCGGTGATCGAAGTAATCAGTTCCTGCCCATAAACACCATATGACAATGCAAACTGGATGACTGCAACAGCCATCCAGAATGCAATGAAATAAATCCAAAGGTTACGGGTTAAAAATGGTTTGTCCAATGGTTTAGGGGTTAGGGATTGGGGAGGTTGTCTGGTCAATACTGAATTCACAATTCAAAAATCACAAATCAACAATCACGAATTAGTAACTTTTCACTTCACCACCACCAAAGATAGTAACTCCTTTTATTATAAGTGTTTTATTATAGTCAACTTGCGAAGAAATTCGCTTATCAACATATCCTCCGAAGATATTGAATACTTCAACTTTTACGTTCCAGTCGGAAGGAACAATGATTCCCGAACCTCCAAATATATGAACAACTTCAATAACAGGACGATCACCGGGAACAATATTGCAGTGTGTGAAATCCACCTTTGAACCACCAAACATGGCAACCATGCGTCCGCCTTTGAAGTTTGGAGTAACTACTTTACGTTCGCCACCTCCGAATATGGCGATGTCTTCGAAAAAATCTTCATTCCCGACTGTATGATTAAACATAGGTTTCTTAAACATATCTTTATCAAACCGCGATGGTCCGAATATCATTTTTAGACCAACCAATATAATCAGAGCCGGTAAAAATAACTGCCAGGTGCTGAAAGGCATATGGTAGAAATTCACCAGGAGGAAGAATCCACCTAATCCTATCAGAATAACGCCTGACCAGAATGACTGGCGCCAGAAGATATTGACAACTCCGATTGCGATAAGTAACATTTCCCATGAGAAAATAATGCGGCTTATTGTTGGAGTAAGTAATCCGGTATTTCGTGCCAGTAACAATAAACCTGCACCGATTACTAAAACACCGAGGGCTGCTGCTTTTCCGGGTACACCTTTTACAACAGCTTTTTGTGGATCGCTGTTGTTGTCTGTTTTGTTATAATTGTAGTCCATGGCTAATAAGTTTACAATGGTTAATTGATGTTGAATTGATGAAGCAAATTTACGGTGGTGCATATAGTTGTGAAATAGGAAATCGGTGAATGGCGGAAATTAGCGGGGAATGGGGATTGGGAAGGTGGGGAGGCGAGGGAGGGACTAAGCGATGGGGCGAGGGGGCGAGGGGGCGAAGAGAGACAAGGTAGAAAGGAGACGAAGGGACTTAGAGACTTAGAGATGAAGAGACATAGAGTTTAAGAGACATAGAAAAAAAGGGCGTACCTTTGCCACAATTAAAACAATCAGATTTTATGGCAACAGTTGGTCGGTACAATACACTCAAAGTTCTGCGTGAAACAAGCAGCGGTTATTTCCTCGATGGTGAGGAACTGGGAGATATACTTCTTCCGGGGAAATATGCACCTAAAGGGATGAAAGAGGGTGAAGAAATTGAAGTATTTCTGTATTTCGACTCAGAAGACCGGTTAATTGCTACAAAAGAAGAACCTTACTGTGAAGTCGGTGAATTTGCTTTGCTGGAAATCATAGAGGTTAACGCAGTTGGTGCTTTTCTGAACTGGGGATTGCAGAAAGACTTACTTGTACCTTTCAGGGAACAGAAAGTAAAAATGGAACCAGGAAGTTGGCATATCGTTCATGTTTACCTTGACGAACAGACTAACCGCATAGCAGCTTCTGCCAAAGTAGATAAATTCCTGGATAAAGAACCTGCAACGTACAAACCCGGCGATGAAGTTGGACTTTTCATTTACGGTCCGTGCCCACTGGGATATAATGCCATTATCAATAATTCGCATTGGGGAATGCTTTACAGCGGCGAAGTTTTCCAACCTTTAAACCGTGGTGAGCATATTTCCGGCTATATTAATAAGGTACGCGAAGATGGAAAAATTGATCTGAACCTTTATCCTGCCGGGTATAAAAAAGCAACTACTTCTGCGGAACTTATAGTTGAATACCTGAAACGAAAAAACGGATTTATGCCACTGACCGATAAAAGTCCTGCTGATGAAATCTATGAAACCTTTGGAATAAGCAAGAAAAATTTCAAAATGGCTGTCGGGAGTTTGTATAAAAGCAGGGTGATTGAGATTGGACAGAATGGAATAAGGTTGGTGGAGAAGACGGAGAATTAGAGCAGGTTGTGTAGTCATTCAATGGTCATTCAGTTGTGGAAGACTGAGTATCAGAGTTTTTTTTGAAGATATAGTAGTCATTCAATTGTTGAGGATTGAGTTTTGCAGATTTTCGAGATGTATGAGTTGTCATTCAGTTGTGGAAGACTGAGTATCATAGTTTTTTTTGAAGATATAGTAGTCATTCAATTGTTGAGGATTGAGTTTTGCAGATTTTTATAGATGGTTGAGTCGTCATTCAATTGTCAATAGTGGTCAGCCTGTAACCATTATAAAAACAATCTAATACAAGGTCAGATAAACAACTGTTTTCCCTTCCCATTTTCTATTTTCCATTTTTCTATTTCCTACCATTTCCCTGGCCCAAACCTTCATGTTAATAAAAATCTTCCGGCTGCATAGGCATATGTCTTAAATTTGCAGTTCCTTTAAAATAGCCCCATACATTGAGCAAAAGCATACTTGACGAACTAAACGAATCGCAGCGTAAGGCTGTGGAATGCATCGACGGACCTATAATGGTAATAGCCGGAGCCGGCTCGGGTAAAACCCGCGTGCTGACTTACCGCGTAGCTCACCTTATCGAAAAGAAAGTCGATCCCTTCAATATACTCTGCCTCACCTTTACCAACAAGGCTGCCCGCGAAATGAAGGACAGAATTGTGAAAATTGTGGGAGGCGAAGCACGCAATGTATGGATGGGAACATTCCACTCAGTTTTTGCACGCATTTTAAGGATTGACGGACATTTGCTCGGCTATCCTCCGAATTTCACCATTTACGATAGCGATGACAGCAAAAGCCTGATCCGGAATATTGTTAAAGAATTCGAACTCGATCCGAAGGAATACGCTGCCAATAATGTGCTCTCACGCATTTCGGCTGCCAAATCAAACCTCATAACACCTGAAGATTACAATAGCAATGCTGAAATTATTGAGCAGGATAAACAGGCAAAGAAACCAGCAATTGGCCAGATATATACCCGTTATCAAAACAGGCTTTTCAAATCGGGAGCCATGGATTTTGATGATCTGTTATTCAATACCAATGTTTTACTTCGCGATCACGCTGAAATCCTGTATAAATACCAGGATAAGTTCAGGTATATTCTTGTGGATGAATACCAGGATACAAACTTTTCGCAGTATATCATTGTAAAGAAGCTGGCTTCCCGTTTCCTTAATATATGTGTGGTTGGCGATGATGCCCAGAGTATTTATGCTTTCCGTGGTGCTAATATTCAGAATATCCTGAATTTCAGAAACGATTATCCTGAATATAAACTTTTCAAACTGGAACAAAATTACCGCTCGACCCAGAGTCTGGTGCATGCAGCAAACAGTATTATTGCCAATAATAAAGATCAGATTCAAAAGGATGTATGGACCGAAAATGAAGTCGGGCAGCCGATAAAAATCATAAAAGCTACCAGCGACACTGAAGAAGGTACTTTGGTTGCAAACAGCATTTTTGAGATAAAGATGAATGAGCAACTCCGTAACGATGCGTTTGCCATTCTTTACCGGACCAATGCTCAATCCCGATCGCTGGAAGAAGCTTTACGCCGTCTGAATATTCCTTACAGAATTTATGGCGGATTATCCTTCTACAGCCGCAAAGAAATTAAGGATTTACTGGCTTATTTCCGCCTGGCAGTTAATCCGCTTGATGAGGAAGCTCTGAGACGAATTATCAATTATCCGCATCGTGGAATTGGTGAAACTACAATGCAAAAAATTACCATACTGGCGGGACAAGGGAATCTCTCTATATGGGATATAATCTCCAATCATTCTTCGTATCAACTGGGATTGGGTGGGAAAACCATTTCAGCCATCAATAGTTTTATAACGATGATCCAGGCATTCGGAGCTCAGCTGCAAACTCGCGGTGCATTTGAACTTGCCGAATATATAGCTAAGGCATCAGGAATTATTAAGGAAGTTGACGAAGATAAAACCATCGAAGGCCAGGCCCGGATGGAAAATATCGAAGCTTTACTGAATGCCGTCCAGGAATTTACCGAACGCGAGCCGGGACCTGAAGAACAAACCGGTGAAATCCGTCACCTGGATTTGTTTATGCAGGAAGTTTCGTTACTTACCGACCAGGATACCGGCGATAAAAATGATACCGACCGTGTTTCCCTAATGACTATTCACCAGGCGAAAGGGCTGGAGTTTCCTTATGTATTTATTGCCGGTTTGGAGGAAAACCTATTTCCTTCGTTCATGTCGATAAATTCAAGAGCCGATCTGGAAGAAGAACGCCGCTTGTTTTATGTTGCAATTACCCGTGCCGAAAAGAAAGCAACCATTTCTTATGCCGAAAGCCGGTATAAATGGGGACAGCTTACTTTATCGGAACCAAGCAGGTTTATCGATGAAATTGACGAGCGCTATGTAGAACGCCCTGCCCGTGCCAAATGGAACAGGTTGAGTGAAGATGTGCAACAAAAAACTACCAAACCCTCCTACCCGCCAAAACAGGTTAAACCTACACAGGCAGAAGCGCCTAAACCAGCTACACCTCCTCCCGGAAACTTTAAAAAAGTGGGCAGTTATCAGAAAGAAGCTCCGGCACCGGCCGCAGCGACGGGAAACGATGATTTCGATAAAATTCAGGTTGGGATGACTGTTGAACACGCAACATTCGGTGAAGGCAAGGTTATTACTGTTGAAGGTTCAGGACCAAATAAGAAAGCAACGGTGCAATTTAACGGCATTGGGCAGAAACAGTTGTTGCTAAGGTTTGCCAAACTTAAGTTTTAGTACTTCTACTTCTTTAGAATTTTTGTTTGCATAATAACTGCTTTTCCTTTCGGGCAAAAGTTGTTGTTTTTGGCATTAAATCTGTTTTCAAGACCTGATTTTCTGGAACCAATATGTTAATTCTGGTTAACAAAATGTTAATAATAAGTCGGTTTTCTTCTGGTAAAAATGTTTTTATTTGCTGTAAAATCTATTACTTATCTGTTAACATATATTATATAATCTTGATATACAGATTTATACAATTAAACAAACAAGTTTTAACCAAATACTCCATTTATTCTTCCAGCAATTTAGTAAAAAAAATATTTGAATTTTTCATATCAACTTAAAACAAAAATAATTCTTCTCTGTTTTTACATTTATAAATTCTCAAACTGACCTGAGTAAAGAGGAGTTCAGATTTGAGGCAGATCAAAGATGTTTGATAACGTTCCTATAAAAGATGTGTTTAATTAGCTTGAATATTGCTACTTACAGTTAAACTAATCAAAATCTGAGGCAAAACATTACAAACACTACTCCCTTACCAACTCAAAGGGTATCTTGTATAAAGATTCTGTAACTATACCCGTTCAAACTAATTTTAGTAGCCCGATTTAATAACATTTCAATGCTGAAATGTTTGCTTTGATTTGTGCTGCAAGCTATTGGAGATTTAATCATCAGTTGATGAACCGTACAATTATTCTTCATTCTGACTATTATCCCTCCTTTCTGAAAAACGCATGCTGCGATATAGTAACAGGATCAATAACCTAACGCGTAATTCCACCTTTACTATTCTGACTCATTATCCTTCCTGAAAATCGTCATTCTAGTCCACGCTATTTTCAATTCTTATTGATTAAACGCCCTGATTATCTCAATTATGATCTCGATTTCAAACCAATATTGGGAAGAACTTCTGATTCAACTTGAAGAGTTAATACAATTCAGGATCAAAAATTTAAGAAACAGCTCACCGGATATAAATAAACAACGCCTGATGAAACCACTGGCTAAATTTCATACGGAATTTATAAGTAAGAGCATAGGCATTAAGCTTAGCAAAGAGGAAGAACTCATTTGCCTCATTGCGCTTCTCCCCTATCTGATTCCCGGCTATTTCGATTCAGTGGTATCACGCATTTTCCCGGAAGGCACAGAGTTACAGGAGTTGGGCGGTGTTAAAGGTGCAAATCACAGGGGATTTATTCCAACAGGCGAAACTGCATTGTTCCTGATTGCCGGAAGTGACCTGAATTTAAAAATGCGGGCCATGCAGTATTTTAATTCGGACCATGTTTTTTATAAGAAAAATATCCTCCGCCTTGAAAACACAAATGAAGGAGAACCTCACCTGAGCGGCCGGATCGTTCTCAACACTGAAGTACTTGATAAATTGTTGTTTAAAGGCGTCAGCCGTCCAAAATTAAGCACTGAATTTCCTGCCAAGTATATATCCACAAACCTGGAATGGAGCAATCTTGTGATCAACGAAACAACTATGGTTGAAGTGGAAACCATCCGCAACTGGATTGCCCATCACGAAAGCATGATCAACGAATGGGATTTGCAACACAAATTCAAAGCCGGGTATAAAGCCTTGTTTTATGGGCCCCCAGGAACAGGAAAAACGTTCACGGCAACTTTGCTCGGAAAGCAGTTTAACAGGGATGTTTACCGGATAGATTTGTCGCAGGTTGTATCGAAATACATTGGTGAAACGGAAAAGAATCTGGAAAAAATATTTCAAAAAGCAGAAGACAAAAACTGGATATTGTTTTTCGACGAAGCTGACGCTTTGTTTGGGAAACGCACATCGGTATCGAGCGCTCACGACAGGTATGCCAACCAGGAAACATCCTATTTGCTTCAGCGGATCGAGGATTTCAACGGGCTGGTAATCCTGGCTTCAAACAATAAAGCGAATATCGACCAGGCTTTCCTGAGAAGGTTTAATGCAATTGTCCATTTCCCGATACCCGATACGGTTGAACGGCTTCATTTATGGAATATCTATTTACCTGCCAATCATGGCTTAACAGAAGCAGAATTACAAAATATTGCTGATAAATATGAAGTGACTGGTTCAACAATTCTTAACTCCATACATAATGCTGCTATAAACTCATTTGCGCTGAAGAGATTGATAACGATGAACGACTTAATTGAGTCACTTAAAAGAGAGCTTAGAAAAGAAGACCGGATGCTGGATT
>JAURYB010000185.1 GCA_030654075.1 Bacteroidales bacterium | reverse complement strand
AACCATAAGTTTATTTTTATTAAACCATTTTGAAAAACCGGCCTTTACAATTCTTACAATGTCCGAAAGAGATTAAAAGGGACTCATTTCTAAAAACCTATGGACGTGGTCTTTGTACCTATTTACTGCCAGGGAAAATTGATTGGTATTGGTTAAAATTCATGAGATATATTTGAATAGCTCAGGACGCATGTGTATGGCAATATATTTTCTCTTCCTTTAACTGAAAAAACAACGTGAGTGTTCAGTTGCGAGTAAATATTTGCCATAAGAATAGTGTATAATAATGTCGCCTCTACGAGGCTTAACCTTAATTTGTATTTTTTTGCTACCATACTTTCGTCTCTACGAGACTTTACACTCTCAGAATTAACATTTTTCGAAACCTACTCCCCAACTTTTGAATGTGATCCTATATGTTTTGTGTTTTTCATTAATAGAATGATAATTGTCTGAAAATCATTTTTTTAAAGTAAATGAAAAACATGTAACACAAAACAAATAATGCAAAAGTGCTGTAGAAATCAAATTGCCTTAAATCGTTTGGTTTTAGTGTAATTTACTTTTCATGTTTTAATGGATTTTGGATAAGATTTTGAAATGAAGTAAACGCACCCGAAAACGCTAAATAAATCATGCAATATCGTTTTATAAGTTATTTTTGTCAAAGAAAGCTTTATCGTTTTTTAATTCGCTATATTTCATACTAATTGAAGTCTTTATCCGAATGAAAATTAAACTCAATAACATAATTAAAATTGCCGTAACATTGGCTATATTATCCTTCCTTTTGTGGAAAGTGGAGTTTAACGCAGCCGGTTTTGAAAAAACACTCAGTTCGGTTCGCTTAGGCTATTTCCTGCTTTCATTGTTCGGAGTTATACTTGTATTGGGGATTAAAAGCTATAGATGGCGATTGCTTATCCGTAACGAAGGCGCTACTTATTCCGCGTATAAAGGCTTTGCTGCCTATATGGCTTCGGATGCGGTCGGAATAGTTACACCTGGCCGGATTGGCGAAATTGCACGCCTCTACTACCTTCGGGAGGAAAGTCCGATAAGTTTTTACAGTGCGTTCAAAACCATTGTTTCCGATCGTATATTCGATTTCACCATGCTGGGTTGGTTTGGTTTATCGGGGATGCTTTACTATTTTAAAACATTCGGCGACCACCCCGGCTTATATTATGCGCTGGGGGTCTTAGCGCTTTTTATTCTCGGTTATTACGTTACAATTAAGTTTCTTGAAATAATACTCAAAATACCACGCCTCCAGCGACTTCCGGTAATCAGGTTTATTTACGAAAGTTTTCTGGCTGTTCTCGGAAAGCATATGCTGCGTATGTGGGCTATTACAATTCTTGCCTATCTGATGTACTTCGGGTTTTCGTGGCTTATAATGCTCTCCCTGCATTTATCCCCTTCTTATATTGATGTTGCTTTTATTATGAGTATCATGAGTCTGAGTACTATAATACCCTTATCGGTGGCAGGCTTTGGTACACGTGAGGCTACACTGGTCCTGCTGTTTTCCTATTATGGTTTAGCCAGTGAAACAGCTATTTCTTTTTCGCTGATGCATTTTACGGCATTCTTCCTTTGGGGCGGACTAATCGGTTTGGTGTTCTGGCTGTTAATGCCAATTTCGTTGCAACAGGTTAAAGATGATTCGAAAAGTATATTCCTGTTATTTAAACCGGATGCTGAGCAGGAACAAGAGTAAGATTGTTTTGTTACTGTACCATATTCAGTTAGTTGGACTTTGTTGCGTTTCAGAAATAATCACGTCGTAAGTGGTTGCCAAATTCATTCCTTTCCTGGCTTCTTCTTAATCCGCTCTTTCCAGATTGTTTACTTTTATTAAATTTGCAGGCTCTAATGCTGTATTCTGAACTAACTATCCATTTATAGCGTTATTAAAGCTAAAGCAGTTGCATATATTTTTCAGAGAATAAATTGTCCTTAATCCACAGGGAAATAAAAATGTTCAAAAGACTTCAGATCCTGTTTCTTATACTTGTCCCTCTGGTATTTCTGGTAATTGGATTTAAGTTCGATCGCACCAAATATGGCACTGATCCTGAAAGCGCATATCTTTTTAATGGGTTGAATATTGCCATGGGTAAGCCGGTAGGGCATTTCGACCATCCCGGAACTACGGTTCAAATCTACAGCGCGGTAGTAATAGGCGTTACTCATTTACTGCGTTTTACCAATACTAACCTTCAGACTGATGTTTTGACAAATTCAGAGCTTTACATTGAAGTGTTGCGTATGAGCTTCATTGTGTTTAATTCGCTGCTGATTTTTTTAGTAGGGTTTTTAGCTTTTTCATCATTAAAAAACATCTGGTTGACAATTTCATTGCAACTGACTCCGTTTCTGTCCACAACTCTGATTGAACATCTTGCAACTAAAATATCACCAGAGCAGTTACTCTTTTCGTCAACAATTCTTCTTACTATTCTGATACTGAAACATTATTCTTCATTAAATAAAGAGAATAAATGGTTTGCTCTTCTTTTTGGATTGTTGGCAGGTTTTGGCATGGCAACCAAATTCACCTTTCTCCCTTTACTAGTAATTCCTTTTATTGTTTTGAAAGGAAATAGGAATAAAGTTGTGTACCTGGGCACGATAATTCCTTCATTTATTCTTTTTACGCTTCCAGCCGCTCACGATTATAAAGTGATGTTCAAATGGCTTCTGTCGATTGCAAGCCATACCGGAATTTACGGACAAGGCAGCAACGGGATAATTGATGCGAAGGAATATGTACAGTCAATATCGAAAATTTGTATGGCTAATAAGCCTATGCTGTTTGCTTTGTTAGCCTCATTGTATCTGCTGATAATACTTTTTGTTAAATCGAGACGAAAAATTGAGCATGTAAAAACTCCGGAAACAGCTTATATTTTGGC
>JAURYB010000172.1 GCA_030654075.1 Bacteroidales bacterium | reverse complement strand
AGAATTCAGAGAGTCTGAGTTATGTTAGTTGTCATTCAATTGTTGAGGAATGAGATTTTAGAGTATTTGAGCCATTTTAGTAGTCATTCGATGGTCATTCAGTGGTCATTCAGTTATTATTCGAGGGTCATTCAGCTGTTGATTGGATTTGGGTTTTGAGACCTGGGATTGGGAAGTTTGCTTCCTATTTTCAGACCAAGACCCCTATTGCTCATTACACTATTTTCTATTTTCTATTTTCTATTCACTATTCACGCTTCGGCTTCGCTCAGCGCATCGCTATTCACTATTATTCGCTTCGCTCATGAGATCGCTTCGCTAAGTTCGCTAAGTTCACTATTCACTCCCCTACCGTCTCCACAACTGTACACTCTGATACCAGGCAGTTTTATAATATTCATTTCGTATCAGCACATAATCATTATCGGTGAATGGATTTATCGCCTTATCAAAATAAAACCTCAGTGCCCGTGGATCATCGTATTCCCCATAAATCCATACTTCCTGTTTGAAACTCCTATAAACCTTTGAAGGCTTTCCCATAACAATGAAGATCATTCCCCGGTCGGTTTTCCAGCCATCGGTGTAGGAGGTGTAGAGCTTATTTGCGGTTTCGACACGTATATAGTATTTGCGAATAAGCTCAGTTGCAATATCTGAACTCCCGGCATTTGCAATCCAGAAACTGTCAACTGCCATTTTAGGTAACGTAAATGCGTTTAACTGCTGGAATTCCTTTGTGGATGTAATATACCGCAACGCTTCGCGCATCAGATTGTGTTGTGTAACTTTCGGGAAACCGGTATTCATCCGAAAAAGTGATAGGCCTTGCTTTTGCGACGAATCTGGTTGGAAGAAGTAAAACCCAGTTTGCGAAGGCAAGAAATAGGGAGTTTTCCCATTTTTAAGTTCCAGACTGAAAGTGCTGTCAGGCAAATAATTAAAAGGGGTACGGGATTCCTCCACGAAGGGAGGAACAGGAGTTGGAAAATTCCGGGAGTATAATTTAACCAGCAATTTCCTGCTTGATGAGTCTGTTGTAACTAAACGCAATGGTTGGGAATAAGCCGTGATATTACCTGGTATATATTCCCCTGATTCCTTTTGAAACCTAAACCACGACTGGCTCAGGTGATTTTTTTTACTGAAATATTCAAGCAGCAAAAAATCATCAGGAATTCCGGGCACAGAATAAGTGGCTTTAACAAAATAGTTCTGACCTGTAGGAGCTTTAAAAGTCCAGGTGTGACTTAAGAAATTTATATTTTCGGAAGTATCCGGAATTGCGAAGGTTGCACTGTCAGTAAGTGCAATATATTTCCCTTCTCCAATTACTTCATATTTCAATGTTCCTTTTTGGGAATGTTTTTTTGTGCGGGGATCAGGTTTAATAAGACCAGCCGGTAAAATAATACTTATTGTTGAGATACTATCGTTAATGCTGTGTAACTGATTTATACGCAGTGCATCCTCTTTCTGCCCGGTATAAATACTGCTTATATCCATTCCTGTGACATTGAGAGCGGGGTTGCAGCCACCAAACAAGAGCATCAAAGGGGAAACTAAAAGTAAAATACGAAATGATTTTCGGGGAAAAGGCGACAAAATTAATCAGGGTTATGGTTGCGATAAAATTACAAAAAAAAGAGGCCGGAAATTCCCGGCCCCGAAATACATTATGGTAGCAATTTGTATTCCTATTTAACTCTTATTTTTGTCCCGAGTTTAAGTGTCTTGGTTGGCTTAATACCGTTGATGGAACATATTTGTTTTACTGATGTTCCATATTTCCTTGAAAGTGCACTAAGAGTGTCGCCACTCTTAATAGTATGATATTTTTTCGATTTCGATGACTTTTCTGATTTGATTTTTGACTTACTTTTGGAATTAACGGTACTGTTGTCTTCAACCAGGTTATCATTGGCAGCAATGGATGGAAGATAATCCCGTGACAGACCATACGTTGACTTTGTGACTGTAAACGTATCAGCAAGCAGGCTGTATGTGTCAAAATTTATTAGTTGTTTTGGATTGAAAGCCTTCCCCTGGAAGCGTGTTTCAAAATGGAGATGATTGCATGTTGCACGACCGGTATGCCCACCCAGTCCGACAATATCACCTGCGCTAACCTGCTGATTAACCTTTACTTTAATTTTCGAAAGATGTCCGTAAAGTGTTTCGAGTCCATTGTAATGCCTTACCACCACACAATTTCCATATCCTGAATACCTGCGTGCCATACGCACCACACCATCAAATGCAACACTTACCGGATCGTCTTGCTGTAGTTTTATATCCATACCCGAATGTACCCGACGTCCCCGGTATCCGAAAGGAGATAATAACGTTCCTTCAACAGGCATTACAAAACCTGTAGAATAATCATTAAAAAGAGGCAGTGCTATTGAATCGCTTGTGACAGGTATATTTTCGGAGTAACGACGAACATATAAAGTATCCCAGCTTGTATAGTATTTATTCAGTAAAGGAATATCCAGAGTTGAAGGGATTGGAGAATTGGAAGGAGTAAGCATAATTTCTGATGCTTCCAGTTCATTTTCATCCATTCCTCCTGCAGGTTCGCTTATAAGTTGCTGAGCAAAAGCCATGCTTCCGCTTACACTGAATACCAATGATATAAATAAAGAAATTGCTGTTTCTTGTAAACCCATGAAAGTTATTTTACTACAGATAAAGATCTGATTTATGAAAATTATTCGCTACTGAGATTTCAAAAGTAGACTAATCTATTTTAATATGAAAGCAAAATTATGTTTTTTTAAGAAAATAATTCCCGCATTTGTTGCACTTGCCTTCAGTATCAATGCCTATAAGTGAAACAACATACGAATGCCTGGAAATCAATATATTATTGCAATTCATGCAATGGGTATCATTGCTTTCGGCATTAATATTTCCGGAATACACAGAATTCAGTTCTTTCTCAGCCAGGCTTTTAAGCCTGCGGATTAATGAAACCGGGGTTGGGTCAGTGGTTAGCTTATAATTTGGATAATACCGTGAAATATGAAAAACGGTATCCCGCCCAAGCTCGACAGCAATCCATTTTACCATAGATGCAAAGTTTTCCTCATCATCGTTCAATTCAGGTATAACCAGGTTTACAACTTCGAGATGTTTTCCAGCCAGGCTGATCTGTTTAAGCGTTTCTTTTACCGGCTCAAGTTTTGAAGATGTCACTTTAGTGTAAAATTCTTCATTAAATGCTTTCAGGTCAACGCTGAAAGCATCCATATACTCAAGCAGTGCGTTGAGCGGCTCTTTATTTATATAGCCATTTGTGACCATTACAGTTTTTAATCCTGCTTTTTTAGCAAGGCGGGCAATGTCGTACATATATTCAAACCATACTACAGGTTCGTTATAGGTAAATGCAATACCTATATTTTCCGGCCTTTTAAGCGCAATTTGTATAATTTGTTCAGGTGTATAGAATGAATGAGGCAATTCCGGCCTGGCATCGGTTTGCGAAATAGAACAATTCTGGCAAAAAAAACACCTCAGGTTACAACCGTAAGTGCCAATAGACAAAATAGTTGATCCCGGATAAAAATGAAACAAGGGTTTCTTTTCAATCGGATCAAAATTTATCGAAGAAACAAACCCATTCACTTCGGTAATTAACTTTCCGCGCTGATTGATTCGTACCCGACAAATTCCGGCTTTCCCTTCCTTGAGAGTGCAATTATGCGGACAAAGCGTACATTGGACGGTTTTGTCGTTGAGGGGTAGATACCATTGGGCTTCGGTGTTCATTTGAGGGATTAGGGGTTAGGGGTTGGGTGTTAGGGATTCAAAATCACAAGTCACAAATCACAAATCACAAGTCACAAGTCACAAATCACAAATCGTTATTCGTTATTCGTTTCTGGAAAATAGAAAATAGAAAATGGTAAATGGTAATCCAAAATCGTAAATCGTAAATCTCATTCGTTATTCCCTATTCCCTATTCCCTAATTATTTTTGTCACCCTGAGCGAAGTCGAAGGGCACAAATCGCAAATCTTAAACCAGGTTCCAATCAACCGGTTCTTTTCCTGCCTGCACCAGTAATTCATTGGTTTTAGAGAAGTGCCGGCATCCGAAAAACCCACGGTAAACAGATAAAGGTGATGGATGTACTGCTTTCAGAACGAAATGTTTTGATGTATCTATCAATGCTTCTTTGGCCTGTGCATAACTTCCCCAAAGAATAAATACCAATCCGGAATGCCTGGCCGAAAGCTGACGGATCACTTCATCCGTAAAATTTTCCCAGCCACGCCTTTGATGCGATCCTGCCTGGTTGGCCCGGACAGTAAGTGTTGCATTCAATAACAGGACTCCCTGTTTAGCCCATTTTTCCAGGTTCCCCGATTTTGGAACCGGAACACCAAGATCTGTATTGAGTTCTTTATAGATATTAACAAGTGAGGGTGGTAACGAAATCCCATCAGGAACCGAAAAACACAGTCCGTGTGCCTGGCCATCGCCATGATAGGGATCCTGACCCAGAACGACAACTTTCACTTTACTGAAAGGCGTATAGTCGAAAGCAGCAAATATCCGGTTACCTGGAGGATAAATGCGGTACAGTTTCTTTTCTTCTAACAAAAATGATTTTAGTTCAGTAAAATAGGGCTTCTCAAATTCAGGCCCCAATATAGTAAGCCATTCCGCTTCAATTTTCGGTTCAGTTTTTTCCATTTATGCATTACAAATTATGGGATGAAATTAATTAAAATCAGGTTATGAAGTAAACAATAGGATGTAAAAAAAAGGAATTTACTGATCAAAAAGGCTGCTATTTGTGAATGGCTGCCATTTGTAATAATCTTGGAGATTGGGTTTAAATTAGTCATTGGAATTATCTCAATCCTGAGTCTGTTGGGTTATTTAACATTGAGTAAAAGAATATCAGGATAAATGCCAAAGTTGTAATTGCAGTTATTATTAGAAACAGCATAGTTAGTAGAATCCAATATCTTTTAGTTGGGTTCTTTGGAATCTTGCTTTCTAAAAGATAGGTCATGGAAAGAATTATTATAATTACCGATATAAAACCGCCAAAATAAAGAAATGTAAACATTTCAGTGGAATTTATAACTATTGTCACTGAAAATACCAGAGTTAGAAAAACAGTTAAAAGTCGTCTGTAAATCTTTCTAGTCGGGAAGTTTAATGCTTTAAATATTGCTAAAGCTAATATGAAAAAGCATATTGAAGGGAAAATCGCAAAAGCTTTCATTTTTTACTGAATTTTATATTTAAAATCCCATAATGTTGTCTGTCAATCGCTTTATTCTGTTGTATTTTATGCTTGCCGCTAACTAAGTATTTGCCGAAAGTGCGAAGAATGCAATCCTTAATGTTTTTCCCATTCAAGCAGGCAGTTTAAAAGTTTGCCTAAAAGGAGGGTTCCAGGGATATTGAATAGTTTACGGAATTAAGAAAATGGTAAATTGTAATCAGGCAATTAGCCAAAGTATAAGTTTCTCCCAATCACCCTTCTCCTTGTCGCACTTCGCCTTGCCACCCCTCGCCCACGCTATTTCTTCTTCCTCTTTTTCCTGTTCTTCTCCTCCTCTTCAGCATCCCGGAGCAAAGTTTTCCAGTCCGATTTGGTTTCGGCGGTAAAAGCTAGTGTTTCATTATAATCCTGGTTTTTGATTTCCATTACTTCAACCGGTTTCCCGATGTATTCTTCAATCTCATCAAGCAGTGGTTTTTCATCCATACTGCAGAATGAAATGGCAATTCCTTTTTTGTCAGCTCTCCCGGTACGACCAACGCGGTGTACATAGTTTTCGGGTTTTTCGGGAAGATCATAATTCACTACAAAATCAACATTCGGGATATCGATACCACGAGCACTAACATCGGTGGCAATCAATATTTTAAACTCGCCGCCTTTAAATCGCTTCATTACCATAAGCCTGTCGGTCTGCTCCTTATCGCCATGAATGGTTTCGCATTTGATGTTAAGTTTTTCCATGGCGAGGCTTACCCTTTCGGCCCGGACTTTTGTCCGAACAAAAACCACGATTTTACTTTCGGGATTTTCGTTCACCAGCCGCTCAAGAAAAAACCGTTTGTCGTCCATTTCAATAAAAGCAACACAATGGTCAATGTTACGAGCCACCGGATCTTTAGGTGAAATCTGTATACGTATAGGGTTGGTAACAAGCGAATACGCTACTTTTTTAATATACGGATTTATGGTTGCAGAGAAGAAAAGCGTTTGTCTTTTACGTGGCAGTTTCTTTACAAGTTGCTGAATATCATTAATAAAACCCAGGTCAAGCATATGGTCGGCTTCGTCGAGGATCAGGATTTCTATTTGATCAAGGTTGAGATGTCCCTGGCTTACAAGGTCGAACATTCGGCCGGGTGTAGATACAATAATATCAACACCTTGTTCAAGGCGTTCAATCTGTGGTTCCTGTTCAACACCGCCCATCAGGCAGAAAACTTTCACTCGTGTATGCTGCGAAATAGCCTGAAATACTTCGGTAATCTGTAAAGCCAGTTCGCGGGTGGGAACCATTACAATACATTTAATGCCTGTGCTGCGGCTCGAAAATTTGTTTTCGTGCAGCATATTGATAACCGGGATGGCAAAGGCAGCTGTCTTGCCGGTACCGGTTTGCGCAATGGCAAGCACATCGTCGCCATGCATGATCGGGCCAATGCTCTTGTATTGAATATCAGTCGGGCGGCGGAAGCCGGATTCCTCGATACTTCGTTTTATTTCAGGGGCAAGATTGTACTGTTCAAATTTCATAATTCAGGCTTAGAAGCCGCAAAGATACGGAGGGAAAGTGAGTTATCAGGATTTTATTAACCTGATCAGGCAATTGGATTCTCACTTAAATAAGAATACAGCACCTAAGTACTCCGGAACATTCAACTATTTTGTTACCCATAAAAATTATTATCAAGTCAAATCTAATACTCCTAAATATTACTTTTTGCCATATTGTCAATTAATTCAAACACTCATACCAATTGCCGATCAAATCAATATCAGACAAATGCTGAGGACCAATAACAAAACATCTTTAACAATCCGTGAAATTGAATATTCCATCCGTATCAGGGATAAGGAAACTTCATTTACGGAGTTGCGTGATCTGTTAAGGAGTGAGTTAACAAAATTCAGCGCAAACAGTGGCCGGATCAGGCACGAAGCAAGTAATCCCATACAGGAATTCCTGCGCTCAAACATTGAAAGAAGTATTATTAAAGGAGACAGTACACAGATTTACTTTATAAACTACAGGGAAAAAGAAGGTTCGCTGCGGATTGTGTTCACTTTGCTTGTAATCACTGACAATATCAATTTTGCGCCTACCAGGCAGGCATTGGATTACCTGGTAAAAGATACCATTGTCGACTACTTTGAAGAAATACTCGAAAGGCATATTCCAGTAAATATCAGTGTTCAGGCAAACGACAAGGAAATAGCAAACTTTGCTGATTCAGCGACCTCAACAAAACATTCGCAGCGTCCCGGGCGCGATTTTCTCACGCGTGCCTTTGCAATCGTTGCCCTGGCTATTTCAATGGGTTTGGGCGGGGCATTCGCATATAAAATGCTGAACTCAAACACGCAAAACGAGAATGCTAAACTCAAGGAAGATTATATAAATCTTCTGCTGGAAAAGAAGATCATAGAAGCGGTAAAAGATCAGAAATTCACAATCAATCTTTATAAAATTGCGGATACAACTGGTTCAAATCACAACCCGTCAGTTTCTCCCAAATCCAAATAACCGCCTCAGTTTTAGCAATAGAAAAGCGTCTGCACTGCCAATCCTTCAACCTTTAATCTTAGGTAAAATTTTGGTAAAACATGCATACTGCCATATGTATCAGGAATGTGAGTTCCGCCAACTATTAACCCCAAAATATCATTCCAGGAATAAATTATATTATCTTCGCTTAATGTGAACCATCCGGTTAGCACAGTTTTGTTATTGACTTATCACGATGGAAAAACGGGATTATTTAATAGACCAGATTGAGCAGCTTGGTCAGGCCCTTGCTCAGATCTTCTCGAAACTGTTTAGGCAGAGCAATCAAGGGAAAGTGCCTGAAGCAATAGAAATGACAAGCCGGTCATTAAAGACTGAGCTCGATCTTGATCTGGCTGAAATATCTTCAATCCCACCCGGAGATTTTATTATTACGCTTCAGAAGGTTAAGAAATTAAACCATACTAACCTGGAACTACTGGCTGATATTCTTTTGCAAGTAGCGGACGCAACGTTTATTGATGATCTGAAAAGTGATGAAAGCTTCAATTTATATAGCAAATGCCTAGAAATATATAATCACCTCAATGAAAGAGACCTAACTTATTCATTTGAACGGGAATCGAAAATTGCACGAATTCAAAACATACTGCTTCAGACCAACTGATTCAAATATTCCAGGAGGACGCTATAATCATTTGGGATTTGAATAGATTTCTTTTCCAACTTCATTATTTCCATTAAAGTTTCAGGTATTTGCACTCTTCTATGAGTTGACTTTTCCACTTCTTCCGGAAATTTAGCCGGATGCGCTGTTTCCAGAAAAATTCCAATATTGTCATTCAACAAGCCTGATTCTTTTAAACCAGCATAAGCTACGGCTCCATGAGGATCGGACTGATAGTCATATTTTTTCTGCAATTCCACCATGGCAGTCCGCGTTTGATCATCGGTGTACCAATATCCTTGAATATCGGCCGCCATTAAAAGCTGCTGTTTTTCGTATATCTCCAGCATCCTCGGGAAATTACTTGGATTGCCGACATCCATCGCATTGGTAATGGTATGATGCGTTTGTTGTGGCTGGTATTCACCACTTTTAAGATAATCGGGAACTACATGGTTGCGATTGGTGGCAGCGATAAACCGGTGAACGGGTAAACCCATATTCTTAGCGATAAGACCGGATGTAAGATTACCGAAATTCCCGCTGGGAACGCTTATCACTACAGGCTTATCAACCTTACCCAGTTGCGCTATTGCATTAAAATAAAAGAAAGATTGTGGGAATAATCGTGCAAAATTGATTGAATTGGCAGAAGTAAGATTCAACTTCTGATTGAGTTCGGCATCGGCAAAAGCCTGTTTCACCATCCGCTGGCAATCATCAAAATTCCCTTCCACTTCCAAAGCTGTAATATTGCCACCCATGGTAGTAAGTTGCTTCTCCTGCAATTCGCTTACTTTACCCGAAGGATAAAGAATTACAACTTTAACACCTTTACTATTATAAAAAGCGTTGGCAACAGCACTGCCGGTATCTCCTGAAGTGGCCACCAGTATAACAACTTCTCGGTTTTCGTTTCGCAAAAAATACTGGAAAAGCCCTGCCATAAACCGTGCCCCAACATCTTTAAAAGCCAGAGTTGGTCCATGAAATAATTCAAGGACAAACAGGCTTTCATCCAGTTTTTTCAATGGAATTGGAAAGGAAATGGCTTCGGTTACAATTTGTTTTAATGCTTCTTTCGGAATATCACCGCCTAACATGGCATTTGAAACTTCAAAGGCAATTTCCTGCAGGTTCAGATTTGAAAGATTGGTAAAAAACGAACCAGGTAAAGCCGGAATATAGTCGGGCATATACAAACCTGATTCAGCCGAAATACTTTTCAGAACAGCTTCTTTCAGAGAAACTTTTTGATCAGGATTTTTTATGTCGTAGTAATTCATATTGTGATGTTAACCGTGTTAAGAGATTTATGCTTCTGAATTTAAGTGCCTGAAAAGGCTAAAGTGTCTAAATTACTATCGTCAGCATAGTAAAGGCAATGCGTATTGGCTTTCCGCTAAAGCCTAAATCCTGATTCCGAATATCTTTTTCTATTCGACTGAATCAATTATGACAGTTCCCGGTGCATTTAATTGTGAGACATAGCCTTCATTGAAAAGCCCAATGTTTGTGAAACCATCCCGGATGATTTTTGCAACCTGCTTTGCCGTAGTTTCTCCTTTGCAGAGTGCGAAAATCGATGGCCCCGAACCTGCAATTCCGCAACCAATTGCACCTGCTTCCATAGCGGCATTTTTAATCGCGTCATAGCCGGGAATAAGTTGTGTTCGCCTGGGTTCGGCTAAGAGATCGGACATGGAACGTTTCATCAATTCATAATCGCTCTTGATCAACGCAACCATAAAACCGGCTGTATTGGCACTCTGTATAATTGCATCAGCAACAGAAACTTCTTTATTTAATACCCGTCTTGAATCTGAAGTATTCAGTTCAATATGCGGATGAACGACAGCCGCAAACAAATCATCCGGACCTTTCACGGAAATGATGTCCAGGGGATCATAACTACGGATGAGTACAAAACCACCCAGCAAGGCCGGTGCCACATTATCGGCATGAGCTGACCCGCAGGCAACGCGCTCGCCTTCCATGGTAAATGGAATTAACTCTTTTGTACTTAAAGGACTACCTAATAAATGATTTACAGCGTAAACCGCCGCAGCTGAACTCGCCGCACTGCTTCCCATACCACTTCCTAATGGCATGTTTTTCTGAAGGGTTATATTGAGACCAATATCACTTTTGCCAATTGCCTGCAAATACGCATTAATTGCCACCCCAGCCGTATTTTTACTTCTTTCGGTTGGTGTTAAATGGCCGTATGTACCAGTTAAAGTTATTTCGGAATTATCGGAATCGGGTTGTAAAGTGACAGTAACAGTATCACCTATTCCCTGCACGGCAAAGCCCATTATATCGAAACCGCAACCCACATTGGCTACACTTGCCGGGGCAAAAGCTGTTACTGATTTGTAGTTGGTCATAAAAAAAGTAGTGTTTTGATGATTTCCGGGAAGAATTAGAGGAGTGTAAGGTGGAAGAAGGAAGGAGCAAACATCCGACATCAAACATCAAACATCCGACATCCGACATCCGACATCCGACATTTAACGTTTCAAACCTTCGGCAATCCGGACAATATCCGCCAAAACTCCCGCTGAAGTAACGTTCACTCCTGCACCCGGGCCTTTGATAACCATCGGGTATTGCTGGTAATATTTTGTAGTAAGGCTGATGCAATTTTCAGTGCCGCGTAAGCTGTAAAAAGCATGCGTGTCGTCCACCTCCATCACCGAAACCTTGGCTTTACCACCTTCGATTTTCGCAACGTAACGCAGGCGTTTACCTTTTGCTTTTGCTGCCTCAAACCGCTGATGAAAAGGCTGGTCATAATTCTTCAATTCAGCAAAAAAGGCGGGAATATCTTTCGCGGCGGCACTCTCAGCCGACATCAAAGGTTCAACCTCAATATCCGACTCTTCAATTGCCCAGCCGCATTCCCTGGCAAGGATAAGGCATTTGCGGGCCACGTCCGTTCCGCTGAGATCGTCGCGGGGATCAGGTTCGCTGTAGCTATTGTCCTTCGCATATTGCACGAGTTCGCTGAAAGGTTTCTGTCCATCGTATTCTGATAAAAGGTAGTTCATTGTGCCCGAAAGTACAGCTTCAATTTTATTAACCTGGTCGCCACTGTTAATCAGGCTTTGCAATACGTTGATTACCGGCAATCCGGCACCAACGTTAGTTTCGTAGTGAAACGGAGTATTTCGTTTTTTCGCTGAAGCGTGTAACAGGTTATATTGAAGCATGTTTTGCGTATTAGCCCGCTTGTTAGCTGTTACTATCGCTATGTTGTTCGAGAGCAGTTCGTTGTAATATTTAACCGGCTCATCGGATGCTGTAACATCAATAAATACACTATTTTCAAGATTCTGGGAAATAATACTTTCGGTAAGTTGCCCCAGATCCGATCTTTGGAAATCTTTTTCCAGGGAATTTTTCCAGTCTGAAATAGCAATATCATCTTCACCAACAATCATTTTGCGGCTGTTACAAATACCACAAATTTTAAGCAGAATTTTTTGTTCCGAAAGTGATTCTTTCTGATTTTCAATCATTTCGAGTAATTTACTGCCAATTACACCGGTACCGATAATATAAAGGTGCAACTGTAAAAGCTCATAGTTAAACAACGATTGGTGCAGAACGCGCAACGCCTTTTTTAAATTTTTCTGTTCAATAACGATTGAAATATTCAGCTCGGAACTGCCCTGGCAAATTGCTTTTACATTAATTCCGTTCCGGCCTAAGGGGCCAAAAACGCGGGCTGAGACTCCCGGCATTTTCCGCATATTCTCTCCAACAACGGCTACTACGGCCAGTTCTCCTTCATAATAAATATCAGAGATTAAACCGGCATGCAGTTCTTCGGAAAAAGTTTTTCTCAATAAATGACAGGCCTGTTCAGCCTCTTCCTGGAGCAAACCAATGCATATGGAATGTTCCGATGATGCCTGGCTGATCAGAATAACACTGATCTGGTGCTGGGCCAAAACCCTGAACATACGAGCCGAAACCCCGGCAACGCCGACCATTCCGCTACCTTCGATATTAATAAGGCAAATATCACGCAGCGAAGAGATTCCTTTGATAAAACCGGTACCTTTTCCTGATTCACTACAAATCAGTGTGCCTTTGTGCGATGGATTAAATGTGTTTTTTACCAGAATCGGTATTTCTTTCGCCATAGCTGGCTGCATGGTAGCAGGGAATATGACTTTAGCTCCGAAATGGGTTATTTCCATCGCTTCGTTGTACGATAACTGTTCGATACTTTGCGCTTCCTTAACAAAACGGGGATCGGCAGTCATAACTCCGTCTACATCCGTCCATATTTCGATAGCATCAGCTTTTAAGGCGGCGCCTATAATGGAAGCTGTATAATCCGAACCACTGCGCCCCAGAGTTGTTGTTTGTCCGTTGGATGTGCTGCCAATAAAACCGGTAACGACATTTAATCCTTTATTTGCCGCATAGTACTCCTGAATTAAGCGGTTGCTGAGTTCAAAATCAACTTTGGCGTATCCAAAATTTGCATCGGTTTTAACCAGGATGCGGGCATCTGTATAATTTACTGTATTAATTTCAGATTTTAAAGCGTGAGTGATTACAAATGCTGAAAGTCGTTCGCCAAAGCTCAAAATAAGGTCGCGGGTTCGTAACGTTAATTCACCTACCAGCGAAGCGCCTTTGGCAATTCCTGCCAACTCATTACAGATGGCCATTACTTCAGCCATTGCCGAAGGTTGCTGAGCCATTGGCAGCAGTTCCTTAATCGAATTAAGATGCCTTTGCTCTATCTCAAGTATGTTTGACTCGCAACTTACTTTATCTGTGGGGATCGACTCACACAATTTCACCAATTGATCCGTTACACCTCCCTGTGCCGATACAACCAACGTAATATCAGTATATAAGGAATGATACTGCTTTACTATAGCAATCACATTTTTAATCCGTTCGGGAGTCGCAATGGATGAGCCGCCAAATTTTAATATTCGCATAATAATTCAGGTTTTTCGATTCAGACAAAAAAAATGCCTTTCCCTGATGTTGAGAAAGGCGCGCATTTTAAAAGCATTCCGTCTCAACCCGCTTAAGGTTGGGTTGTATTAAAAGTAAATTCAGTTTCTGAGTAATTCATCGTTATTTAAAGTTCTTATCTGCAAATATACAGATATTCTTTAACATGAAGTATGGTATCAGCGATGCATCTGTAATTTTCAGGCGGCAAAATGGCTGTATTCATTACTCCGCTTTATTTTTAAATCCAGAAAACTATATAATTTTATTCAACCTACTCATGATACAGTAAAGAAAGAAACTAAATTTGTATATAAATATTTTAACCATGATACTCTCCGCTTGTGGATTAATCTGCGACGAATGCGAATTTTACGGCAAGGAATGTAATGGCTGTAATGCCGTTAAAGGGCAGACTTTCTGGGCAAAAGAAATGATGCCTGATCAAACGTGCCCGTTGTTTAATTGTTCAGTGAACGGCAAAGGATTTAAGAGTTGCGGCAACTGCGCAGAGTTGCCATGTAAAATGTTTCGCGAAATGAAAGACCCCAACAGCACGGACGAAGAGCATAAGCTTTCATTGATGCAAAGAGTTGGCAGGTTAAAAGCAACACAGTAATATTATTTTTCAGTTTGTGAGGAACAAAATTAAAACCGGCTGACAAAAACAAAATGAATGTGGCCGGGAACTTGTATATAGTATTGAACTAGCTTTGTGCTATCGAACTTAAAACATTTTTTTTGAGATTAGAGCAGTCGATTCCTGTAACACTATTTGTATATTTCAGTGAAGAGACTAATACGTGTAATTTATCAGTGTAAAATAAAAAGTGCGAAGTTTGGTAAAAATGTAATTTATGAAGAAAAGCAATAAGCTACATATAGAGCCAACACTCAGGCAAAAGGCTGAAGATTCTCTGAAACACAAGTCTTACGATGCAGGTCCGCAGCTCTCAAAGGCTGATGCACTGAAACTTATCCACGAGCTGCAGGTATACCAGGAAGAACTTAAAATGCAGAACGATGAACTGGAACTTGCAAAAAAGCAAGTTGCTGAAAGCGCCGCATCTAAATATACTCAGCTTTATGATTTTGCGCCATCAGGATACTTTACCCTGGACAGGAGTGGTGAAATCATTATGCTTAACATCAGTGGAGCTAATCTTCTCGGTCATGAACGTTCATTAGTATTGAATACAGTATTCGGATATTATATTTCGGAGGAGACACGACCAAAATTTAAATTCTTTCTGTCTAAAGCTTTTAAAAGCAATAAAAAAGAAACTTGCGAAGTTGAATTGTCAGGAAAAGACGGAGAACCAACATATGTTCACTTAAGTGCCATAGCCAGCGAGGCCGATGGTGAATGCCTGTTATCTGCTGTTGATATTTCGGAACAGAAGCAGGCTGAGGAAATATTGTTTCAATCTGAAAAAAGGCTGCAGCAGGAAGTTAAAGACCGAACACAGGAACTCGAAAACTTAAACCTTTCAATTTTATCTGAATTAATCAAGCGTAAATCTTCGCAGAAGCAGTTAAAAAAGTCATTGCATGATTATAAGTTATTATACGCTTACCTACAGAAAGTCAGGGAAGATGAACGGCTCAGTATAGCCAGGATTATTCATGATGACCTGGCACAATTGCTTTCAACCATGAAAATTGAACTGATTTCGTGGAAAGAAAGTCCTGATAAGCTGAATCCCAAATCACATGATCCTGTTGGTTCCCTTTTACATCTGGTAGAGCAAAGTATGAATGCTGTAACTTCTATCATTGTGGAACTCAGGCCGGTGTTACCTGGTAATATGGGTTTGATTCCGGCAATAAAACACCTGTTCGATGAATTCCAGAAACGAACCGGTATAACCTGTGATATCAGGATACAGGAAGATAATTTCTCGATTGACAATGAATCAGGTTATGCTATTTATCGGGTAATACAGGAAGCCTTGACTAATATCCGCAATCACTCACAGGCATCTTACGTAGCAGCTAAGATTTCGGGAACCCCTTCTTCGTTTTCAATTACCATGAGAGATAACGGCATAGGCGTGAGCCAGGAAAAAATTAACGATCACAGGTCTTTTGGAATTATTGGTATGCGGGAAAGAATTGCAGGAATGAAAGGAAGTATCACATTTAAGGGAATCGATGGAAAAGGAACAAGCATTCATCTTAAAGTGCCTGTAGCCAAAATCAATGAAGAATAGCATTCCGTTAAATGTCCAGAAAAAGAGAATGGAAATTAAAGTATTAAGGCAAGCGCATCCAAATCATTCTTTCCATATACCTCTATATTCCAATACATTAAAAACATAAATTCATATTAGCGGAAAGCATATGTATAAATTTCTTATTGTCGACGACCACAGCATTTTTCGTCAGGGAGTTAAAATGATCATTACCAATGCTTTTGAGAAATCAGAATGCAGTGAGGCAAGCAACAGTGCTGAAGCTCTGGTAAAACTCAATACTGAAAAATGGGATATGGTGATCCTTGATATCAACATGCCCGGACGATCAGGTCTCGATTTTATAGTAGATGTGTTGTCGAATAATTCAGGAATACCAATTCTTGTCCTCAGCATGTATGCGGAAGACCAAATGGCTTTGCGGGCATTAAAAGCAGGTGCCAAAGGATACCTTACTAAGTCGCGGGCAGCTGATGATCTGATTGGCGCCATTAACCGTATGCTGTCGGGGAAACAATATATTACTGAAAATGTTGCGGAACTTTTAGTTAATGAAGTACGAAAAAAAGAAACCGGCGATGTGATGAAAGCGCTGTCGGATCGCGAATACTTTGTGCTTATGAGACTTGCTGCCGGCGAAACTCTTACAGAAATCTCAAAATCGTTAACCCTCAGTGTGAAAACCATTTACACGTATCGCATCCGTTGTATGAAGAAACTTCATCTTAAAAACATGGCGCAACTTTTACAGTTTGCTAAAGACAATAATCTTTCCTGAAAAAAAATATCCAGCGAAGTGCATTTGTAGGAATTTTCCTACAAGATATTTAGAATATTTCCTACATGTTTATTATCCTGATTTTCAAGCAAACCAGCTTCTAATATTCTAATTTTGTTTTACAACACAACTAAATTAAAAGGTTGTAGAATTGACGCGCTCAAACTCAGAAGAACCTGGTGTCAATAGCCTGGCAAGAGCGTATAGTTTTCGACAGGGAGAATCCCCACACCTTTGATCTGATGTTTGACGCCCTGTAAAAAAGTGGTGGCGATGGAGGTGCACTCTCCAAACGAAGTAACCAAGGATTAAATTCTCAAATCCGTTCCTTTTTTAATTACAGAACCTCTGAGGGAAAATAAAACTATCCCCTTTGAATTAAAGAAACTGAACGTCATCACCACAGTTGATTTTAAGAGAACATGTAACTTATTGTTTTACTAAAAAAGAGGAGGCTGATATGAGCATTAAAAAAACTTTTTACCCGAAAAATGGAGTTTACCGGGTATTTTTCACTTTGCCGGAATCTTTGCAAGATCACGTAAAAAAAGTTGCTATCGTAGGCGATTTTAATGAGTGGCATCCGGATAAACATCCCATGAAAAAGGCAGAAAACGGGAAGTTTCAATTTACTCTCGAACTGCCGGTTGGCAAAGATTATCAGTTCCGGTATTTGCTTAACAGGTACAAATGGGAAAGCGATATGGACGCAGATGAATTGGCACCAACTCCTTTTCCTGGGGTTTACAATTCGGTTATACAATGCAAATTGCCTTAATCTGGATACCAGGTAAGCTTGAGAGATTAAAATTAATTACAAGACACCTCACACAAAAAACTTATTTAAAAATCAAGGAAATATGAGAACTCGTAAAACATTTATACACGAAGATGGTATTTATGAGGGTGTTTCACGCCTTCCGGAACCACACGAAAAACAAATCAAAGAAATTGTTCCAATAAACGATTCTTATGACTGGTATCCTGAAAAGCAATCTTCAATAAAAGGAGAAACCGAAAAGTTTGAGGGAATTATCGATCTCCCTTTAGGGGAAGAATATAAACTGCAATCGCAGATTGATAATTTCAGCAAAACGAATAACCAGGACGCTAACTCTATGGCTACTCTCTATGAGGAATTAAACAATATTGCGGTGTAATTTAGTTTCTCCTGATCACAAGAATCCATTTATCATTGATAGTTCGTGAGTTTAAAGCACCAGTTTGACTGTACCTTAAGCAAGTATATCCTGAATAATGTTAAATCAGATTCAAATGAAAACAAAAAATAAATTCATACGCGAAAAGGGCGTTAACCAGGCTTCTATCAACCCATTTGAAGCAAAGGATACCCACAAAAATAGGGTTGCTCCATCTACAGATTATTTTACAGATTGGACCACCGAAAAATTCTTTAATGAAAAACCAAAAGCTAAAAAGATTGGAAATTCAGCTGAACCTATGTCAGGTGATTCCCAAACATCGTATAATGACCAATATTACTAAATTGGACAAGAGGAATTTCGATAAGATTGTCTTTACTTCGAATTAAGTTCTATGATAGTTCAGAACTGTTCGTCTTTCCATGAACTTAAAATCTAAGCTGTTACCTAAAATAGAACCATTTCATTACTATTCATATTTACTTGATATTCTGTATTTTATTTAGGGTAATAATCCCTTAATACCACAGCAGTATTATTGATTAAATATTTTATTAGCCAGGCAATCTGCTTAACTGTTTGGCCGACTTTTAGTTTATTGATGTGATCAAATTTAAACGCTCTATCTCCCCCAAAACCCTTACTTTTGCACAATATTTCAGTAAATAAGCGCGTATTACTTTTCCTATGCAATTTGTCAACCCTTTATATCTTTTTGGTTTACTGGCTATTGCTATACCCGTAATAATCCACTTATTCAATTTCAGGCGGTTCCGCAAGGTTTACTTCACCAATGTCCGCTTTTTACAGGAGCTTAAGCAGCAAACACAGAAGCAGTCACAACTCCGCCACTTGCTTATATTGACTATGCGAATACTGGCTATTGTGGCGTTGGTAATGGCATTTGCTCAACCATATATTCCCTTTTCAGAAAGCAAGTCAAAGATAGCTTCGCGAAATGCGGTCAGTATTTTTGTCGATAATTCGTTCAGTATGGAAGCTACAGGCGCCAATGGCACTTTGCTCGACGAATCGAAACTGCAAGCCCGCGAAATTGTATCTGCCTATAAATCATCAGACTTATTCCAATTACTTACCTGTGATTTCGAAGGAAGGCATCAGCGGCTGGTAACCCGCGATGAGTTTCTCACTATGCTCGAAGAAGTAAAAGTTTCATCATCCGTGCATTCTTTTTCCGAAATAATACGCCGTCAATACGATCTGCTTAAAAATGAAGCCTCGGCACGCCGGAATTCCTATATCATTTCTGATTTTCAGAAATCTTCGTTTAATAGCATTGATTTCCTGCAGGATTCTTCCATCAGTAGTTTTCTGGTTCCTCTCAAATCCACTTTGATTGCCAATTTATATATCGATTCCTGCTGGTTCGAGCAGCCTACACAACAACCTGGGAAAACAGCCTTGCTTTCGGCCAGGGTTTGGAATAAATCAGAAAATGATCTTGAAAAAATCCCATTAAAACTGCTTACAAATAACCAGCAAAAATCGGTTGCCAGCATCGATATCAAAGCAGGAATGTCAACTATAGTACAACTCCCGTTTACCATTCATCAGCCTGGTCCGCAAAATGGATTGCTCCAGGTTACCGATTACCCGGTAACCTACGACGACAAATTCTATTTTTCGTTCGATGTTCTTGCATCAATAAACGTACTTGCAATAAATGGTGGAAGTGAAAACCGTTTCCTGGATGCTTTATTTGCGCAGGATTCATCCGTGAGACTGACCAATATGAACGAAAAATCGCTCGACTATAGCCGGCTTTCCCATTTTGACCTGATTATTCTCAACGAAGTACCAGGCATATCTACAGGTTTGGCTGAAGAGATAAAACGTTATGTAACAAATGGAGGAACCATTCTTATTCTTCCGGCGGCAAATGCAGATTTTGCAACCTACAACAATTTATTGTCTTCCTTAAAAGCTCCATCCTATTTAAATGTTGACACTACGGATACCAAAGTAGTACGACTTAGTGAAGATAGTTACCTGTTCCGGGATGTATTTGAAAAACAACAGGGAAAGCAAATAGTTAACACAAATACTGATCTGCCTAAGGTAAACAAGCATTTCCCGATTGTTTATACGTCAACTATGCTTACGGTTCCGCTGATGGAAATGCTGAACGGAAGAGTATTTCTGACACTTACCAATAGCGGGATGGGACAAATTTTACAGTTAACGGTTCCTCTTGATCCTGCTTTCAGTAATTTCCCGCAACAGGCACTTTTTGTTCCGGTTTTATACAATATTGCATTAATAAGTCATCCTTCACATAACCTGTACAATTTTATCGGCGACAATAAAGGTATACGCATTGGAACCACTTTTCCCGTTGGTGATAAGATTTACACAATCAAATCACTGACCGGTGATTTTAATATGATCCCACAAATCAATTCAACCGGGAATATGGTGAATATTTTTGTCGGAAACCAGGTTCCCATGGCCGGCAATTTCGAGCTGATGAATGACAAAAAAATTATTACTTCCCTGGCGTTCAACTACAACCGTGGTGAAAGTGACCTCTCGTGCAACAGCATGAGCGAAATGGAATCGATTTTGGACAAATCGCATCTTACTTCTTTTAGCATTATAAAAACCGGTCAGAAACCATTAAACGAAGTGATTGCTCAAATGAATAGTGGAACACAACTATGGCATTATTTTATCTGGCTTACATTATTACTGTTGCTGGCTGAAATATTGTTGATAAGATTCTTTAAAAAATAGGCTTACAGATTTTATAAATTACTTACTAAGAGTAAATTTGCACCAAATTTTAAGTAGTCAGGAATTCAGTAAAATTAATACAGGCAATGGACGAGAACGACGAATTGGAAGAAGGAACCTTTGAGGATGATATCTCCGGTGAAAGTTTACCCACTGAAGGTACTGGGATAACATTGCCCGAAACTGATGAGCCATTTGATGCCGGGGATATGCATCACACCACATTTCTACCAGGAATGTACCAGAACTGGTTCCTCGATTATGCTTCCTATGTAATCCTCGACCGTGCCGTTCCCGAAGTGCTCGATGGGCTGAAACCTGTTCAGCGGCGTATCCTGCATAGCATGTGGGAACTGGAAGATGGCCGTTACAATAAAGTTGCCAATGTTATCGGCAATACGATGAAGTACCATCCGCATGGCGATGCTTCCATCGGTGATGCCATGGTTCAGATTGGCCAGAAAGATTTACTCATCGATACCCAGGGAAACTGGGGAAATATACTTACCGGCGACAGGGCTGCTGCTCCCCGTTATATTGAAGCACGGCTTTCGAAATTCGCGCTTGAGGTTGCGTTCAACCCGAAAACAACCAAATGGAAGTTATCCTACGACGGACGGAATAAAGAGCCTGTCAACCTTCCGATGAAGTTCCCTGTGCTTCTGCAGATGGGTGTTGAGGGAATTGCCGTTGGACTGGCATCAAAAACATTGCCGCATAATTTTGTAGAGCTTATTGATGCTTCAATAGCTGTGCTCCGTGGCCAGGATTTTACTTTGGTTCCTGATTTCCCAACAGGCGGACTTGCCGATGTGGTAAGATACAACGATGGACTACGTGGTGGTAAAATCCGCATCCGTGCCCGAATCAGCCAGTTCGATAAAAAAACTCTTGTCATCACTGAGATTCCATGGGGTACCACAACCGGTGACCTTATTGATACCATTATTGCTGCCAGCGAAAAAGGGAAGATCAAGATCCGCAAGATTGATGATAATACTGCCCAGAATGTTGAAATCCTGATACACCTGCAACCGGGTGTCTCTCCCGACCAGTCGATTGACGCTCTCTATGCATTTACGGATTGTGAACGCTCCGAATCACCCAATTCGTGTGTAATCCACCAGGGAAAGCCATTCTTTATGGGTGTTAAGGATATACTGCGTATTTCAGTTCAGCGTACCGTTGAAATGATAAAAATGGAGCAGATGATCCGTGAGCAGGAACTGATGGAATCCTTGCTTTTTGCGTCACTTGAACGGATTTTTATCGAAAACCGGATTTACCGTGATATTGAAGAATGTACAACCTGGGAAGAAGTTCTCTCCGCAATCGATAAAGGGCTTGAACCCTATAAACCTGATTTCTATCGTGAAATTACTGAAGAAGATTTAGTACGGCTTACTGAAATCCGGATCAAGCGTATTTCAAAGTTCAACGCTTTCAAAGCGGATGAGCATATTAAGAACCTGAATGAAGAATTACTCCAGGTAAAACATAACCTCGAAAATCTGACCGAGTTTGTAATCGCCTTTTACGAAACCATTCGCAAGAAATATGCTGCCGGCCGCGAGCGCAAAACTGAGCTCCGAAATTTCGAAAGCATTGAAGCCGCTGCTGTTGCTGCCGCCACACAGAAATTATATGTGAACCGCGTCGAAGGTTTCGCAGGTTTCGGGCTTAAAAAGGATGAGTTTGTCTGCGACTGCTCAGATATAGATGATATTATTGTTTTCCGCGAAGACGGGACATTTGCAGTTACCCGTGTTGCGGAAAAGGCCTTTGTCGGTAAAAACGTGATCCACATCGACGTATTTAAGAAGAATGACGACCGGACTGTGTATCATGTTATATACCAGGATGGCAGGATGGGATCCGTTTATGTAAAACGATTTGCGGTAACGGGTGTGGTCCGCGATAAGGATTATGTATTAACGAAGGGAACCGCTGGCTCGAAAGTGCTTTATTTTACTGTAAATCCCAATGGCGAATCCGAAATAATCAAGGTTAGCCTGAAACCGAAACCACGACTAAAAAAACTTAATTTCGACTTTGATTTTTCGGAACTGGCCATAAAAGGCCGCAGTTCGCAAGGCAATGTGCTGAGCAAAAACCCTGTGAAAAAGATTGTACAGGCCGAAAAAGGATTTTCCACCCTCGGAGCACGCCATATCTGGTACGACGATACAGTGATGCGACTCAATACGGATCAGCGCGGGCAATATATTGGCGCGTTTAAGGAAGACGACAAAATACTTACCCTCACCCTATCCGGATTTTACAAATTGATGAGCTTCGATTTGTCGAACCATTTCGAAGAGGACATGTCGCATATCGAAAAATTTAATCCTTCGAAAGCAATCACGGTCCTGTATTATAATGAACTTAAGAAGGCTAGTTTCATCAAGCGTTTCATACCTGAATTTTCAGATAAAAAGGTCTGTATGTTTCCTGAAGAGGATGGCAATAAATTTGTAAAGGTTGTTACTGATAAAAAACCGCAGATAAGGGTTGAGTATAACAATGAAGGAGCGAAAAAATCAGTTGAACCTGAAGAAATTATCCTCGATGAGTTTGTTGAAGTAATGGGTGTAAAAGCTAAAGGTAAAAAACTCAGCAATCATCCGGTTAGTTTAATTACCTGGCTTGATCCTATTCCTGTTGAGGATGAAGATATTGAAGAAGACTCTGAAGGAGAAATTGAAGAAGACTTTGAAGGAGAAGTTGGTGAAGAGTTTGGTGGAAGTGAAGATAAAAATGGTGAAGAAAATACAGATGATAACCTTGTAGAAAGCGTTGAAGAAGATGATGTCAGGTCTGAAGAAAGTAACGATACCAAAGCAGATGAAGTTGATTGGATTGAGGAAGAGATAAAGGACCCTAAACCTAAGAAGATAAAAGAAACAAAGCAACCAAAAGTACCAAAGCAACCTGAAATACCTAAGGCAACAAAAGAACCAAAAGTCTATAAAGCAGTTAAAGAAATAAAGGAACCAAAGGAACCGATACCACCTGTAAATCCACCCGATTTTCCTGAGGACGACGATTCAGGCACAGGAATTCAGATGTCATTGTTTTAATATCGTAGAGACGCGATGCCTCGCGTCTCAGATAATAATAATTACCTACCGATAGAGACGCGAAGCATCACGTCTCAGACAAAAAAAATAATCACCGCAGAGACGCGAAGCATCGCGTTTCAGACAAAAAAATAATCACCGATAGAGACGCGAAGCATCGCGTCTCTACGGTTACAAATGAAAAACAACAAATTATGATTGACGACAAAATCCTTGAAATTACCAAAGATGTACACTGGGTTGGTGTACTCGACCGCGAACTGGTTACGTTTGATGTGGTTATGCATACACCTTATGGAACTACTTACAATTCATATTTCATCAATGCAGAGAAAAAAACGCTGGTCGAAACTGTTAAAGATAAATATTTTCCAACTTTCCTCGAAAAACTGAAACAGCTCACTGATCCGGCTGAACTGGAATATATCATTGTTAATCACACCGAGCCCGACCATTCAGGCAGTTTACACAAGCTGCTCGAAGTGGCACCGAATGCTACCGTAGTCGGCAGCGGAAACGCAATCCGTTATCTGAAAGACATGCTTGGCCGTGATTTCAAACATCTGCAAGTGCGTGATGGCGATTTACTTGATCTTGGAAATAAAAAAATTAAAGTAATCGGAGCCGCTAATCTACACTGGCCCGATAGCATCTACACTTTCCTTGAAGACGAAAACATCTTGTTTACCTGCGATTCATTCGGAGCGCATTATTGCGATTCACGCATGTTCGACGATAAAGTTGGTAACTGGGACGAAGCTTTCCGGTATTATTTTGATGTTATCCTGAAACCGTTCAGTAAATTTATGCTGAAGGCCATTGAACGGATACGGCCTTTACCTGTCAGCATAGTTTGTCCTGGCCATGGACCGATCTTGCGTTCCAACTGGAAGAAATATGTTGATCTGAGCGAAAAGTTTGCAAAAGAAGCACTTTCGTTAGGCGAGAAACCTATGGTTTTTATCCCTTATGTATCAGCATATCATAATACTTCAACTCTGGCTGAGGCCATTGCCAAAGGTATCAGCCAGGTTCCGGGAGTTCACGTTGAAGTTCATGATATTGAAAATATGTCGCTGGAACATCTTGAGTATTATATGGCAAATTGCACCGGTGTAATGGTTGGTTCACCTACAATTAACCAGAACATCCTGATGCCTGTTTACCAGCTATTCGCAGCTATTAATCCCATTCGGGATAAAGGTAAGCTTGCTTCATCCTTTGGTTCGTATGGCTGGAGCGGAGAAGCTGCCAAAATGCTTGAGTCCAATATGGGCAATCTCAAATTGAAATATTTCAGGGAAGGTTTGTATATTAAATTCACCCCACACGAAGAAGGAATTAATAAAGGGATAGCATTTGGCAAGGAATTTGCAGAACAAATGCTGGTCAATTTGAATTCCGAAAAATAGTTTTGCATCTATCTTTGGCTTAAAGTTAGCTTATGTTCAGATATTTAGTGCTGTCATCTGTTCTCTTAATACTGCTGCTGGTTGGTTGCAGTCCTGAACGTAAACTTGCCCGGAATTATGTAAAGAATCACAAAGGAAATGGTGTATTGATTGTACCTCTTTATGAACTTTACAAAGACAACCTTTCGATTAGTTTCGATACAGCCGTTAAATACAGTCCTGAACAATTCGATTCAATCGCCTGGGCACAATCATGTTATATTCAACATATTTCTGATTCTCTGTATCTTACCTCATTTACCAACAGTATGATCAACCAACTTACTGTTAATGGATATGATGTTTATGTGGACGGCAGTTCCGATGTTTTTCTCTCGTTACCTGACCCAAAATGGGTGGTACAGATAGCGCAACTGCAGCTTAATGAGGAGCACAGTCAGAATTATTATGAGATGTATTCTGTCGAAACAGGCGAACCATTCACCGAAGGATTAAGGATAAACCAGGTGAGTTTAAATAGTTGGCTTGAAGTAAGTCGTGCAAATACAACCAATAAACAGGTATTGTACCTTTCGGGATACATCCAGGATGATATAAAGCGGGGTATAAACATTAGCCTCATGGAGGGAAGTGTAGGCCTGGAGCAAATCCGTGATTCGATGAAAGTAAATGATGTTTATAGAATGGCATCAGATATGGGTCAAAAACACGCGGATATGCTTTTCGATTATTTTATGAACGACTATATCCGCGATAACCTGCCTGCCGGAATTGTAAACAGGCAGTATTTCCATTTCGACAGGAAATCAAATTCACTGAAATCCGGTCTAAAAGAACGCTTTGAAGTAGTCAAATAATAGTTGTGCGCGAATTAACATTTACCGGCGTGGCCTCTGAGCTTCCATTTTAAGATCTCAGATGTTCTTGTCCAAGGCATTTCTTGTATACTTAGTTGTCAATTCGGGCTTGATTGTAATGGTTATTGAATGTTAAATTCCATTCTAATGTATAGATATTTAAGGCTGATAATTCTGTTTGTAATCTTCGCAATTGCAGCTTGCAGCCCAGAGTACAGACTTGCCCGTCAATATGTGAGGAAACAGGTAGGGAATACGGTAATGATTATGCCTTCATACGAACTTTACAAAGATAATCTGACAATCAGTTACGACACAAATGTTATTTATTCTCCTGTTCAATTTGATTCCATAGCATGGGAACAATCCTGCTATATCAAGCATGTATCAGATTCAATTTTTCTAACCACGTTTACAAGCAGCCTGATTAAGGAACTCAAAAAAGAGGAATTTGAAGTTTATGTGAGCGATAATTCAAATGATTTTCAGGAGTTACCCGAGCCCAAATGGTTAATTAAGATTCCGAAATTACAGCTAAACGAAAACCATTGCATAAGTATGTATGGAGTATCTTCCGAAAACCAGGAAAACTATGAATATTCACTTGAAGGTTTAAGAACGAATATGATAAGTCTGCTGAGTTGGTTCGAATCAAGCCAGGCAAGTGAAGGAAACCGGCAGGGTTTGTTTTACCAGGAATCAATCATGGATGGCCTCACTAGTGGGTCTAAACTGATACTTGATATGGGGAATGAAGGATTACAGCAAAATCGTGACTCACTCGAGATAGAAGATATTTATACATTAGCCGATGAATCAGGCCGAAAACACGCGGGAATACTTTTCAATCATTTTATGAATGAATATGTCAAAAATAATCTGCCTCCAGCTATTATTCAAAAAAAGTATTTCTATTATAACCGAATATCGCAATCATTAAGACCAGGATTGAACGAATGGTATGAATTGGCAGATTAAGCACACGTAGCATAATTTGTGGCGTAGGAATTGTAATATCAAATCTTCAAATGATTAAAATTGCAGCAGAAAAATTAAATTCGATTTTTAAATAATCATACCCAAAACAATACACTATGTTCAAAACCAACGAATACTTCGACGGAAACGTAAAATCTATTGCATTTGAAATGCCGGAAGGCCCTGCTACCATTGGAATTATGGCTAGTGGTGAATACAATTTCGGAACTTCCTCAGTTGAATATATGACGGTAACCTCGGGTGAATTGCTTGTAATGCAGCCAGGTGAAACTGAATGGAAATCATATAAACCTTTCGATACGTTTGTGGTTGCCAAAGGGGTTACATTTAAAGTGAAAGCAGAAACCGATACTACTTATCTCTGCCTCTACCGTTAAATCCAACTTTATTCAATCATTCCTTTTAAAAGAAAATGATTTAAGAACAAGGAATGTTGATTTACGATTTGTGAAGTCAAGGAAAATCTACTGCAATTAGCAAACTTCTAAAATCAGAAATCGTTGATCCTTGTTCTTAAATCAAAAAAAATCTTTCGATATTTCAAATTCCGCCCCTGGAATAAGGCGTCACAGTTTGTTCGGCAAATGTTCCGTCCAGAAATTTATAGTATCCTGCCACGGCAATCATGGCAGCATTGTCGGTAGTAAACTGAAATTCAGGAATATGGACCTTCCACCCTGCCGATTCCTGCATATCCGAAATTGCTTTGCGTAATCCCGAGTTTGCTGAAACACCACCGGCAATGGCTACTTCGGTAATTCCGGTTTGCTTACTGGCTGATTTCAGTTTGATCATCAGTGTATTTACGATGGCAGATTGAATGGATGCACAAAGATCAGACAGGTTATTTTGCATAAACATAGGATCTTCTTTCAGTTTATCCCTGAGGAAATACAGGATAGAAGTTTTCAATCCGCTGAAGCTGAAATCAAGGCCGGGAACATTGGTTTTAGCAAAAGTAAAAGCATCCGGATTCCCTTCTTTCGCAAACTTATCAATCAGCGGGCCGCCGGGGTATTCCAGCCCCAGTATTTTTGCCGATTTGTCGAAAGCTTCTCCGGCAGCGTCATCAATAGTCTGACCTATAATTTGCATTTCGTTGTAACTTTTTACAATCACTATCTGTGTATGTCCGCCCGAAACGGTAAGGCATAAAAATGGAAATTCCGGTAACACTTTTTCTTTCCCGGGCTGAACTACAAAATGAGCTAAAATATGGGCTTTAAGATGATTTACTTCGATAAGCGGAATATTTAATCCCAGCGAAAACGATTTGGCAAAAGAAGTTCCAACCAATAAAGAACCAAGCAATCCCGGACCACGTGTAAAAGCTATCGCACTTAGTTCGCTTTTACTTATATTTGCATTCTTAAGCGCCTTGTCAATTACTGGTATTATATTCTGTTGATGTGCCCGCGAAGCAAGTTCCGGAACTACGCCTCCGAAATCCTTGTGAACCTGTTGGTTAGCAATAACATTAGAAAGCACAACGTTATCCATCAATACAGAAGCAGAAGTGTCGTCGCAGGATGATTC
The DNA here is from genome assembly GCA_030654075.1 of Bacteroidales bacterium. Classification (GTDB taxonomy): domain Bacteria; phylum Bacteroidota; class Bacteroidia; order Bacteroidales; family UBA4417; genus UBA4417. The sequence goes on along the minus strand of JAURYB010000172.1, from coordinate 48,772 downwards.
AATACCAAGAATATAAACAGGCATAAGTGTAAATGAAATTAACCGGTTCTTTTAAGTTTATTCTAAAGACTTAATTTAACCCGGAATTAGTTATTCGTTATTAAGCTGCAAAAGTATCAAAAAACCGGTTAGCATATTATTAATCCTGCTTCTCACGCTGCTGCTCACGCCGCTGGCTGCTTTTGTAATGTTGCGTACTGCCCCGGTTCAAACATTTCTGGCTCACAGTGCCGCAAATTATCTTTCAAAACAACTTAATACGGAAGTAACAATCGGAGGTTTCAGGCTGAACTGGTTCCTGGAAGCCGTTATTACTGATATTAAAATATTGGACAAACACAATCACGTGCTCTTACAGGCAAACAAAATCAGGGCAGATGTTAAATTTATAGATTTAAAGAAACGTCATCTGACATTGAATGCAATAGCGCTCACTAATGCGGATGTAAATCTGATACAGTACAAAACCGATAGCAGTCTGAACCTTCAGTTCATTATTGATTATTTCGCATCACCGGTAGTTGATACTACTTATTCAGAACCATGGCTGCTCCAGGTCGATAATGCAAAACTGATCGGGTCGCATTTTGCTTTCCGAGATGAACGCTACATGAAGCCAGGAAAAGGTATCGATTTTTCAGATATGGATTTCTCGCAACTCAACCTCGAAGTTAAAAATATCTCATTCCAGGGAGATAGCATACTGGCCGATATCAAGCAATTTACCTGTAAGGAGAAAAGCGGATTCAGGCTGGATGACTTTACTACCCAGGCCATAGCATGCCCGAGGGGTATATCAGCTAAAAATCTCCAGCTAACTACCGAAAACAGCAGGCTTTCCATGGATATGAAGTTTGAGTATGACCACTGGAATGCGTTCAATTACTTTCTAGATAGTATCCGGATTAAATCCGCCATTAAGCCTTCGCAGCTTGATATGCGGGATATTGTTTATTTTGCTCCCGACATTGCCGGAATGGCTGATATTTTCGATCTCTCAGGAAATATAAAAGGCACCGTTTCGTCCTTCACGGCCAAGGATTTTCATTTTGCGTTCGGTAAGCACACTTCTTTCAAAGGTAATATTACCATGAATGGCCTTCCGGATATTGCGGAAACTTTTATTAATCTGAAAACAGATGAATTTTATACAAATGTATCTGATGTTCAGTCTTTTACGCTTCCATACTCGGAAGGAAGCAACAAAATTGTATTGCCTGACGCGCTTACGAAACTGGGAAATGTTAGTGTTAACGGGCGGTTTACCGGTTTTTATAATGATTTCGTTTCCAAAGCAACATTTGTTACTGATGTTGGTCAGATTACCACGGATATCCTGTTAACCAACAACAAAGCAACGGATACCCATGAGTATAACGGGGAAATCCTGGTTAAAGAATTTAATGCAGGCAAAATATTAAATGTCACTCAATTAGGCACAGTAAACCTGTATGCTAATATAAAGGGCAAAAACTTTTCGCTTGATAAAGCCGATCTTACGATGAAAGGCGAAATTACCGATCTGCAATACGAAGGCAATACAATTGGACTTATAAATATTGACGGGGAATTCAGGCATAAACGTTTTACCGGCGGTGTTTATGTGAACGACGAACTTTTAGCTTTAAACTTCCTGGGATCTGCTGATTTTTCCGCAGAATTGCCAGCTTTTGATTTTAAGGCCAACATCGCTCATGCCAACCTGGCGAAACTCAACCTGATGACAAATGATTCCACAGTATTGCTATCAACAAGTACGGATTTCAGGTTCCAGGGCAACACTATTGATAACCTGATGGGGGCGTTGCATTTCAGCAATACAAGTTTCACAATGGGACACAAAACCCTTAGAATGAATGATTTATCTGTAAGCACCACTTCTTTGCCAAATGGCGGAAAACGAATGCAGGTAAACAGCGATTTTGTGAACGCTGTATTTTCAGGTCAGTACACATTTGACGATATGGCTGACTATTTAAAGATGGTTTTTACTGAGTTCCTTCCATCGCTTTCGCAAAGTCAAAAGCTTCCTGTCAGGTTAAACAGGGGCAGCTTTGATTATACTATTCAATTGCATCATACCGATTCGCTGACCGAAATGTTTTTACCATGGATAAAAATTAATACTCAAACCGTTATTTCGGGAACTTTTGACCCTGGCCTTGGCCTGGTAAATGTAAATGGTCGATCTCCTTTGATAGTTTTGAGTGGAATATCGATGCGTAACTGGACTCTGACAGGTTCCACAGAGAATAAAAGCCTGGCCGTGAGAATGGATTGCAGCCAGATTGATATGTCGGAATCATCAGCCAGCGATTCAACGTTTAAAAGGATTGAACAGTTCAGACTAAAAGCCGTTGCATCCGACGATAGTGTGAAGTTCGGTATTTCCTGGGATGACCGCAAAGTGCCTGATCATAACAAAGGGGATATTACGGGCGCAATATCGTTTAAACAAAATCCACAGCTTTTGGTAAGATTAGATAAAGCAGTTCTGATGATTAACGATACAGTTTGGAAATCAATACCCAACAACCTGTTAACATTCGACAATTCTTTTATCGAAGCCAGGAACCTGGGGTTTACAAATAACGACAGACACATTATTTTAAACGGCACGGTCTCGGCCGATCCGCTCAGCCAGATGGTGCTTGATATTAAGGATTTTAATATTTCCCACCTCGACATGCTATGGCAGTCAGCAGGAATAGATCTGGACGGATATATTGACGGAAAGGTAAATTTGTCTGAAATGTACTCGGTGCCGCGGGTGTCTGCCGATATAACAATTAAGGATTTTGGGTTTAACCACGAAGAATTAGGTGATGCTGCCATTAAGACTTCCTGGGATAATGAAAACAAGGCGCTGGCAATAAACATGAAAGTAGTTTATGTTGGAAATGCGGGAACTCATTACCCGATTAAGGTTATTGGAAACATCTATCCTGAACGTGAGCATGAAAATTTCGATCTGAAAGCGGATGTCGATAACCTGAAAGTTAAAACCATAGAACCATTCCTGAAAGGCATTTTTTCGCGTATGAGAGGGTATACTTCAGGCGCACTTACACTTACAGGCGATTTTTCGGATCCTGTAATCAAAGGTTCCGTAAAACTGATGCGTACTGAATTACTGGTCGATTATCTTAGAACTTCATACTCTTTCACCGGCGATTATCATTTTGATAAAGATAAAATGTGGTTTAAGAATATCGAATTACGCGATTCAACTTTTGGCAAAGGAATAGCCACGGGGACTATATATCATAAAGCATTTTCGGATATCGCGCTCGATATAGAGGTTAAAGCTGACAATCTTGCAGCGCTTAATACAACATACAGCCCAAACGAGATTTATTATGGAAGGGCTAAAGCATCTGGTATTATGACACTAAAAGGTTCTGTGGATGACCTGGTACTGAAAGCTGATGTAAACTCCGAGAAAGGAACCAGCGTTGTAATTCCTATCAGCTTTTCGCGCAGTATTTCGGAAAATAATTTTATCCGTTACCGAAAACACGGAGATGCGGATAAAGATGCCAAAGTAACTCAATATGAGCCTTCGGTACTTTCGCTTCAGCTAGGCCTGGCTGTTAAGCGGAATGCCGACCTGAGTATTATTTTGCCATATAACATGGGATCTATCGATGTGCGTGGCGATGGACTTATAAACCTGGGAATTGATACCCGTGGTGAGTATTCGATGTACGGGAATTATATTATGGATAACGGAACCTTCCTGTTTAATTTCGAAAATATACTGAAGAAAAATTTCCAGATTCAAAAAGGAGGCTCAATAACTTTTAATGGAAGCCCTTATGATGCAACTATTCAGCTTAAAGCGGTTTACAAAGTAAAAACTTCATTGGCCGGCCTGCCTGAATTATCAACCGAAGATAAAAGTAAGCGTATCAATGTGAATTGTATAATCTCCTTGTCGAATGATTTATATAATCCTGATATTAAATTCAGTATTGATCTTCCCGATGCGACTGAAGAAATAAAGCGGACAATTTTCAGCATCATAGATACAACAAACACGCTTGCTATGAATCAGCAAATGATTTCGCTGCTGGTTCTTAATACGTTCAGCTCTTCATCAGGAATCACTTCGGCAGGAGCTTCACTGGGTTTTTCGTCCTATGAAATTGTCAGCGCGCAGTTAAGCAGGATGCTTTCGCAGATATCGAAAGATTTTGACATCGGGGTAAACTATCGCCCCGGCGACCAGATTTCGCCACAGGAACTGGAACTTGCTCTATCTACCCAATTATTCGACAACAGGGTTACTATTGATGGTGCCGTTGGCATGAACACATACAGCAATACGACTCAACAAGTTATCGGCGATGTATTAGTTGAAGTAAAAATAACCGAAGATGGAAGGTTCCGGTTTAAAGCTTTTAACCGCACCAATACAGGCAGCGAAGTACTGTATTCAACATATTCGCCTTATACGCAGGGTGTAGGGATTGTTTTCCGTAAAGAATTCAATGGATTGAAGGATTTATTTAAACGTTCAAAGAAGGCAAAAGTGCCGGATAAAAAGGCTGCCCGGAAGGATTAGATTCAGGCCTGAAAGTATGGCTTCACAAAATATAAAATCAGGGTAAAACTCATGTTTTTATATCTTTCTTTTCAAGCTTTATACTTTTCAAACTCAGAACAGCTTGGTTAAAATAACTACCTTAGCAAGGTGAATATAACTCAAAATTTTTCGGTCTATAAATCCTCGGCCGGATCATGGAAAACCTACACCCTGGTGCGCGAATACATTGCATTAGCCTAGCAATCGCCAGCTTATTTCAGGCATACCCTGGCAATTACGTTTACCAACAAGGCTGCGAACGAAATGAAACAGCGTATCGTTCAAGGACTTGTGCAGCTTGCTGATAGGATTCAGGATTTTATAGGCAATGTTAACCTGTTTATATCGCAACTTTATTCTTTATCTTTGTAGAAACTAAAATGTAATGAAAGCAATAGAAATAAACGCCCGGACAGATAAATCCGGGTATCTGAAAATAGATTATCCTGTAAATAAGCCGGAAAGCAATGTTCGTGTCATAATTCTGGTTGAAGAAAAAACCGATGAAGTTAACGAAGAGACGTTATGGATGAAAACGATTGCTTCAAATCCGGCTTTTGATTTTTTAAATGAACCAGGCGAAAATATTTATTCCTTAACGGACGGGAAACCATTTAATGATTAAGAATTCTATTGTACTAGTCCCATTTCCGTTTGATGATTTTTTAGTTTCAAAGGTCAGACCCGCTTTATGTCTGACATCAGAAATCGGAAGATATCATCACGTTATAATTGCTTTTATTTCAAGCAAAATGCCTGATGATTTGAATGACAGTGATTTAATTATCAGAAAAGGATCGGAAAATTCTTCAGGATCAGGATTAACAGTAGATTCAGTGATCAGATTACATAAGATTGTAACTATCCCTAAGTATCTGATTCAAAGAAAGCTGGGATCAATCAACAAAGCATTAGAATCCGAGGTTTCTAAAAAAATCAAGCAATTATTTGATATAGAATAATAATCTTATCCTATTTATCATATAATCATTTTAGTAGAATTGCCATATTTCTAAAATACACCTTCCCGACAAAATACCTACCTTAGCAAGGTGAATATAACTCAAAATTTTTCGGTATATAAATCCTCCGCCGGTTCAGGGAAAACCTATACCCTGGTGCGTGAGTACATTGCATTAGCCTTGCAGTCGCCTGCCTATTTCAGGCATATCCTGGCAATTACGTTTACCAACAAGGCTGCGAACGAAATGAAACAGCGTATCATTCAGGGGCTTATGCAGCTTGCTGATCCGATCACTCATACCAATGGTGCTGTTATAAAATTTATGTTGCCCGATCTTGTAACTGCAACCGGTTTTACATCCCAGGAAGTAACTCAACGTGCCCAGGCTGTTCTGACCCGGATTTTACATGAGTATGATGATTTCTCGGTTCGTACCATCGATAGTTTTGTTTCTCGTATCATTCGCACATTTGCACACGACCTCCATTTGCCGGTTGATTTCGAAATTGAAATGGACCGTGACCTGATGCTCGACGAGGCGGTTGAGCAGCTGATCAGCAAAGCAGGTGTTGATAAAGACCTTACCAGCATTCTGGTTGATTTTACCGAAGCCAAAGCCGATGATGAAAAGAGCTGGAACATAGAAACTGACATCAAAAAAACGGCCGGTTTCCTGTTTTCGGAAGGCAGCCAGCATTTTATTAATAAATTACACGAAATTCCACCGGCACGGTTAAATGAAATTGCCCGCGAAATAAGGCAAATCCGTAAAAGCTTTGAAGACAGTATTATCACATTGGCACAATCGGCTAAAAAACTGATTACCAACAACAGCATTGATAATGCCTCGTTTGCACGCGGAACAAGCGGTATTGGAGGATATTTTTTCAAACTGGCCGAAGGCATTATTGCAGCACCAAACAGTTATGTGCTCACAACCATCAATGATAACAAATGGATTGCGGCCAAAGCAGATACCATTCAGATATCAGCCATTAACTCGGTAAAAGATCAACTTACAACAATCTATCATCAATGCGATGGTTTGATGAAAAAAGGTTCCACCCATTACGCTTTGCTGGGAATGATTGAAAAAAACATTTTCCAGATGGGTGTGCTGAGTGCCATGGAAACGGAAATTGACACCATTCGCCGGGAAAAGAAGATTCTGCATATTTCCGAATTCAACAAGCGGATAACTGATATTATTCTGAAAGAACCAGTTCCGTTTATTTATGAACGCATTGGCGAAAAGTATTACAATTACCTGATTGATGAATTCCAGGATACATCGGAACTGCAATGGAAAAACCTGTTGCCTTTAATTGGCGATTCCCTGGCTTATGGCCGTTATAACCTGGTGGTTGGTGATGGAAAACAAGCCATTTACCGGTTCCGTAACGGACAAGTGGAACAGTTTATGATGCTTCCGGCCTTGCCTGATAATTATGAAAAGGAAGTTTTTGGCGATGCGGAACAAGCGCTTGGTACAAATTACAATCCTAAAGTGCTGAAAAGTAATTTCCGGTCCTTGCCTGAAATCATAAACTTCAACAACGATTTTTTCGGATTTCTGGCAAACCAGTTAAGTGCCGGATTTCAATCCATTTATACCGATCATGCTCAGGAAACTTCGCCGGATAAAACGGGAGGCCTTGTGTCAGTTGAATTCCTACCCTATCATTCAAGAGCAGAATTCGATGAATTGAATATTAAACGGGTTCACGATTTGGTTCTAGATTTGAATGATAAAGGATTTGCAAATGCAGATATTGCCATTTTAACCCGATCAAACCGGGAGGGCAGCATTATTGCCCGCCACCTGATGTCGCAAGGAATCAGCGTGGTATCGGCCGAAGCGCTGCTTTTATCCGCATCTCCCGAAGTTAATTTTGTGGTAACGGTTCTGCAACATATTGGCAACCCGCAAAACCTGGTAGCAGTTGCTGGCATTTTGAACGAACTTATCCGGAAAGGTAAAATAAACACTTCGTTAATCCAGAATTTCCCTGTTTCGAAAACAGAACGGTTTTCCCTCGAAAAAGCCTTGTCGGCAGGCAATATCGAATTTAATATCAAGTCGTTACGCGGATTACCTTTGTATGATCTTTGCGAAGAGATTATCCGCATTTTTGAACTGAATACCGGCGATTATAATATTTATCTACAGTTTTTCCTTGATTTCGCCAATAAAGTTTCGGCACGCCAAGGCACACACCTTGCCGACCTGCTCGAAGCCTGGGACGAAAAGAAAGGCAAACTTTCAGTAGTTGTCCCCGAAGGAATTGATGCCATCCGTATAATGACGATTCATAAGTCCAAAGGATTGGAATTCCCGGTCGTAATCTGGCCCATGGCAACCGAAAAACTCAAAACTACATTCGATCAGCTTTGGGTTGATCTGGAAGAGGATGTAATTCCCGGTCTTCCGGTTGCGCTTTTGCAAACAGGTTTAAGCATGGAAGATGTCGGCTATTCAGACCAATACCAGAAAGAGCGCAACAGTTCGATGCTGGATATGATCAACCTGATTTATGTGGCTTTTACCCGGCCAGCAGAACGTTTGTATATTATCTCCCGCGAACCGGGAAATGGCGATGCCAATAACCTGCCCAACCTGCTGACTCAATATATTGAAAGCACTTCAGAGGAATGGACACAAAACGGCAATGTGTATTTCAGAGGCATTGACGAACATGTTCAGAAGATGGCGGAACCATTGCCAGTATCCAATATGCTTTCTTCAATGATTTCTTCGCCCTGGCAGGGACGGATAAAAATTGCCCGCCGTGCCCCGGTCTACTGGAGTACCGATCAATCCAAAAATAAACAAGCCTGGGGAACATTAATTCACGACACATTGGCTGCTATCCGGACGAAAGATGATATTTTGGAAATTGTCGCAAAACAAGCGTTAGTTAATCTGCTTGATGAAGAGCAAACAGAATTATTGTTAAGCAGGGTAACGGCTACAGTCAACCATGATCTTCTCAAAGACTATTTCAATGAGAGCGTTCAACTCAAACCCGAAGCCGGAATCCTGACACCCAAAGGTGATGTCTTCCGTCCCGACCGTGTAATTTTCAATAAAAATGAAACCATAATCCTGGAATTCAAAACCGGGTTACCAAAACCCGGGCACGAGATTCAGCTAAACAATTATGGTGAAATCCTTCTGCAAATGGGTTATCCAGGCATCAGGAAATTGTTGGTTTATCTGGATGAAACAATTACTGTGAAAAACCTGAATCCGGGAGAGTTATTTTAAATATCTCCCTCAAATTCCAAATTCAAAATCAAAAATTTAAAAATCACAATTCAAAATTCAAAATTCAAAAATTTTACCCTGAGCGAAGACGAAGGGCAAAATTCAAAATTCAAATAGCCAAAATACCTCTCGTCTACGTTAAGCCCCCACGGGGTTTGGGGTTACTCGTAAACTCAAAATTCCAAAATCCACATTCCAAGCCTTAAATTCCAAAATCCAACATCTGACATCCCACATCCAACATCCCACATTATTTTGACCCCCGAAACCCTCTCCCCCGAACAATTCCTTTTAATGGCTCTCCGCCTTCCTGTTATTGATGTACGTTCACCAGGCGAATTCCTGCAGGGACATATTCCCGGTGCTCATAATATCCCTTTATTCGATAACGACGAACGCGCCAGGGTTGGAACTACGTATGTTAAAATCGGTAAAGAGCCTGCCATTGAACTTGGGAAAATAATTGCCGGAGAAAAAACGGATTACTATCTGAATGCCATCGGGAATGTAGCTCCCGATAAACAAATGTTATTGCATTGCTGGCGTGGTGGAATGCGCAGCGCCAAAATTGCCGCTTTTTTTGCGGAAGCCGGTTACCAGGTTTTTGTGCTCGAGGGTGGCTATAAAGCGTATCGCGGGTATATCCGAAAACAGTTCTCTTCGGGAAGACTACTATTTCTGATAGGAGGTTATACCGGTTCAGGAAAAACAGGGATTCTAAAGGAAATCGGCAAACTTGGTCATCAGATCATTGACCTGGAGGCACTTGCTTGCCATAAAGGGTCCAATTTCGGGCATCTCGGACAGAATTCTCAACCCACAACAGAGCAATTTGAGAATAATCTTTATACACTCTGGTCTGAACTTGATCCAATAAAGCCGCTCTGGCTTGAGCACGAAAGCATGAATATCGGAACTGTTACTTTGCCTGATACATTTCATGCAGCGATGCTTCAAGGAACTTTGTTTTTCATTGAATTGCCTAAAGACTACCGGATAAAAAGACTTGTCGATGAATATGCCTGTTTCGAAAAGCCTGTCCTCCAGGCTGTACTTGAGCATCTCGGACAATTTATGGGAACGTTCCAGGCACGCGAAGTGTTGCTCGCCTTGCAGAATGATGATTTCGAAAAGGTTGCTGATATCGCACTAACTTATTATGACAAGCTTTACGCTAATTCCCTGGTCCGCCGTCCGGTTAAAGAGATTGTAAGAATACCTTTAGCTGCCGGAAGTCTGAAGGAACATGTTGAGATTATTCTGAATCATGCCTTGGGGAAAAAGTTAATGGTTAATCGTTAATAGAAAATAGTTATTAACGATGCTAATTTTAACTCCTTAGTGGTTCTTTGTGTTCTTAGTGCCTTAGTGGTTTTAACCTAAAAAACTATCAAATGAAAGACCTTATTTACCTCGATTATAACGCAACAACTCCCATTGACCCTGAGGTTGAAGCCACCATGCGCCCGTATCTGAATACCTATTTCGGCAATCCATCGAGCCGCTACAGCTATGGAATTGATTCCCGCAAAGCCGTTGAACTGGCCCGTCAACAGGTTGCTGCATTGATAGGTGCTTCGCCCGAAGAAATTATCTTTACAAGTGGCGGCTCCGAATCCGATAATCATGCTTTGAAAGGCGCTGCCTTTGCCTTACGAAATAAAGGAAATCATATCATAGTTTCAACCATTGAGCACCCTGCTATTCTCGAAGTTTGCACCTGGCTTCATAAACAAGGTTTTCAGATATCTTATCTTCCTGTCAATGAAAATTGCCTGGCAGAAGTTGATAAGCTGGAAGAATTAATCACTCCCCAAACAATCCTGATTTCTGTAATGCATGCCAATAATGAGGTTGGAACCATTCAACCTATAGCCCAACTCGCTGCCTTCGCACATCAGCATGGAATTCTGTTTCATACAGATGCTGCCCAGTCGGCAGGAAAAATTAAAATTGATGTTAATGCTCTGGGCATAGATTTGCTCACCCTTGCGGGTCATAAAATGTATGCGCCAAAAGGCATTGGCGCTCTTTACATCCGCAAAGGCGTAGTACTTGATAACCTGATACATGGCGCCGGACAGGAACATAACCTCCGCGCCGGAACCGAAAACCTGCTGGAAATTGTTGGTTTCGGTAAAGCTGCTGAAATTGCTGCCCGCGATCTCCAAAAAAACATCAGACACCTGAAAGAAATGCGTGACCTGCTTCTGAATGAATTATTGGAACAGATTCCTGAAATGCACATCCACACTGATATCGAGATGAGTTTACCCAATACACTCAGTGTGGCTTTCAAAGGTATTCCGGCAGACACTTTACTTTCAACTTTACCTGAATTGGCTGCTTCGGCAGGCGCCGCCTGTCATCCGGCAGGTGTTACCAGTTCGCATGTGTTGCTGGCGATGGGTGTAACAACGGAATATGCCATGGGAACGATACGGCTCTCAACCGGCAAATATTCCACTCTGGATGAAATGAAATCGGCAGCAACTATGATTGCCAGAGCATATCAAGCTATAGCCGCTCCTACAACCGAAACAAAGAATGCAGTTACGGCTGACACTATAAAACTTACTCAATTCACCCATGGTTTAGGTTGCGCCTGCAAAATGCAACCGGCTGATCTCGAAAAAATACTCAAGAATCTTCCTGTAACAACTGATCCCAATGTCCTGGTTGGAAATGCGTCGGGCGATGATGCAGCAGTTTATCTGATTAACCAGGAACAAGCCATTGTTCAGACACTTGACTTCTTCACGCCTATTGTTGATGATCCCTATGATTTTGGAGCCATTGCAGCTGCAAATGCATTGAGTGATATTTATGCCATGGGCGCGAAACCATTATTTGCACTTAATATCGTCGCATTCCCGGTTCAGCGGCTGCCACTTGAGGTTCTCGAGCAAATCCTGCTTGGCGCTGCTGATAAAGCCACCGAAGCAGGAATAAGCATTATTGGTGGCCATAGTATAGATGATACTGAGCCAAAATTCGGAATGTGCGTTACAGGATTGGTTCATCCCCAAAAAGCCTGGAAAAATATCGGCGCACAGCCCGGCGATGTGTTGATCCTCACAAAACCTTTGGGGACAGGAATTATTTCTACAGCCGTAAAGAGCGGCCTGGCGGATGAAAACGCTGCTGCCGAAGCATGCAAATGGATGAAACAACTAAACCACAAAGCCTCACTTGCATTTTCGAAATTCCCTGTGAATGCCTGTACAGATATAACCGGTTTCGGACTGGCCGGGCATCTCAGCGAAATGACACGCGGAAGCAATGTAAATGCAGAGATTGTCTTCAGCCAGTTACCATTTATGAAACAGGTTAAAGAACTCGCCTTGGCCGGAGCTATTCCGGGTGGAACGCATCGAAACTATGATTTCTATAAGGAATGGATCAGGTGGAATGCCATTCTTTCAGAAACCGAAAAGCTTATGTTCTGCGATGCACAGACTTCGGGCGGTTTACTTGTTTCAATCCCTGAAAAATATGCGGAACAGGTTCTAAAAGAGTTATCAGACCAAGGTGTAGAAAATGCAGTGGTAATCGGCCGTATTTCGGAAAATGGAACTGGTCTTATTCATGTTATTTAATTGATTTCGCTTACCGGAATGTCTGAAATTAGAACATTTATTCATACGAAGTTTAAGCTAATCAGCAACTGGTTTTCCGGTTTACCGCGTTATGGTAAGCGCTCATTAATTACTTTCGTTACATTCCTGGTTCTGTTTCTGATTACTGACCTGATCTTCCCGGTTCATACCCATATCCGATATTCGAAACTGATACTTTCAGATGAGAAAAAATTACTGAATGCATCGCTGTCTTCCGATCAGCAATGGCGCATGAAAACCGGATTAAAAGAAGTAAATCCGCTGCTGGTAAAAACAATGATCTATAAGGAGGACCAGTGGTTCAGATGGCATCCGGGCGTTAATCCGGTTGCGTTAACCAGGGCGCTTTGGCAAAATATCAGCAGCAGTAAACGTGTTTCAGGCGCTTCAACCATCACCATGCAGGTGGTTCGTATGCTCGAACCGCGGAAGCGAACTGTCGGTAATAAACTAATTGAGTGCATCAGAGCATTACAACTTGAGCTTCATCATTCTAAAAACGAAATCCTGGAATTGTATATCAACCTCCTCCCTTACGGCGGTAATATCCAGGGAATCAAGGCAGCTTCTTTCCTCTATTTCGGACAAGAACCTCAGGTTTTAAGCCTGGCACAGATTGTATCGCTTGCCATTATTCCAAATGATCCAAATCACCTCAGGCTTGGCATCAATAACGACATGATCGTGAGTGAACGTAATTTCTGGCTGAAGAAACTAAGCACACAAGGTATCTTTGACAAAAAAACATTGAATGACGCATTGGTGGAACCACTCACAGCCAAACGGTATGACGCGCCTAAACAAATTCCCCACCTGTCACGGCTGGTTTCAGGCCTGAATCCCGATAGCCCTATAATCACAACTTATATTAATTCCCGCTTACAGGATTTTGTCGAGAATACGGTAAGCAACGAAGTAAATATGTACCGCGGAATTGGCGTTGGCAATGCCGCAGTGGTTCTGATTGATAACCGCACACATGCCGTTGTTGCCTATGTTGGTTCAGCTGGATTTAATGAAAACCAGTTCCAGGGACAGGTAGATGGAGCCAATTCCCTTCGGTCGCCGGGAAGCGCGTTGAAACCATTTCTTTATGCTTTAGCCATGGACCGGGGACTGGTAACGCCAAAGACGATTTTGCAGGATATTCCTCAGAACTTTAATGGTTACCGCCCGCTAAATTACGATGAGACATTTCGTGGGCGGCTCACTGCATCACAGGCATTAGCGCTGTCGCTGAATATCCCGGCCGTTGACCTTGCAAACAAGGTTGGAGTAAACCTGTTCAACGAAAAACTAAGTCGCGGCGGTCTGAAATGGATTGGCAAACGGAAGAAAACTCTTGGTTTATCGGTAATTCTTGGAGGTTGCGGAGTAACGCTGACTGAACTTACCAGTTTATATTCATGTCTTGCAACCGACGGCGTAAATCATTCACTGCGTTTTACTACTGATACTCAAATTGATGAAACGGATACATTATTCAGTCCGCAAGCAACCTGGATGATACACGAAATACTCACAGGGCTCAAACGGCCGGATCTTCCCAATAATTTTGAAAACTCAGTAAACCTTCCTCATATCGCGTGGAAAACCGGAACCTCCTACGGCAGACGCGATGCATGGAGTTTCGGATACAATCCGGAATACACAGTTGGGGTGTGGGTCGGGAACTTTGATGGTACCGGAATTCCTGAACTTTCGGGTGCCGATTTTGCTACGCCTATACTGTTCAAGATTTTTAATTTTCTCACTTATAATCAAAAACCAACCTGGTTTAAACGGCCGGCAGGATTGGATTTCAGGCTGGTTTGCAGTGAATCGGGTTTGCCACCCGGCGAGTCATGCACCAACCTGGTAATGGATGATTATATTCCTGCAATTTCACCAAACCGGAAATGCGATCATTTAATGCCCGTTTTTGTTAACGAAGCCGGAAGCATTTCGTATTGCCGTTCCTGCCTGCCTGAAGCCGGTTATCGCACCGATCACTATCAGAATCTAAGTCCTGGTCTGATTGCCTTTTATGAAGAAGAACAAATTCCTTACAAAAAAATACCGGCCCACAATCCATTATGCAACAGGGTTTATCATAACGAAAGCCCGGTTATCACATCACTTACCGAAGGCAAGGAGTATATTCTGTATGCTTCAGCAAAACAACAGTTACAACTGGCTTTTACAGCTACTTCCGATGTAAACAAAGTGTACTGGTATATCAACGATAAGTTCTTTAAAGAAGCAATTCGCGGACAGAAACTTTTTTTTACTCCGGATCCGGGATTAATTAAAATTTCATGTAGCGATGATAAAGGAAGAAATTCGGATATACAGGTTAAGGTCACTTTTTTGTAATCAAATTTCGGGACTTGATATTAGGCAGATAGAGCAAATAATCATAACTAAAAAGCAGCCTGAACGTTCAACTAGTTTACCTTAGTGGTTCAAACGGAATTATACCCAAATAAAAAGTAAGATTAAAGAATCAGAAAACAGCATGTATATCTCTTCAAGGCAGTTAATATTTAATAAATTGACAGACAATGATTTTACATTGTATGCTCAATTGACAATGAATGATGATGTCATGAAATTTGTAACCGGCAATGCACTTACCCTGGAAAAAGCAGAAATCAGGTTTCAAAAAGTATTAGACACTAATATTGCAAGCGGTGATACCGGCTTTTTCATAGTGAGAAAGAAAGATAAGGACGATTTTATAGGCATAGTTAAGTTGGTTCAGATTACTGCTGATCAATTTGAAGTAGGCTACATGCTGCTTCCTGAATATTGGGGAAAAGGATATGCTTCAGAAATGGTGAAATGTATGATCAGCCTTGCCACGAAAAAACAAATCAAAGAGATAATCGGTATTGTTGATCCTGAAAATCCTGCATCCATAAGAGTTTTGAGTAAATTCGGGTTTCAGCTTTATGAAACCGGTAAGTTTGATGGATTAAAAGCAGCTTTCTACAAACTGGAGTTTAACAAAACAATGCCATTAACCAATAACGAATAATTAATAACGAATTTAATGAAACTAAAATTCCTCGAAAATATAAATGAATACGACGAACACGCAGTTCGCCTGAACGACTTTGATAAATCACAAGCCGCCCTGTTTCTTCAGATTCTGAAAGACCTGACGACAAATGAAAATGCGTTTATAAATCTCTCGGAGTTCGAGTTTATTGAATCAATAAATTGTGAGCTAATTTTACGGGTTTCAGAAACTGATGAAGGCATCACAACTGAAGATTACCAGCACTTTTTCTGTGATCTGACACTGGAAGCATATGCTGAAATAATAAAGCTTATCGAACCCTTTTGCATCAAAGAAACAGATGCATACCGGATTCTTTATGATCTGGATAATCCGATTGACTTTATTTTTTCGGCCGGAAAGGAAAGCCAGATAATGGATTTATAGGCTTTGTTGAAATTTCGTTATTTATTCTTCCGGGTTATTCAATTCCTTGTCTTCTCTTTGCTCCAGTTTTTTAGCATTATGTTTACTTAATATACTATTCCCTAATTTGTCTTCTAATTCCTTTCTTGCATTGCCCGCGACAGTACCTCCTTTTCGAGCGATTACTTTATTCTCAGAAAAAGTCTTTGGTTTATGCTTTTTAGAAAGTTCAGTAGTTGATGTTTCTGCTAACATATTTAGAACCAATTCCAAATTAGTCATGTGATCCCTCAGATTCTCTTTTTTCAGATCCTTGAAATCTTTATATTCTTTGGTCGAAAATCCAGCCCATGCCTTTGTAATTTCGTCAGTAAGAATCGCATAGTCTAACCCTTTTTTAACTCCACGGTTTTCCCATTCATCTGTTAATTCTTATCTGACTTCAATGCTTTTTAGTCGTTGATTGATCCAGTTCTTTGAATATCCTTTTTTAAAATATGTTTCCATTGCTCTGTCAAAAGCAATTTCTGGGTCTTCCGTTTCTTCAATACGCTCATATCCAACTTTTGCTAACCAAACCTTAAATGGTTCAGCTTTTGGTGATGGAATTGATTGTATTAATCGTAATAACTGTTCAGTATCTGCAACATCTGTTTTGTAAAACTTACCATCGGCTGATTGCATTTTCAGTTGACTACATTTTGTAGTCAACTGACTTCCTTCTTGTTTAAGTCTTGATTTTAGTACACTCCAGTATTTTCTGGGATTCGGGCTATCCGTTAATATTCCAATAATATCAACAATTGAAAAAAACCATTTTTCTTGTTCGTCATCCCATTGTACCCGAACTTTTTGGTCCTGGAATAATCTTATTGCGTTTTCTTTGGTCACGTTAAATCATAAATTGGAAACCAAAGTTAAACAATCATTTTAAATAGATATCCTATTGTTGTACAGTTTAATACAATGAATACCAACAGCAAAGTGTGAAATTTTATATAAAATACGCAGGTAACCCCTAATACAATTTAGCTCTCTGCTCCTTCAGTTTATCATCGGTAATATAATCATCATAGTCCATCAGCTTGTCAATCATACCTTTAGGCCCGATTTCGATGATACGGTTACAAACGGTTTGAATAAACTCATGATCATGCGACGACATCAGGATATTGCCTTTGAACTTTATCAATGTATTGTTGAACGCCTGAATGGATTCAAGGTCAAGGTGGTTGGTTGGAGTATCGAGCAACATCACATTTGCATTGCGGGTCATCATGCGCGAAATCATACAACGAACTTTCTCGCCTCCCGATAACACATTTGTTTTCTTGAAAATTTCTTCACCCGCAAACAGCATCTTTCCTAAAAATCCTCGTAAATATGCTTCGTGAGTATCGGTCGAATATTGTGCAAGCCATTCCATCAGGGTCATATCCGATTGGAACAATTCTTCATATTCCAAAGGAAGATAGGCTTTCAGAATGGTTTGTCCCCACTCAAAAGTTCCTGCGTCAGCTGTGTCGTGACCTTTGAGAATTTCAAAAAGAGCCGTCATGGCACGTGTATCGCGCGACAGAAAAACGATTTTGTCGTCCTTCTGCATGGTGAAGCTCAGATTCTTAAATAACAAGTTGCCGTTCAGACTTTTAGTAAGTCCTTTTACTTCAAGAATATTATTACCCGGTTCGCGTTCAGGTGTAAAAATAATACCCGGGTATTTACGCGTTGATGGTTTGATTTCTTCAATATTCAGCTTCTCAATCATTTTCTTACGACTAGTCGTCTGTTTCGATTTTGAAGCGTTGGCACTGAAACGGGCAATAAATTCCTGTAATTCTTTTTTACGGTCTTCGGCCTTCTTATTCTGCGTAAGCTGCTGACGTAAAGCCAACTGGCTCGATTCGTACCAGAAGGTATAATTACCGGGGAATTGCTGTACCCTGTTGAAATCAATATCTACAATATGCGTACAGATCGAATCCAGGAAGTGCCTGTCGTGCGATACAACCAATACTGTATTATCAAAATTGGCAAGGTAACTTTCAAGCCAGTTTACGGTTTCAAGGTCAAGGTCATTGGTAGGCTCATCGAGTAAAAGGTTATCAGGTTTACCGAAAAGTGCCTGTGCAAGCAAAACTTTCACTTTTTCCTTACCGCTTAACTCGCCCATGAGTTTGTCATGGATATCTTCTTTTATACCTAATCCACTCAAAAGGTTGGCAGCATCACTTTCGGCATTCCAGCCATCCATTTCAGCAAATTGCTCTTCATGTTCCGAAGCCCTGTGTCCGTCGTTTTCCGAAAAATCGGTTTTCGAATACAAGGCATCTTTCTCATTCATAACAGCCCACAGTTTAGTGTGACCCATCAACACAGTAGTTAATACAGTAAAATCATTGAATTCGGAGTGATTTTGCTGCAGGACCGAAAGGCGTTCGCCAGGGCCAAAACTTACATTGCCCCTGGTGCTTTGTAATTCACCTGAAAGCATTTTGATAAAAGTAGATTTACCTGCCCCATTGGCTCCGATTATGCCATAGCAATTGCCAGGCATGAATTTCATATTTACATCCTGAAACAATATCCTTTTTCCAAATTGAATAGCCAGGTCCGAAACTGTAATCATTTAACTTTGTGTTTATTATGTGATGAGAAGACTTTACCCTTAAAGGGCTGCAAAAGTAGTCAATTTTGGATTATAAATAACAGTCAATTTTGCAGATAATTATTCTCAAAATCAGTTCCTGGTATTATCAAAGAAACTATCCCGTATTGTATCTAAACCTTCAAAAATATCTTCTTTTTATACAAAAAGTACAGAAAAAGCCATTTAACTGTCAGGACACAAAGTTCATAAAAAGGAAACTGGAAAGATCCCATCTCTGTATAAAAACCGTGGATAAAAATTTTAGCTATAATTCCAAAATCAAAGACTCCCTGCAACACATAAATAGTTATAGAATTCATCCCGATAACCGTGAACGGGAAAGCCCATTTTGAGTACCCTTTCACATCAATAATCCAGTAAAAAAAGGTAAAAGCCAGAATGGATATGCCACAACTCAATGAAACAAATGAACCTGTCCATAAATATTTGTTGATCGGGTAAATTATATTCCACAACAAAGCAACCACAATAAGTATGGAACCACTGATCAGAAAGGTAGTAATTTTCGATTTATCAGAATCCTTCTTCAACAATCGGAATCCAATTAACGAACCGATCAGAACATTTACTGCTGCAGGGATGTGGGTTAACAAACCTTCGTTGTCTCCAAATGTATAACAGCAAAATGAACCGGGAAGATAAAGTTGATCCAGGTAAGCGCTAAGGTTTCCTTCCGGGGTTAAGTTGTAAGAGCCAAAACCTGGAACCGGAACAATCAGTAAAACCAGCCAATATAGCATAGTAATTGCCATGGCCCATATTAATAGCGACTTCTGTTTTACATTTAAAACAATAATTGATGCAATCATATATGTAATTGCAATCCGATGAAGTACGCCGGTATACCGCAATGTCTCGAAGTTAAAGTCGAATAAGCCATTGTATATCATTCCCAGCAGGTACAGCAAGATTGTACGCTTGAAAATATGATAATAGAGAGTTTTCTTTGCTTCGCCCCTTTCCATGCGCTTTGTGATTGAAAACGGAAGGCTTAACCCAACAATAAACAGGAATAAAGCAAAAATAATATCATAGAAGTGGAAACCAGCCCATGCCGGATGATCGAGTTGTTTCGCCAGGCCTAAAAAAAACGGCGTTCCGAAAAATGTAAACAGAGCAATAAAGAAGGCATCGCCACCCGTAATCCAAAACATATCGAATCCGCGTAATGCGTCTATTGACTTTACCCGTATTGATTTTGGTTTTTCTTCCATAAAACTAATTCAGTTTTTTTTAAATTGGACTTATCCTATTTTCTGTTTACGAAGATAGAAAAATCTGTTTTACAAGTACCAAACACTTTAATAAACAAAACCTGCCTATCAAACTTAAACAGAAAACGGGATACGTTGCCACATTCGGGAAGTCTCAAATTCCAAATCCCAAGCTGGATGTAGTATAAGTCTTGGTTAGTGATATCTGAAACTTAGCACTTGGTTCCTTTTTGAATGCATTATTTACCCATTTCTAAGAATAAACAAAGAAGCTGCCCTTTTGAGACAACTTCCTGATTTTCAATAATAAATATAAAATTAATTCTATTTTCAATCTTTAAGAAGAAACTTTAGGAAGCAAGAATCTCATGCGTTTCCGTATAAACCACTCCCCTTTCCTTAAGTCCATCCAATAAAAATTTAACGATCGAAGCATCTTTCCCCAGAAACTCAGGAGCAGAAATGCCTTTATGAGTGTATAATCCTTTGGATAAAAGCCGCGCAACCGTGGTTGCTGTATAGCCAGTTGTGCGTGCCATGGAATGAACGCCGGTAACAGTATCAAGCCTGTCGTATAAATCCCAGGTATAACGCTGCCGCACACCATCTTTCAATCCTTCAGTAATTATGCGCATAATAGTAAGATCTTCTTCACCTTTCTGCAGTTTCCATTTAGGGAACAGCAAACGGGCCGTAAATTCAAGCGGGCTTATCATTACGCCGTTGATCAGGATAGGTTCTTTGTCGAAAAAACCTGTATCGCGTAAAACTGCCATTTTTTCGATATGCCCTTTGTATCGCAATGTTTTTTCAATCAGGTAATCACCTTTAACCGTCGTTGCAAGTGTACGCAATCCGTCGCTGTTAAAAGCTTCCAGTGTTCCGATATTTGGGAAATCAATCATTTCAGGATCAGAAAGCGCTTCACGAACTACCAGCCTGCCACCGTCGATATAACGGGCCGGGCGTGTATATTCCTCAATTACATCAATAGGCGAAAAAACAGCTTTATATTCAAACGGCCAGGTTCTTACAACAGGTAAGCCGCCAACATAGGTAATTCCTTTTTCGAGGGTATCAAGCATCGAAGCGCCATAACCTATAAGTACATTGCTCATTCCTGGCGCTACACCAATATCACAAATCGCAGTAACATTCATGTCCTTTGCCTTTGCATCGAGCAGGAACATATCTTCAGGGAAAAACGCAATATCTACAGCATTCTTGCCACATTCAATAATCCGTTCCATGGTCCGGAAACCCATAAAACCAGGCACGGCACTGATAACGAGGTCGTGTTGTTGAACCAACGACTTGAGTGCTTCAGCATTATCAAGGTCCATCTGAACAGTGGTTATTCCAACCACCCCGCTGAGACGAGCCAGTGCCTCTGCACTTCTGTCAGCTGAAGTTACTTCAAATTCGCCATTCCTGGCAAGATCAAGAGCCATTGGCCCTCCTACTAATCCGGCTCCTAATACGATTACTTTCATGAAAATGATTTTACTTTTTTAACATGATTGTTGTTATAAATATCTCATTATGTTGCTCTAACTAAAACACAAACGATTCGTGGCTCCAAATGTCATTTTCAATTTTTCTTTAATAGAAACCGTCCAATTCTGTGACTTTGCGATACAAGCACACCAAACATCACTAATATCATACCGGCAATTTTGATGGCGGTAAATTTTTCATTCAGTATTAAAAACGAAAAAAGCCCGGTAAACACAGGAATCAGGTTTGTAAAAACATTGGCTTTGATCATACCCATTCCTTTAATGGCAATGATATAAAATACATATGCCAGAGTTGATGCAAAAACAGCCAGTTGAAGCATGGCAAGTATGGTTTCCCCATCTGGTTTTATGGTGATAAAATGCTTGAAATCAAAGATAAGGAAAAGTGGCAGGAAATAAATTGCCCCGATTAAATTCTGGTGCGTTATGATGGTTACAGGATTGTATTCGTGTGATATCTTCCGGATAATAACTGAATATGCTACTGCCGAAAACACTGCAACAAACAAAAGCAGCACACCTTTGGGCGAAGCGCTGAGCGAAAAATCAGGATTTATCAGCATTAGCAGGATTCCGGCAAATGAAACGACTATGCCGGCCAGTATATGGATTGTCACCTTTTCCTTTACCATAAAATAAGCGGCAATCGGGCTGAATAAAGGTATTGTAGCAATAATAACCGAAGCAATAGTTGATGAAACCATTGTGAGTCCAAAGCTTTCGCCGAGGAAATAGCAGAAGGGCTGTGAAAACGACAGCAATAAAAAGTATTTCAGGTGCTCGCGTTTTATTGTTTGCCACGAGCGCGTCAGGAACATAAATACTATCATCAGCGATCCCGAAATAATAAGCCTGAGGAAAATGATCGTAATCGGATCATAACACTTTACAACAATTTTAAACCAAACAAATGACAGGCCCCAGAACAGCATGGATAACACTGCAAAAAGGTAAATTTTTAATGTTTGAAATGACATGAAGTAAAATCTGATGGACTATTGAGCTGCGAAGATAGTGGTTTAGACGTTCGCTTAAAATACCAATAAACTAAAACATGAAATAGCCATGAGTATATTTTCTCACAAACCGAGAATGATATTATGGCGAACCTTTAGATCACGCGTTGCACTGAGCTTGCCGAAGTGAATACCTTTAAAAATAAGCAATACATGAGTAACCTAGCGAACTTAGCGAACTTAGCGAAGCGATCTCATGAGCGAAGCGAATAACAAAGCGATCTCATGAGCGAAGCGAATAACAAAGCGATTTCATTAACACCTTTGAAATTAATTAAGCCGTTAATAATTCCATCTGACCTTTAAAAAACACCTGCGAAGCAAGCATTAATACCGCTGAAAATAAGCAATGCATTAATAAATTAATAACAGATGAAAACATCCGGAAAATCTGAACATACAAACATGAGAATGTTGAATTCAGATAAAAAAGCTTCTCAAAAAAGGTATTACTTTGACAAACTGGTAAAATCCATCCCTTATGTAACTGAGGTTGAGATTAAGGTTGAGGTTAAGTTTTCCCACTCAACCTTAACCTCAACCTTAAGCTTTTTTGATTCATCCTTTATTTATTCTTTTGGGGCAAAATCACTAATATTGCAGGTCTGATTAATTTATTTAATGATGCGTTCCATACTCACCCGCACGGTTTTAGTCGTTTCGTTTGTTAGTTTTTTCACTGATATAGCCAGTGAAATGCTTTACCCGATCATGCCGGTTTATCTACAGTCCATTGGGTTTTCGGTTTTATTGATAGGCATACTCGAAGGCATGGCCGAAGCCACGGCAGGACTGAGTAAAGGATATTTCGGTAATTTTTCGGATAAACTTGGCAGCAGGGTTCCATTTGTGCGTTGGGGATACACCCTGAGCGCCATCTCAAAACCTTTGATGGCAATGTTCACGTTTCCATTATGGATTTTCTTTGCCCGTACGCTCGACAGGTTAGGCAAAGGCGTTCGGACCGGTGCCCGCGACGCCATGTTAAGCGACGAATCAACCAACGAAAATAAAGGAAAAGTATTTGGTTTTCACCGGGCACTCGATACAGCCGGCGCAGCAGTTGGCCCTTTTGCTGCTTTGATCTTTCTGTATTTTTACCCGGGACAATACAAATGGTTGTTTATCATAGCGGTACTTCCGGGCATTATAGCCATTCTGCTTACATTTTTGTTGAAAGACAAGCACAAAGCTGCTCCAAAACAGAAATCACCGGGTTTCTTTGCCTTTCTGTCGTATTGGAAAATATCTTCAAAACATTTTAAACTTCTTGTTGCCGGATTACTGATGTTCACGCTGTTCAACAGTTCGGATGCGTTCCTGTTGCTATCTATTAAAAGCAAAGGTTTTTCGGATACCTATATGATAGGAATTTACATTTTTTACAACCTTGTTTACGCTTTGCTTTCGTTCCCAATCGGAATACTGGCGGATAAATTCGGACTGGCGCGAACCCTTATTTTGGGGTTACTTGTTTTCGCCCTCGTCTATTCACTGATGGGATTTGCTATACTTTTGTGGCAGTTTATCGTCCTTTTTGGCTTTTACGCTCTTTACGCGGCATCCACCGAAGGCATTTCGAAAGCGCTGATCAGCAACATCGCAAAAAAGGATAATACGGCAACCGCAATAGGTTTTTATACCAGTTTTGCCAGCATCTTTACCATGTTGGCAAGCAGCCTGGCAGGATTGTTATGGTATACGCTTGGAATGAAAACGATGTTTATTATTTCCGGTTCAGGAGTGTTATGTGTTGCTATATACCTGGCTATTGTTCAGCGATATATTTTTAAAAACAATATTATCTGACAACGTAAAATATTCAAATACCTAAAGTATTAAGGATTCTGGTTATCTCACTTTAAAACACAATTTTGAGTCAACTCCAACAACCCTAAAACAAAGAAAACCACTAAGGCACTAAGGACACTAAGGGACACAAAGCATTGGTATTATGTGTTATAGGCTTAGTGAAACTTAATGTTTTTGTGTTTTTGTAGCAGAATAAGGATATTCGGAGAAGACTCAATTTTTAAATCCCCAAATTCTCAAATCCCCAAATTTTCAAATCATTAAGCAATTTTTAAGAATTCCGGATTGGAATTTCCCCATACAAACTGTAAGTTTGTAAAATGAAAATCCAATTACTTCCTCTGTTTTTCTTATTGATACTGACGCCTTTAGCTAATCTGTTTGCACAAATTGCAATTCCGAAAGATTATTTTTCGTCACCATTAAGCATTGGACTTGTTGTTACAGGCTCATTTTCCGAAGTGAGGCCTAACCATTTTCACTCAGGTACCGATTTCTCGGTTCAGAAAAAAGAAGGACTGCCGGTATTCGCTGTAGCTGATGGTTTAATTTCCCGTATCAAGGTTTCGCCTTTCGGGTTTGGGAATGCGTTATACATTGATCATCGCAACGGATTTACTTCGGTATATGCGCATATGAAAGGATATAGTGACACCATTACTGATTACCTGCGAACGAATCAATACAAAATGAAAAGCTTCGAAGTTGATCTTTTCCCGATCAATAAAAAAGATCTTATTTATGTAAAGAAGGGACAATTGATAGGATATACAGGTAATTCGGGATCATCCGGAGGCGCTCACCTTCATTTTGAGCTCCGCAACACCAAAACTGAAAATATTGTTAATCCCTTGGTTTATGGTTTCCAATTGCCTGATAATTATTCACCCTATATCGATTTTATTAAAATATATCCTGAAGATAATAATAGTTTCGTTGGTCCATCGAACGATGCAATCCGCTTTAACTTAAAAAAATCAGGAGCCGGGGAATATCGTCTGGCTACGAAAGATACTCTTTCGCTTTGGGGAAATTTCAGCCTAGGCGCGCAGGCATTTGACTTTAATCAGAATCAGAGCGACCGGAATGGATTTTACAGCATGAGGATGTTTGCGGATAAAGCTAATTTCTTCACCCTGGTTTGCGATAGTTTTTCGTTTGCCGAAAGCCGGTATGTAAATGCTTCCATCGATTATATTGCAAATTATAATGCTGATAACAGGATTGTAAAATCAAAAAAACTCCCGGGGAATAAGTTGAGTTTCTTCAAATCGGATACTACAAATGGCATCCTCAAATTTACAGACGAAAATCTGCATGAAATTATAATTTCTGTTGCCGACCAGGCAGGAAACACAAGCAATCTCAGGTTTTGGGTAAGGTCACGAAAACCAGAAGGATTTATGCAAATCCCGGTAGTTTCTTTATCCGATACAACCGTGGCATTCAGATACAATAAGAAAAACAAATTTGAGAATTCAGATCTGAAAGTTGAAATTCCAGCGGGTTGCCTGTATGAAAATATAATTTTCAGGTATCATAAAGCTGCAGGAGCTGCAAATATGTTTTCGGAAATACATTATCTGCACGATCCGGTAGTCCCGTTGCAAAGCAAGATCAGGGTTTCTGTAAAAGCCACAAAAGTACCCCAAAATCTGCGTAGCAAAGCGCTTCTTGTCCGTATTGACAGAGATGGACACAGAAGCCCGGCCGGCGGAAGTTATGATAACGGGTACGTAACCACAACTACCAATCAATTTGATGGTTACGCAATTGTTGTTGACACAATACCTCCTGTAATCAGGACATCAGCTGAAAATAGTAAGAGCAAAACAATCCTGAAATTCACAGTTTCGGATAATTTTTCAGGAATAAGCACTTATAAAGGTGAAGTAAACGGCCAATGGGTTTTAGTAGAATGGGATCCGAAATACAAGCTGATGATTTACCGGTTTGATAAAGTTGCTCAACCTGGCAAAAACACATTTACACTCAATCTCGAAGATGAAAAGGGAAATAAATCTTCATATTCAACGGTATTCACAAAATAAAGTGATACCTTTATATATTCCCGAAAGAATCCTCAGATAACGATATGATCACCTCTTTTCTAAAATCACAAGAACCAAAATCCAAATCCCAAGACCCAAATCTCAAGATCCAAATCTACAACTGAATGACTATTACATGACAACCACCGCATCTCAATTTCCTTCAAAACTCATCCCTCAACCATTGAATGACCATCGAATGACAACCCCAACTTTCCTAAGATACTAAATCCTCTAAAATATCAATCTTTAAAATCCTAAAATCATGACATTTCAACTTCCTGCTTTACCTTACGCAGCTGATGCTTTAGAACCAGTAATCAGCGCACGTACCATCGAATTTCATTATGGCAAACACCATCAGACCTATGTTACAAAACTTAATGGTCTTGTACCCGGTACTGATTTCGAGAATTCTTCACTCGAACAAATTATTCTGAAAGCTGAAGGTGGCATTTTCAACAATGCTGCCCAGGTTTGGAATCACACTTTCTATTGGGAAGGATTTTCAGCACAACGTGGCACAACTCCATCAGGTAACCTGCTTGACATGATCAACCGCGATTTTGGTTCGTTCGACACGTTTAAAACCAAATTCAACGAGGCAGCCATAAACCAGTTTGGATCAGGCTGGGCATGGCTTGTACAAAATACTGATGGTAAGCTGTCCATTGTTGCTACCGGAAATGCGGCAAATCCAATGCGCGATGGATTAAAACCAATTTTAACCTGCGACGTTTGGGAACATGCATATTACCTGGATTTCCAGAACCGTCGTCCGGATTACGTTAACGCTTTCTGGCAACTGGTTGATTGGAATTTAATTTCCAAACGATTGGGTTAGGAACTAATCTCATTTGTAAATTAAAGCTGGCTAATCAGATAGCCGGCTTTTTTTACGCTATCTATTACCTGATCCGAAATATCTTCTGAGGACTCAACCTCAAGTATTTTATCAGGATTTTCGAGGTCAACTGACCATTTTTCAACACTATGCAGGCTTTCAAGTCCGGGAGTTATAGCCTTAACGCATCCTCCGCATTTCAGGCTTGTTTTAAATCGAAGTGTTTCCATTTTATTTTTTGTTATTTTTAAATTTAACAGTACAAAGCTTTACTAAGAAGTAACAACAACATTATATGCAGTACTAACAATCATGCAATTCACATAGTTTTCCACCTGGTTCTATTTCAATGGTAATGTGTGCAAAGCCTTCTTTTTTCAAATAAGTACGCACCTCTTGTTTAATTATTTCAGTTTCCGGAAAACTCAACTCCGGATCTACACTAACATGCAGTGAAGCAATATTATATGAACCGTCCATGGTCCAGAAATGCATATCATGTAAATCAATAATGCCATTTATAGTTGCTAATTGTGATCTGAAATGATCGACTTGTTCTTCCGACGGTGTAGCCTGCATAAAAATCCTGAAAGTCTGATGCATATTGCCGAAAACCCTGAAAAGTATAAAGGCTGTAATGCACAAGGATAAAAGCGGGTCGAGAATTGGAATATCGTAAAACTTCATAACAATACTGGCAACCAGCACGGCAACCCACCCCAACACATCTTCCAGAAGGTGAATAGAAATGACTTTTTCGTTCTGACTGTGACCGCTTTTTAGCCTGAACATGGCTAAACCGTTTATAATAATTCCAACAATGGCTAAGTACATCATCCCCTCGGTATGCACAGGCTCAGGCGCAATCAATCTGGGAACGGCTTTGAAAATAATGATTACTGATCCAATCAGCAAAATAACAGCGCTCAGGCTGGCACCAAGCAATGAATACCTTTTATATCCATAGGTATAAATATCGTCCCGTTTTTTTGTGGAAATCCGTTGAAAATACCAGGCCAGTCCAAGCGCAACCGAATCGCCCAGGTCGTGAAAAGCATCAGAAAGAATGGCAACGCTGTTTGTGAAAATCCCACCGGCAATTTCGATCAGTGCAAATACCGCATTGAGCCAGAAAGCCATTTTCAGGTTGGCAATAGCTTTATGTTCGTGATGAAGTGAAGGATTGTGGGCCATTTCGAAGGTGTTATTTTTCACTTGAACTTCGCAAAGTTGAAGTGCTTAGTTTTTTAGTTGCCAATATTAAGAGCGAATACGATTCTGGGATTCTGAACTTTTATCTGCTCTAATCAACAAAGTTAAAGCCGACTGGTTTTTAATAAACTTTAAAAATGCTTTTTACATTGAAATTATCTGATACCAAATATTTAGTTTGCATTTACAGACAGGTACTTACGAATAGAACCAGCAGTTAAAACATTACAATAATTTCATATTTGTTGATCAAAAGATTTCTCAGCAATCTCACTTTTCTCCAATATGCCTTTAACAGCTTCATCAACCTTTCGTTGTTCTTCTTCTGTGATACTTTCATCTTCAATATATTCAATCTCATCTTCATCATCATCCCACTGGTAAATTTTCTGCTGAGGACCTTCAAGCCTGTATGCAAAAGCGATTACTATCCCGGCCAGACCGCCTAATAGATGCGATTGCCATGAAATATTTTTGTCCGGGAAAAATTTAGGTGATATACCCCAAACCAGGCTTCCATACAGAAATACAACTAATAATGAAAATGCCATCATGCGGGGTTCACGGCGTAATATCCCTCCCGTGAAATGAAATGTTGCAAGCGCATAAACAACACCTGAAGCTCCTATATGAATGCCTGTGTCTGCTGCAAAAATCCATACCCAAAGTCCAGTTACCAGCCAACAAAGTATAAGTATTGTCATTGCTTTTTTACCATAGTAATAAAACAAACCTGAAGATAACAAAAACAAAGGAACTGAATTCGACGAGAGATGTGCCCAATCAGCATGCAGCAAGGGCGAAAAAAGTATGCCCCGCAGCCCGACAAGAGATTGCGGTAAAAGTCCAAAATCTGCAAAAGATACCTGGAAACCGACTTCAATGACTTTAATAATCCAAAGTACCAGGACTAAAAGCCCCGGGAATATCATACTGCTAAAAAATCTGTGCTTTTCTTCCTTATCCATACAACATTAATTGCCTTACGAAAGTAGTGCTTTTTACACTGAGATGTAATTGCTGATTGGAGATTAAGAAATTCTGATTTTTCAATCAAAAATCACCAATCCAGATTCAAAAATCACGAATAAATAATAGTGAGTTTTGATTTGTGATTTCTGATTGGTGATTTTCAGGAATAACTATTCTTTCGGAACGGACGGCTTAATAATAGTAAATACACGATTTATTGTAAAACCAAGGAAAATACCTCCATCCGTCCACTTGCTGGTTGTTTCAGTAATGAAAGCACGTTCAAACATTGGCTGCGCGTTGGTAAGCCGGAACTGGAATACATGGCCGCCGGTTTCAAGATCAACTCCTACTGATAAGCAATTACGGTATTCAGAACCTGAAACCGGATCGGAATTAATAAATCCGGGAATCTGGTAAAAATACTCTGCATTTAAACTGGTGCGCTGTGAAACTTTGTACCTTCCCCCAATGCCA
This sequence comes from Bacteroidales bacterium, assembly GCA_030654075.1. Classification (GTDB taxonomy): domain Bacteria; phylum Bacteroidota; class Bacteroidia; order Bacteroidales; family UBA4417; genus UBA4417. The sequence continues at coordinate 19,134 of JAURYB010000172.1, read as the reverse complement.
ATTGATAATTGATCGTTGCGATCGGTCCTCAGTGGGACCAGGTTTTTATGAATATAAGTAGGTGTTAATTGTACAGAAAAAGCATTCGAGAACTTTCTTGCGATCAGTACTTGTGCCAGATAAGACAAGCGCGAAGTGTAGTAATTATTGCGGGTTTGATCTGTCCATTTTAATGAATTTAACATGGTGCCTCCATATAATGACATGGAAAACGGCATTTTCCGGGCACCTGTACTCTGCCTGAGTAATTTAATTTTAACCGATCCATCAAATGTCTTTTGATAGGAACTTCTGCCAATACTGACACTCAACCAATCTTTAATCCCATATTCCAATCCCAGCCTTACTGTGGATTGATCCAATCCCCACATCGCATATGCTCCTTCGTTCAGTTTGCCAAAGTTGTGCTCAACCAAAAACTGAAGGGTACCTTTAGCAGGGCTTTCAACCGATTGCCCCAAAACAACACGGGTTGTTTTAAAAGTAGCGTAAGCATAATTCGTTTTAGGAGTCTCATCCTTTAACATGTCCATCAGATCCTGCGCAAATAATTGACCGCTGAAGACCATGAGAAACAGGAAGATTGCAAGTATTTTATTTCGTATCATACTGTTTTATTTATCCTTTAACCTGAAAAACAAAGTAACTATTTGACTATTGAACATTTATTAAATTTAATATCGGTATCATCAAATCCGATACAAACACCCTTAATTTTAACTTTTGAGCCAACCACTAATGTGCCCGCTTCTTCATTGTGCTTTTTATACATCTGACAGGCAATGGTTTTATCACCAAACATTGAGTCAGCCGCCATTACAAATATGGCCGATACCAATGTGTCATTTTTATCGATACGGCTCAGGCTGCCGGTAACTTCAATCACCTGGTCATTGTACAACGAATCGGCTGTTCTCCGGTCGGTATTGTACTTATTCCAAATTTCTTCGGTCGAAACAGAATAAGCCGCGGTTGCTTTTTCTATATCATCATGAGGTTTGTTTACATAAAATTTCCAAACAAGGGCTGCAGCTACAAGTCCGATTGCCAGTATTATAAGCCCGATTTTAAGTTTTTTATTCATACCCTTTAATTTTATCTAAATGGTTAATTGTTCAGCATCCCTTTTCTGATCCAGATATCAATTTTCGTCAGGTCGCAGGATGACAGGCTGCCACCTTGAGGCATTGCCTGAAAGCCTGATTGGTGGTTAATTGCTCCTCTGATCCGGATAATATTGGCTTTTACAGCCTCATAATTGTCAGTCTTAATATTCCCGGATGGAGTACTTCCACTATGGCATGAATTACAATTATGTTCAAAAATTTTCTCAATAGCTAATTCACCTGAAGTAGTATTGAGGTAGGTTACATTTGTTGTATCACAGGCGCTGCTTCCCAGGTATAAGTCTTCTTCATTGTCATAATAACAACCGCTGATCGCAAGTGTAAGTGCCAATACAGATGCAAGGAATACTTTTATTTTTGTTTTCATTGAAGATTTTTTGATTAGCATTCTATTAAAATACATTTATATATCAATTGTTCAAAATACTGTTAAATATTTGTATATGGAACAGTAGATCCCGCTTGAAAACCATCGCAATGAGTTTAGGGACAGGTGGTATGAGTCGCGCCTTGCAATATCCAGATGCTTATAATATCAATCTGTGAACTGGAAAGTGCTGATTTTGGTTTGGGAGGCATTAACCCCTCCAGGTTCGAGTGTGCCGTAATTACTTTATGAAGCTCGCTTTGCATTGGTTTGCCTGCGGTGACATAGCTGGAAACATCTTCGAAAGTAGATAGAGAAGGCCCTTCACCATCACCGTGGCAACCGGGTACATTGCAATTCGAATTAATAATGCCCATAACATCCTGGTCGAAACAAACTATGGGTGTGCCTGGCGGGAGTTCCGGTTCATGCTTGCAGGAAGTTAGATAAATGCTTAAAAGTATCAATCCGGCCAATGCACTAATTATTCGTGTTTTCATTTATAAAAAAATTAAAAGGAAGATTTCCTGTGAAAATAGTTTACAGGTATTTAAGGCCTTTCTTAACTCCAATTGAGGCATTTTCAACCTAATGCAAATTTACGCGCTTTTTAAGCTCCATTTTGTGATTTATATCACAGCTATCTATTTATATTCATTATAAACGATATGAAATGAGAAAAATTGTTAAATGCATAACGAATGGCAAACAATTGCCACAATTTATGCGATAAATCATGTAATTTTGAAATTCAATTTTAATCCCTTAGGAATTTATGAAATTAGCTAAATATTCCCTGATAGTATTCTTTCTTCTCATCATAATCATAAGCTCCTCAGCTCAAACAAAACAAAAGTCGGTTGATCCTAAGTCAACCACAATGAAGTTCAACACACTGATGCAGTTAATAAACTATTACTATGTCGAAGATGTTGATCAGCCAAAGTTAACTGAAGAAGCAATTGTAGCGGTACTGAAAGAACTTGATCCGCATTCCGTTTATATTTCAAAAGATGAAGTTGAAAAAACCAATGAGCCATTGGTCGGAAACTTTGATGGCGTTGGTATTCAGTTTCAGATTTATAAGGATACAATATTAGTTATTTCGCCTGTTCCAGGCGGGCCTTCCGATAAATTAGGTATTCTGGCTGGAGATAAAATCATCAAGATCAACCGTGAAGATGCTTTTGGCAAAAAACTGACTACCCAATTCGTACTCGACCACCTGCGTGGTCCAAGAGGGACCAAAGTAGATGTTGCCATTTACCGCAAAGGGCATAAAGAACTGATTGACTATACCATAACACGGGACAAAATTCCACTTAACAGTATAGATGCTTCCTATATGGTTACCACTAATATAGGATATATAAAACTTTCGCGTTTTGCAGCCACTTCAACAGACGAATTTATTGACGCTGCCAATGCTTTAAAAAAGCAGGGGATGAAAAACCTTATCTTCGATCTTCGGGGAAATTCAGGTGGTTATCTGAATATAGCTTTTGATCTGGCCGACCAATTTTTACCTGCTGGTAAACTTGTAGTATATACTAAAGGTGTACGTAGCCCTAAACAGGATTTTATTGCCACCTCTAGCGGTACATTCGAAACAGGCAAACTGGTAGTCCTGATTGATGAAGGTTCAGCGTCAGCTTCTGAAATTGTTTCAGGCGCTGTGCAGGATTGGGATCGTGGCCTGATTATCGGAAGGCGGTCATTTGGGAAAGGCCTGGTTCAGCGGCCTTACATGCTTCCCGATAGCTCAATGGTTCGTATTACAACAGCACGTTATTATACTCCCTCGGGCCGTTGTATCCAAAAATCATATGCTGATGGTGAAGAAGAATATGGTGATGACCTTTACAAACGATTAAAACATGGTGAAATGTACCATGCCGATAGTATTAAATTCCCTGATTCACTGAGGTATTTTACCCAGAATAAACGTGTTGTTTACGGAGGTGGTGGAATTATGCCCGACTACTTTATTCCTATGGATACTGCATTTGCTTCGAAATATTACACTGATGTTTTTCGCAAATCGCTGCTGAACGAATTTACAGTGCAATATATTGAGACCAGGCGCAAAGACCTTCTCAAAACGTATCCTGATATACAAGCATTTAAAAAAGGATTTACCGATGACCAGAAATTGCTGGATGAATTTGTAGCTTTTGCTGAATCGAAAGATTTACCTCGCAACGATAAGGATCTGGAGGCATCAGGGCTACAAATAAAAACAGTTCTAAAAGCACTTATTGCCAGGAATTTATTTAATATGAATGCTTATTTCCAAATGATCAGCACTACAGACGATGAATTGAATCAGGCTATAGATGTAATTAAGAATGACTCCTTGTTCCAGAAATTATCACAGGGAAAGTGATAAGGTGTAAGGTATAAGGTGTAAGTGATAAGGTGTAAGTGATAAGTGATAAGTGATAAGTAGTATACATTTTAAAACATTAAGCCCGGGCACTTGGCGCAGTACCCGGGCTATTTTTTAAACATTGAAACTGGAAATGATTCTATCCTGTTTGACTGATCTTACTAAGATGTTCAGTATCTAATATCTCGAAATCGTTGCCATTCACCTGAATAATACCTTCGTCTTTAAACTCCCTTAGGATACGAATGGCACTTTCCTTCGACATACCCGACATATCAGCTAAATCCTGCCTCGAAAGCGAAGTACGGAATGGATTGGATTCGTAAACTTTGTCTTTCAGGTAAAGCAATACATCGGCAATTCGCCCTGGCATTTGCTTTTGTGTAAGGCTGATGAAAAGTTCGTAATTATAAATTGATTGCAGGCTGATTTTTTTTAGAAAATCTTCCGCAAAATCAGGATTATTCCGGATGAGAGACTTAAACGTAACCAGGTCAACAAGGCATGCGACTGAATCCTCGATAGCCATAGCCGAAAAGTGATGCATCTGGTCAGCATAAATTCCAGGTCCAAGAATATATTCGACAGGTTTAACAATACCCAGGATAAGATTTTTATCGTTATAGCCTTCAATATACGTTTTAACTTTACCTTGGGTTAAACACAGGAAATGCATATTGGGAGTACCTTGCTTAAAGATAAGTTCACCCGCTTTAAAATGCACTTCAATACGTTTTTCATCAATCTGGTCTAGCTCGGTCTGGCACAAACAACTGAATATTTCAGCTTTGTCTTTGCATGAACTGCATCCTTTTATATATTGAGTATATTGATTCACAGATCTAATTTTTATATTAAATGAAGGAAAATATAGTATCCAATCTGGTTTTAACAGTAGAATCTTTACCCTTCAATTCGCGTACAAAGATAATGACATATATCAATATATCGGTTGATAAGTATCAAAATAATAGTGTCAAACAATCATATTTAATTAATGCACTATTTCAGGATAAAAGTATTCCTTTGTACGAATCAAATAACCACAGTAGCTTTGTTAAATTTATAACAAAAAGCCTGTCTCAAAATCTAAAACAACCAACAAATAATTAACCAATGAAAAAGAGATTTCTCAGATTATTATTCCTGTCAGGCACATTGATCACCCTGCTGACAGCCTGCGAATATGATTATATTGTACCAACTCCCCCACCACCAGTAATTGAGAACGACACTATCAGTTTCTTGTCAGACATTCAACCAATTTTTGACGCAAAGTGCATTAGTTGCCATTCAAATAGTCAAAAACCTTTGCTTACTACAGGTAATTCATACAATGCTCTTATGACAGGTAACTATGTAGTAGCAGAAAGTCCTGAAACCAGTTCGCTATATACTAAATGCAAACCTGGCGGCAGCATGGCACCCTATACTTCATCGGATAGATTACTTCTTATTTTCCGGTGGATCACTGCAGGCGCAAAAAACGACTAAGCTCATTTATAATCAGAAAATACATAAAATATGAAAAACATATATAAGATACTCCGCTTCAGCGCTTTGATGGTCTTAACATTGCTGATATTTAATTCAACCACCTTTGCACAGGAAGAAGCCACTCAGGATACTACTGTTCAGGAAACACCGAAAGAACGTCCGGTACGTCCCGCTTTCGAAAGCGGATTATTGTTTGATGCAACAACCACAACCGTTTCACCAGCAAAAACGCTGGAATTCATTCTTCAGCATCGGTTTGGATATACGGATGGCGCTAAAGACTTTTTTGGAATCTGGGGATCCTCTAACATCCGAGTAGGTTTAAATTACAGTATTCTTGACAATCTTACTGTAGGGGTTGGAACCACTAAAATAAATAGATTACAGGATTTACAGCTTAAGTACAGAATTATTGAACAAACCCGTTCAAACAGCATTCCTGTAACTATAGTTTTGCACGAAGTTATAGGGGTTGATGGTAGAGACAAAGCTACCTGGGATCAGAATGAAGGATCAGCCGGCTATAAATTTTCGAACAGAATATCATCCTTTACCGAGTTGATAGTATCGCGCAGGTTTAATGATCACCTATCGTTACAAGCTAGTGGAGCATTCACACATTACAACTGCGTTGATTCAGTTTATGATCACGACAGAGTTTCCTTGTCATTTGCAGGAAGGTATAAATTCTCACCGCAAGGTTCTTTGATTGTTGCCGGTGATTTCCCTTTGGATATCTCAGCAATTAAAGATTACAAGAAAGACTCTGATAAAACAACTATCATTTATGATAAGCCTAACATCTCTATTGGTGTCGAGATATCAACAAGCACCCATGCATTTCAGATCTATTTAGCATCAGCACAGGGAATTCTGCCTCAGGAAGATATTATGTGGAATAATCATGATTTTTTCAATAAAGGCATTATGATTGGATTCAATCTGACCCGTCTGTGGAATTTCTAAATGCTACACCCCCCCTTATTTGGAATAATTTTTGCACCAAAACAGATATAACTAATAAAATAAACAAAATGAGAAATTCAATTAAACTTATCGCAATTATTTGCACCGCTATTGCTTTTGTAACAGCCAATATGGCTATAGCACAAAAAGCTGGCGGTCCCTGGACAATCCCGGCAACTTACAAAAACATGAAAAGTACTGTAAAAGCTGGTGACGCATCAATCAACACGATTGGAAAAGAAAACTTCAACAAGCATTGCAAATCATGCCATGGAGCAAAAGGTCTAGGTGATGGCCCAAAAGCCGCGAACCTCAAAACCTTAACAGGTGATTTTTCAAAAGCAGCATTCCAGGCTAAAACTGATGGAGAACTTTATTACATGTCATTTATCGGCCGCGACGAAATGCCTAACTTCGAAAAGAAAATTTTAGACGTTGCTGACAGATGGGCTGTTATTGGCTATATCCGTACTATGAAAAAGTAATTTGTTTGCCAGATAAAGGGTGTTCAGGATAAAATCAGAACACCCTTTATTTTTTTTGCCTCAAAAATTCCTGTTCTACTAATTTTTTCAAAAAAAATGACTTCACTTTTCACTCCATATTTCCGGAAAGTTCCTGTTGCTTTTATTTTGACATTCTTCTTTTTTTCGATGATGTCGATTACATTAAAAGCCCAAAACAAACCCAAAGATGAAACAATTAAAATCAACGAAGATTGCCTGAAATGTCACGGGCAATCCAAGTATAAATATAATAATCCGGAATCAGGTACCGAAGTAACCAAGAGAATGTACCTCGAAACCATTATTAACCGTACCGAATTTTACGAATCAAACCATAAAACATTTAAATGTACAGATTGCCATTCTGCCGACTATGATACTTTCCCACACCCGGGACGCTTGCGGATGGAATCGAAATATGCCTGTATCGACTGCCATGGCGGAGATGAAGCATATGCCAAATTTAAATTTGAAGATATTGAAACTGAATTCCAGTCGAGTGTGCATTCAACAAAGCACAGCGATGATTTTAACTGCTGGATGTGTCATAATCCGCATACCTATAAAATCAACGCCCGTTCGGACGAAAAAATCAGAGATATTGTAGCTTACGATAACGCTATTTGTCTGAATTGCCACGCCGATATTACCAAGTACCAGATGCTCACGGATAAAGTGAATCCCAATATCCTCCAAAAACATGACTGGTTGCCTAACCAGGCGCTGCATTTCAAAAATGTCCGTTGTATCGAGTGCCATGCGCGAACCAACGATTCAATCCTGGTAGCACATAATATTCAGCCAAAAGCAAAAGCAGTAAGAAGGTGCGTTGAGTGTCATTCAACCAACTCAATCCTTATGGCTTCACTTTACAAATACAAAGTGCAGGAAGAACGCAGCAAAGCCGGATTTTATAACGGAGTTATCATGAACGAAGGATATGTTATTGGTGCCAACCGTAATTATTACCTTGGATTGATAAGTTTAATCATGTTCGGATGCGTAGCATTTGGTATAGCAATTCATGCAACACTCAGAATTATAAAACGTAAGAAATAATGTCACAAAAAATATATCTATATCCCATGTGGATCAGGCTCTGGCATGCCTTAAATGCCATTCTTATCATCCTCCTGATCATCAGCGGTGTAAGTATGCAATATACAAATCCGGCTAACCCGTTTATCAGGTTCGATATTGCTGTTACCATGCATAATATCAGCGGAATGATACTCACAGCTAATTATATGATATTTCTGATCGGAACTTTTATCACTCCTAACGGAAAATATTACAAATTATCATTTAAAGGCTTATTTGCCAGGCTGATAAAACAGTTTACGTATTATACATTTGGTATTTTCAAACACGAAAGACCTCCGTTCCCTGTTACAAAAGAAAGCAAATTCAATCCTTTACAACAGTTTACCTATGTAATTGCCATGTTTGTGCTTGTGCCTATTGTTATAATTACCGGATGGGCTTTATTGTACCCCGAAGTGGTTTTAACCAAATTTTTTAGTGGTAGCGGAATAAAAGTCAATGACTTTATCCATGTCATTATTGGTTTTTTTGTATCCTTTTTTATGTTTGTTCACATATATTTCTGCACCATAGGAGCAACTTTTGTAAGTAATTTTAAGAGCATGATCAATGGCTTTCACGAATCACACTGAAATCTGACAGGTAGCTGAAAAGCTTACTGTTCGGAATTGATCGAAACTTCCTCATCACTTAACATTAAAATGGCTTACCATGGAAAATAAAAAGAAAGATGACAACAACTCGCGGAGAAATTTCCTGAAACTGGGTTTGTTGGCTGGTGCCGGTACTGTTGCAACAGGAGCTTTGATAGCAACTGGTAAAAATTCCGGCGAATCAGGTGAAAAGATCAAAGTACTTACCACTTCAGGTGAAGTGATGGAAGTAGATAAAAATTTCCTCACACTTGCGCCGGTTGGCCGCGTTGAATCCCACGAAGGTATTCCTGGCCGTAAGTTTGTTATGGTAATTGACCTGGCTAAATGTAAAAATGCCCGTAAGTGTGTTGAGGAATGCCAAAAAGGACATAACCTTCCTAAAGACCAGGAGTTTATGAAAGTTTACCTTATGCAGGATTCAGAGAAAACGGCACCTTACTGGTTTCCAAAACCATGCTACCATTGCGATAACCCCCAGTGTGTGAGTGTTTGTCCTGTTGGTGCAACCTACAAGCGCAGCGATGGTATTGTGCTTATTGATAACGAACGCTGTATCGGTTGTAAGTTCTGTATGACAGGCTGCCCGTATTCAACACGTGTATTTTCATGGAAAGCAGAAGAAGCTTATGAGTCGGATCAGCCTTATTCACCTGAGAAAAGTGTTCCGGGTGTTGAAGGAACGGTTTCCAAATGCGATTTCTGTCCTGACCTCGCCCGCGAAGGGAAGCTACCGTATTGTGCATCCGCTTGCCCGATGGGAGTTATCTATTTTGGCGACATTGACGAAGATGTTGTAACCAACGGAACCGAAACTTTTAAATTCAGTGAACTGATCCGCGACCGTTCCGGCTACAAATACCTTGATAACCTTGGAACCCGTCCGAATGTATATTATCTCCCACCTGTCGACAGGCAATTCCCGTTCGAACGCGGACTTGATGGCCTGGATGAGGAAGTTACCAAGAGATTTGAAAATACCCCCTATGTAAAAAATCTTAAAAATAAGGAGACCCTGTAATGAGCGATACGGCTAGTTCGAAAATTTTACTCCGGGAATTTGCGCCTCAGATTGAGCACACCGGAACACTGGGTAAACTGTGGATAACATTTCTTGTTGGTGTTGTTCTGTTAGGTTTTTTCGCCCTTTACTGGCAGGTTTCGCGCGGGCATATTGTTACCGGTATGCGCGACAACGTTGTATGGGGTGTTTACATCGTGAACTTCATCTTTTTTATGGGTATCAGTTACGCGGGAGCACTTATTTCGGGAGCACTGCATCTTTTTCATGCTGAATGGAGGAAACCTATAATCCGTATGGCTGAGTTTATCACCATAATCTCACTTTTAATAGGCCCGGGCTTTATCATGATGTGTATCGGCCGCCTCGACCGTCTTCCGAATCTTATTCTCTTCGGGCGTATTCAGTCGCCAATTACCTGGGACGTTATTGCTATATCAACCGATATATTCGGATGTATACTTTTCCTGTACCTGGCACTTTTACGCGATTTGGCTAAACTCCGCGATTTTGACGAACTGAAAGTTCCGAATTGGAAGAAAAAAATGTACAAAATTCTTGCCATTGGTTATACAGGAACACCCGAACAGCAATTACGGTTGAAAAAATCAACGGATATTATGGCAGGAATGGTTATTGCCATTGCAATTATAGTATACTCCGTACTCGCATGGATTTTCAGTGTAACCTTACAGCCAGGCTGGCATAGCACCATCTTCGGCCCGTATTTCGTTATTGCTGCTGTATATTCCGGTACCGGCGTACTTATTGTGGCTATGTATTTTTTCCGAAAAGTGTACCATCTGGAAGAACATATTACATTAAAACACTTCGTGAATGTTGGAGTTATCATGCTGGTACTTGCTGCCTTCTTTGGTTACTTTACCTTCAGCGAATACCTCACAAAATGGTATGGTTCTGAAAAAAATGACGAACAACTTATAGCCATCCTGTTCAAGGATTATTACTCTTTGTTTATCCTTTCCAATTACATCGGTGTTCTGGTTCCGTTGATTGTTGTGGGTTTTAAGAAACTGCGCACAATCAATAACATTACCATAGCAGCATTCATTGTTATTATTGCGTTATGGCTGAACCGCTACCTTATTGTAGTGCCAACACTCGAATCACCTTATCTTCCTATCCAGGAGTCACGTGATGCATGGGCACATTATTCAGCCACATGGGTTGAATGGTCGCTTACAGCAGGTGGTGTTGCACTCTTCTGTCTGCTTTTCACCCTGGCTTCAAAAATGATACCCATTGTTCAGGTTTCTGATCTTAAGGAGGAACCTAAAGAAGCGGGTGACATTTATCTGAGGTAACAGATTTACAATAAGTTAATTAGTAAACAGGACAAAAAGATTTTTTTATGAAAAGGATAAAAACAGGAATCATACTTGTCATCTTATTCCTGGCAGGAATGATGCAGGGATTTGCCCGGAATAATGCTGATACCACCAGCCCGGCTGTCACAGTATTAAGATTTGCCTGTGTCAGTACTTCTGACGACAGCATACAGTTAAAAAGTGTTGTTAGTGTTAAACACGACGATGGAAGTACTAACCTGGTAAATGCGCCGGTTATTTTTTACTCTGTTGAGAAAGATGGAGATCTGAAGATTGGCGAGGTAAAAACTGATGTTCATGGAACTGCGGTTCTCAAAATCCCGGCACGTAACACATTCCTTCGCAACGATCAGCAGATGCTTTCATTTAAAGCGATGTATGATGGCAATGACAAATACGAAGCTTCAGAAGGTGAATTTGGCCTTAAACCGGCAAAACTGGTAGTTTCATTTTATGAAGAAGACTCCATCAGGTATGTGAAAGTTGAAGGAACTCAGCTTAACAGCGATGGCACTGAAGTATCAATCGGAGCGGTTGATGTAATTATATCAGTCCCGAAAATGTTCAGCATGCTTAAAATTGCTGAAATATCTCTTGATTCAACCGGTATTGGTACAGCTGAATTTCCCCGCGACATTATTGGTGATTCAACCGGAAATCTGACTGTTGTTGCCTCTATTGAGGAAAATGATATTTTCGGCACGGTTCAAGGCTCATCTGATAAAAACTGGGGATTGCATAAACACCTGATTAGTCCGGATCGTCCTTCGCGGGAATTGTGGACGCCCATTGCGCCACTCTGGATGATTATAACACTTATCGTAATGCTTCTGGGTGTTTGGGGACATTATGTGTATGCAGTGGTACAATTGGTTATGATCAATAAATCTTCAAAAATACCTCCTGAAGAAAGCAATAAAGCATAAGCATAGACTAATTTTTCCTTGCTTAACATAGATTTGAGCTTGTTAAAAAACATATTTTTAAGCAAAAGCCACTTCCCCCAAAAGTGGCTTTTGCTTTTTCCTGGGTTTAATTATTAATTATACTGCTTATCTCCTTCGTTCAAGTTTGATTTTTCTTTTTGATTTAAGAACAAGGAATATTGATTAACGATTTATGAAGTTTAGCAAAATTCATTGATATTCAACACACATCAAAAAACCAAAAATCGTTAACAAGCGAAGCGACTCATGAGCACGTTTTAAAATAAGCAATGAGCGAATAATCCTTGTTCTTAATTCCTTTTTTATTAATCCAATCTGCAAAATACTTCCCAACTTGTTTAAAGTGGATAAGCAGTTTCATTATTTCACGTGAGCGATAAAATCAGGGAATTCATCGATTTAAAACCATAAAACGACTACTGCACAACAATCAATAATATATTGATATAAATCAGTTTGCAGGTATCCATATATTTAGAATATTAAATATATCTTTACCAATACATAATAACCGGAATCCAGGTGGCTGATAAAAATATCAAAGCATTTTACAACTGGCTAAGCCTAACGGGCTTTATTGTTACAGCCAATAGCTTGATTTTAATCCTGGTGCTTTATCTTTATTCGGTTATTTCAACACAAACCAGCACTTCCCTGGGACTCTACATTTATATCGTATTACCGGCATTTTTAGTTTTGGGATTAATTCTGATTCCGGTTGGAGTTGTTATTAATATCCGTAAAAGAAAAGCGGCGCAGCTACGTAACGAATCCTGGCCGGTATTCGATCTTAACCAAAGAATGGATCGGGCAACCTTGGTTAAAATTTTCCTGATCACCACACTTTTCCTTGTTGCTTCAGCTATGGGAAGTTACAGGGCTTATCAGTATACCGAATCAAATGAGTTCTGCGGTAAGCTTTGTCACCAGGTGGAAGAACCGGAGTACGTAACGTATCAGCATTCGTCGCATGCCAGGGTTACCTGTGTTGAATGTCATGTTGGGCAAGGTGCCGACTGGTATGTTAAATCAAAACTGTCGGGACTATACCAGGTATACTCTACCCTTTTCAAAAAATACCCAAGGCCTGTCCCCACTCCTATTCAAAGCATGCGGCCGGAACGCGAAACCTGCGAACGATGCCACTGGCCCGAAAAATTTTATTCCAGGAAACTGCGTGTGCAACGTTCATACCTTGCTGATTCAGCCAACACCGAATGGAACCTGTCCCTTGTCATGAAAATAGGCCCGGAATTCAAATCAATGGGTAATTCGGAAGGTATACACTGGCATATCAATAAAAATTTCCGGATTGAGTATATTTCCGATACACGCAACCGGGAGAGCATACCATGGGTAAAGCTTACAAACCTTAAAACCGGAGAAGTCAAGATTTTCGAGGATGAAGAAAATTCACTTGACAAGAAAACACTTGATAAACTGGAGGTACGCACAATGGATTGCATGGATTGTCACAACCGCGCATCCCATCTCTTTAAATCCGCGCCCGATTATCTTGATAATGCGTTCGTTACAGGCCTGATTTCAAAAAATCTGCCTTATTTCAAGGAAGCAGCCATGGAGGCATTAAAACTACCTTTTCAGGATAAAGAGATTGCCATGCGTGAGATAAGCGAAACCATTATTAAATACTACAAGGACGAACATCCGGAAGTGATGAAATCGGAGGAACAACGTATTATGAAGGCGATTGCAGCTGTCCAGGCAGAATACAACCTGAATGCATTTCCCTATATGAGGGCTGATGCAAGTCAATACCCCAATCACATTGGGCATTTGGAATCGGAAGGTTGTTTCCGATGCCACTCCGACAGGCATAAGACGGCAAAAGGGGAAACCATTTCAAGAAATTGCGAAACCTGTCACACTATTATTGCACAAGGTCCTACCGGAAATATTTCCAATGCATATATTAACTCGACACTTCCGTTTGAACATCCAACCCAGATAAAAGAGAAGTGGAAAACTAAGTTCTGTTCGGAATGCCACAAAGAGTTATATTAGTGACTTCAAATCTCGTTTTGGAAAAGAGACAACAAGTCAATAAATAACAGATTTAAAATCATTATTGAATACCATCCATGAAAATATTGCTTACCGGTAGTACGGGTTACATTGGAAAAAGGTTGTTGCAACAATTGCGGGAAGAAGGTCATGAAGTTATTTGCCTGGTCAGAAACCTGGAACGCTTAATGACTTCCGAACAATCGATGGAAGGAATACGTGGAATTGAAGCCGATCTTCTGAAACCAGTTCCTGCGTCATTGTATACATTGGATATTGATGTAGCATTCTACCTGATACATTCCATGTCAACTTCTATTTCGGAGTTCATGAATGAAGAAGCATTGTCTGCCGGTAACTTCGCTGAATTTATTAAAAACACAAATTGCCGGCAAATTATCTACCTGAGTGGGATTTCCAATTCAAAAAAGCTTTCCAGGCATTTGCAATCCAGGAGGAATGTCGAAGATATTCTGCAGAAATCCGAAAAACATGTCACTGTTCTCCGGGCCGGAATCATTGTAGGAAGCGGAAGCGCTTCATTCGAGATTATAAGGGACCTGATGGAAAAAATGCCGGTGATCGTTGCCCCGACTTGGGTAAAAACGCTTTGCCAGCCGATTGCTGTGGGAAATGTTCCGAAATACCTCTTAGGATGTATGCTTAATCCGGCTACGTACGATCAAACGTTTGATATAGGTGGAGCAGAGATACTTTCATATAAACAAATGATGCTAAAATATGCTGAAGTCAGGGGATTGAAACGGCACATATTTGTAGTACCGTTTATAAGTCCCAGGATTTCTTCATACTGGCTTTACTTCGTAACTTCTACCTCGTATTACCTGGCAGTTAACCTGGTTGACAGCATGAAAGTAGAAGTAGTTTGCAAGGATACGAGGCTTAAAGATATATTGGGAATCATTCCGCTAACGTATAAGGAAGCCTGCAAAAGGGCGTTGGAGAGAATTAACCTGGATACAGTTCAGTCGAGCTGGACTGACGCTGTTTCTTTCAGAAAACCAGGGCAGTTATTTCAGCGGCTGGAAGTCCCGACTTACGGAGTGATGCACGACAGGCGGATTTCTCGTATCGAAGGCGATCCGCTACGTGTGTTGAACAAAGTTTTTTCAATTGGTGGAGATACAGGCTGGTATTATGCGGATTGGATCTGGAAAGTAAGAGGCCTGATAGATAAAATGGTTGGAGGCGTTGGACTAAGGAGAGGAAGGCGGAGCGCATCTGACCTGAATCCGGGCGATTCGTTGGATTTCTGGCGGGTACTGATTGCCGACAGGGATAAAATGCGATTGTTATTGTTCGCCGAAATGAAAGTCCCTGGCGAGGCATGGCTCGAATTCAGGATCGTTAAAAAAACCGATGGATACTACCTTTACCAGACTGCAACATTCATGCCTCATGGTTTGAGCGGAAGGTTGTACTGGTACCTTTTGTTGCCAATCCATTTACAGATGTTCAAAGAAATGATAAGGGCTATTGTTAAATGATGTCAGAGAAATATGACAGAAATACTTTTCCTTTTGTCATTCATGGAAACACTTAAGTACTAAAAGACTAACAATATGGAAACTGCCATTCGGATAGGTGATGCAAGCCCCTGGGTACTTATTCCCATCCTGCTTTTCAGTGTGCTTATCCTATATTTTCTGATCAAATTTTTCTCGGTACTCTTCGATTTCATACAAGCCAAAGGCTGTCTCACGGTCGGACTTATTGCCCTTGTTGGATTGCCAGGAATAGTAGTCCTTAGTCTTATTTCCGGGTCAACAATTGCAGCAACACTATTAATCATCTTTGCTGTTGTTGGTGTAATTACAGGTTACATAGCCCGTGATTCGGAAGGGAATGTTGGTAAATTCGGGCTTTTTATAATGATTGTTTCAGCCATAACCTTGATTACCGCTCTCCTGATTAAACTTATCCTGGTGATTTTTTAGGACGAATAAGAACATCATATGCACTTATTTATATATTTTTATACGAATGACCAACTGGTCTGATATTTCTTTTTACCTTTGGAATGAATATTGCGATACAAATTAAAATAACTTAAATCTACCAATCATGAAAAATTCAAAACTTGCTGCATTACTATTTACAGCAATCCTTTTCATAGCAGCAAATGTTGCTATGGCTCAAAAAGCAGGTGGTCCATGGACTATTCCGGCAAAATACAAATCAATGAAGAGCACTGTTAAAGCTGGTGATGCGTCAATTGCAACAGTTGGCAAAGACCTTTATATGAAAAACTGCAAATCCTGTCACGGTGCAAAAGGGTTGGGCGATGGCACAAAATCCGCTAGCCTGAAAACAGCCATACCTTCATTTGCTACTGCAAAGTTCAAAGGTCAGGCAGTAGGTGATGTTTACTTCCAGTCGTATGTTGGCCGTGATGAAATGCCGAATTTTGAAAAGAAAATAACTGACGAAGCCGACAGGTGGGCACTCGTTGCTTACATTAAAAGCTTATAATACTATTCAACTTTCTATTAAAAAGGTGTTCTTTGCAGGACACCTTTTTTTATTTCATTCTTTGCACAAATCAGAAAACTAATTTCTACAAAAGCAGGTTCGATTACTAAAAATCAAACTTTCAATCAATCATGTTCCAATATTTCCTTCTTTGGCTTCCAATTAATTTTTACTGGCTCTTATTAATTTTTAACAGTTTTTCAACCTGATATATTAGTTAAAAAAAAAGAGTCTATGGATGTTTTCCATTCCTATTAAGACTGCATATAAATAGCACATACCGGAATTATTTTTAGTATAATTACTTACTTTTGTTTTAAAGATATATCTAGATATCTATCTACCTACATGAACACAATCTAAATTCCGCCTCATCATGAAAATGCCAAGAAATGCGTATAACTGGATAACCATTACCGGTTTCCTGCTGGCAGTCAATAGCCTTATCGTTATAGTTTTACTCTTTGTGTTCACCATGCTCCAGCGCGAAAGTAATCCCTATATGGGATTATTCACTTTCATCGTTTCGCCGGCGTTTTTGGTATTGGGGCTTCTGTTGATCCCTATAGGGATGCTGAATAAGAGGAGGAAAATGAAAGGCCAGGAATATGCTACGCAAAAATGGCCTGTTTTGGATATGAACAACAAAATTAACCGGACGGCTGTAGTAAGAATTTCAATAATCACCCTCGTATTACTCGTGGCAACAGCAATGGGAAGTTACCAGGCTTTCCATTATACTGAATCGGTAAAATTTTGCGGCGAGCTTTGTCACAAAGTGATGGAACCTGAGTATACTGCATACCAGAATTCGTCGCATGCCAACGTAAGATGTGTTGAATGCCATGTGGGCGAAGGAGCTGGCTGGTATGTTAAATCGAAACTGTCAGGCCTTTACCAGGTTTATTCAGTAATCTTTAAGAAATATTCGACACCAATTGAAACACCTCTTCGTAACCTGCGTCCTGCCAGCGAAACCTGCGAGAGATGCCACTGGCCTGAAAAGTTTTATTCTCAAAAACTCCGAAATCTGCGCTCTTATATTGCTGATTCAGGAAATACAGAATGGAATACATCACTTCTCATGAAAATCGGTCCACAGTATAGCGCCAAAGGCCTTTCGGAAGGGATACACTGGCATATTAATAAAGGTATTAAGATTGAATATGCTGCAGGTTCCAATGACAGGGAAAGTATTCCATGGGTTAAATATACTGATTTAAAAACCGGGAAAATCAAGATATTTATGGACGAGGAAAATCCAATTGACAATAAAGCACTTGATTCCCTCGAAAAAAGAACTATGGATTGTATGGACTGTCATAACCGTCCGTCGCACAAATATTTATCAGCCCCTAACTTTATAGATAATGCCATGGTTTCCGGTAAAATTCCGGCTGATATCCCTTTCATTAAAATGGCAGCCATGGAAGCACTGAAAGTCACTTATAATACAAAAGACAGTGCCCATATGGCAATTAAAGATGTAATATTAACGTATTATAAAGACGAGCAGCCTGTGGCTTATGCCAAAAACACGCAGCGTATAAATAAGGTTATAACTGCAATAATAAGTGAGTATGATAAAAACGTTTTCCCTTTTATGAAAGTTGACGCAACAAGATACCTCGATCATATCGGTCACCTGGAATCGGATGGTTGTTTCCGCTGCCATTCCGACAGGCATAAAACAGCCTCCGGAGAGATAATTTCCAGAAATTGTGATATGTGTCATAGTTTCCTTGCTCAGGGTCCTACAGGAAAAGTTCAGACAGTTGCTTTAGGTAATTCGATGGAATTTGTTCATCCTACCGAAATAAGGGGGAAATGGAAAACAGCTCTCTGCTCCGAATGCCACAAAGTGCTTTATGAATAAATAACATTCTGCTTCTCAAATCCTATTATAATCAATAGGGTTTGAGTTTTTTATCATCCAGATTGTATTTGTATGGATGAATAATAACAATTTAAAAGCCATCTGCTTCAGGGTGGCTTTTGCTTTTCGAACCTGTTGACGCATTTTTACGTTAAAATTGAGATTTTATCTTTGTCAGCATTTTAGTACTTTTGGATTTAAATTAATATTCTCATATGCCAAAGAACTCCCACCTCATTATCATACTCATTGTAAGCAGTTTATGCATTGAACCCATTTCGGCTCAGCAATACAATTCATTTGTTGGAATAAGGTTTGGCGGAGCTTTACCTATGGGGCAATTTGCATCCCACGAATTTGGGAAAGGCGGGTATGCTTTGTTAGGAAAGAGTTTCGGAGGAGAAGCTGCCTGGTTTGTTTCACCAAAACTGGGATTCGGAGTTGATATCTCAATGAACTCATTTGATTTCGCTTCAGGCTACTACGCGGAGGATTATCTGCAGAATACACCGGAGTATAAAAGTGTTGATCTGCTATCAGGGCCTTACAAGCTTTCAACTTATATGGCTGGTGCATATTACAAGATAACCATAAGTCCTAAACTACGCACAAGTTTTAAACTAATGGGAGGCTTATTCAAGGCAAGAACACCTGATCAATTATATGGTGTTAATACTTTCCTGGTGGGTAGATTGAACTTCTGGAAAACGAGTTCTCAATCCGTAAAATTCACTTTTCTTACAGGGGCATCATTTGAATATAAGCTATATGAACAGATAAGCATTCTGTTGCAAGCTGATTTTACTTTCGTACAGGCAGCCTTCACCTATAATGCCGGAACAAGTTCAGTTTACACCGACCATCTTAATATGCC
>JAURYB010000161.1 GCA_030654075.1 Bacteroidales bacterium | reverse complement strand
TAAACCACCAGCATTTTGTATTTCGATGTAGCTATCAAATTCATAAAATCGTGTTGGTGCATTCGATTCATAGTCACGGTGCATTACCGCATTCATTAACAATTCACGGGTAGCATAATACGGATAGCTGATTACTTTCATTTCACGCAATACCGTTACTGGTACTGGTTTTTCTTTGGCAATGCTCAGTTCAACGAAAGTGTCCATTTTTTGAAGTGACCGAACCAGATTCCCATCAAATTTATGTTCATTCATAATTTCACCAGCACGGTCTTCGCCAGCGAAACGAACATATTGCACATAGCAACCCGCCAGAAATTTCTCAGGATTAATCCCAAACAAAACTATTCCTGCATAAGTTGGGCAATCGAAACGTAAATCGTAAAATCCAAGTGATTGCAGCTTCAGTTTAATATCCCTTTTATCTTCCGATAAAATATCTTCAGGAAATGCTTTCGGCAGATAGTCAGTTTTAAACAGTTTAATATCTAAATCATCAATAGTTGCGCCAGTGCAGGGCATAGCATCAAAAGTTTTGATGTTGGCTGCCCGTTTTTCGTACAGTATTTTTTCTTCAGCTTCGTTGGCAACACCTTTACGAGCACCAACCCGAATCCATATTTTGCCTTTGTAACGAACTGGCGGGAAATTAGATGGCTGAACCTCTGCAACCAACAATTCACCATCTGGGAAAGAAAATTTTTCGATAGTCATAGCTGGTTGTGGTTGAATATTACCATCAGAGCGAATTGCTGCAATGTTTAGCTGTAACTGGTCAGTTACAATTAAACCACAACGAGTGCCATTGTTGTGTGCACCAATAATCAGGTAGCCTGCCTGCTGTGAATCGGGAAAATCGTTGCAAAACGCACAAATAGCTTCACCAAACTTATCGGTATTAGTGGTTGATATTGTGCGTTCGACACGTGAATTCTCTATATCGAGCAACAGTTTTTCAAGTTCTTCTTTCGTAATCATATCGTAGTTAATTATTCTTCAATAACTTCCTCTGTTTCAGCTTCAGCTTCTTCCATTGTAACTGATTCAAAGTCCTCACTAACTTTCACGTCCCTTACATCTACTTTTCCTGTGACCACTTCACTGATAAGGCTCGTTTTATACTCTTGAATTTTATCAATTTCATTTTGGATTGAGCCAATCAATTTTTCAATTGTATTACACTTGTTGTTAAGTGATTTAACTATTGTTGATTGTTCGTTAATATGTGGCAATGGAAATGGAATGTTTTGTACAACTTTTGGAGAGACCCTTTTTAATCCACCAGTACCAGTCATGGACGCAATTCCTTTATTTTTAAAGTATCCCGTTTGTAAGAAATATAGCAGATAAGTGTTCAGAAGTATTTCTTTGCATCTAAAAACAAATATTTCTGATGTTCCAAAGCCAACACCATTTATTAAATCCTCGGCTACTGCAATATTGCCATTTTCAAAACATGGTGTTACTTTTGCCATTACAACATCATCGTTTTTAAATGGCACATAACCTTTAACTAATTTAAAACTTGACTCTCTCTTCTCTATAGAAGCATTCCTAAGACATTCCATTGGCATAAATGAAACAGGAGTTTCATCCTGAATTTCCATTTCGATAGAGGGATTGAATGAAACAGCATACTTTAACCTTCTAACTTCCCAATGTTCAGGTATTTTGCCCAACTTTTCAATGCCAGTGTGTTTCATCAGGGCATCGGGATTTATACCTTTAGTTACTGCATGGTTAATTTCAGCCTGTTTAGTCTCCTTCAGCAACTCAATTTCACGTTTCTTGTCCTTGATGAACTTGTTGATTTTCGATATTTTGTAATCAAGAAACTTTACTATTTGGTTTTGTTCTTCAATAGGTGGGACTGGAAGATACTGTTTCTTTAATTCACTAAAAGAAAGTGTTAACCTAATGCCTGTACCAAATCCGTTCAGCATTTTCATGTTATCCATAGACTTAAATGTGTAACATGCATATTTGGGGTTTACACTTTTCCTTGGTGTCATCGAAATATATGCAGATGTTATAATCCCTTTTCTATTAACCAATCCAACACGCTGAGTAAGAAAGTCATAATTGAGGTTCAGACCATTTATTACAATATCATCTTTATCAATCAATGTGTATTTTTCGTACGTTTCCTTCAATTCTTCTTCTGTTCCTAATTGTTTCTTTTCAACAATGTCACCAAATTTAAATTTAAACGCAGTCTTTATTTCATAATTTTTATTATGGGTCTTTCTTTCATCGAAAAGTATTGCAACACGTTTTGTCTCCCAGTGTTCAGGAATTTGTGTAAGCCATTGAAGTTTTACGTGTTTATAATGGTTGTATGGCATCATTGTACCTATCTGTTGAATTTATTTTTAATAATATTAAGAAATGTTGAATTTCGGGCATCTGCATCGTTAACAACAGCGTCAAAATCCATTATATACATTCCCACAGGAACAGCAACTCTTGGATTAATCTGTAGAACAACTTCTTTAGTTTTGTAATAAACTTTTCCGTTTGAGTATAGTTGGTGGTATTCGGATTCTAAATGCAGTTGGTATTCGTCATTAAATTCCACTATACCATAAAACCAAACCTGCTGAATGTTTTGATTATAGTAATTCATTAGTCTTCTGGCTCTATTTTCCAATTGTATTTCAACAATGGAATTATTCTCATTGGTAAGACCTTTTCTTTTAAGCTCAACAATTACTACATCAACCTTTCTCCCTGCATTCGGATTTCCTGAAAAAATCAATGCAATGTCTGGTCTGTCACTATCAATAACAGTTTCTTCTCCTTCTGTAATAACATCAATAACTGTTGTCATCTCTTCATCACTCAACACAGTATCATAAGTCATATACTTATCATCAAGCACCCAAACGTTGCTTAGGTATAAATCGTCCATAAGCTTACTGCCACTAAATTGTTCCCGCATTGGAATTATCAATTTATGAATTTCCGCTTCTAAATCATGCTTATCAATTGCCTGAAGCTTTTTGATTATGATTTGTCTGAACAAAATATATTCTGTTAATGCTCTTGATGATAATTCTAATGTTTCTTTGTATTGTTCTTCAGATAAATGTGTTGCTCCAAGAATATCACGCTGTGCTTTAAAGAATCGTTCTTGTGCTTTTTTAAGTACATCGCTCTGAGAAGCAAAACCAATATTATCTACATCGAAATATCCATTTAAATGCGGAAACTGATTGACCAACCGTTGTTTCCTTTCCTGATTTTGCTGTGAAATACGGGGTAGTTTTTCATCAATTATTTGTGCTATGCTGTCACGAAATGATTTTTTAACTATGAGTAACTCGACATCAGTTAATGTTAGGTTCTGACGTGAAACATCGACTCTACCATTGAATGAATCTGAGTATAGGAGAAATACCATTTTGTGTCCAACAGGCAAATTTTCAGGCGCAATGATGTCAATTTTATACGTCCTGTTATCAACAGATATTGCTGTAATAACAGAGCTTATCTCCATGGGTGCATCTTGAATCAGATAATGAAGCTCCATTGTTTCAAATAGTTCCAATGAATTTACTAATGGAATCATTTGCATTACAGGCATTTCATCTGTCGTTAAAGTTTCAGCAGCAGAAGCACCATTTATTGTTGAAGAAATATTTATTTCGATATGCAGTCCTTCCTGTTTAAGTTTATATAAACGAGAATAAAATTCAGTCAGTATTCTGTTTTTCAAATGTTTAGGTTGCACAAAAGAATATTGTGCTAATTTGGTTAACGTGTAACCATTCATCGAAAATTTAGTACCTGAACTTCGTTCTGTTGGATGCACTGTGACAACTGATTCTCCATCAAAACCTTCCGAAAACTGCACTGTTCTTTGATTAAACCGATTAAAAAAACTTAAAACAGAAATATTCTCAAAATAGCACAGGAAGACTAAACGTCCAAGTCCTTTGTGGGAAGATTCATCTACATCGAAAAGATTACTGAATTTTGCAAATCTGTCATCAGTAAGACCTGCCCCGTCATCTTCAATACTAACTGTAAGGGACTCTGGCTGGCTATAATCACGTGCCGATATGTTGATATCAATTTTCTTCGCACCAGCATCCAATGCATTTGCAATAGCCTCAAAATAGACCATTTCTAAAGAAGAATTGGCGAAAAACATTTTGACCGCTTTGTTTAGCTTAACTCTCATAATGCTTAGTATTAATCTCCTATAATTTCATTTAACAAACCATCAGTCTCATTCTCAATATACTGGATATCAGACTTGATGTCACCTAATGGGCGCAATGTAATTGGTTTGTAAAAGTATTTGGTAAAGCTTAATTCGTACCCAACAATTGCTTTATCAGTATCAACATTTGCATCTGGTGTATATGGGAAGACTTCTTTTTGTAAAAATGCATCAATACCACCTTCGTAGAGCAATGGTATTTGCTCGGTGTCATTTAGTTTGGTATCCATTTTCGGCTTACCTTTTTTATCCGTAGCAATTTCGTTATTCTCGTCACGTAACGGTTGCTCAACCTTCACTTCCCAGTACCCAAATTCTTCGTTAGGGAATATCTTACAATACTCGTTTTCTTCAAATGCCAAGTAACTATCCATGATTAATTTACGGTCGGCTTTGGTTAGCTTGCAACTCTTTTCACCCAGATTCTTACGAAGCGGGGTTTTAATGGAAGTTGCATCAATCAATTGTACTTTACCTTTACGTTTGCCATCCTTTCTGTTGGTTACTATCCATAAAAAAGTGGCTATACCTGTATTGTAGAACATCTTTTCGGGCAGTGCAATGATAGCATCCAACATGTCTTTTTCGATAATGTACCGTCTTAGGTTGCTTTCGCCAGCACCTGCATTTCCAGTAAAAAGCGATGAACCATTATGTACTTCAACAATTCGGCTGCCAAATTCAGTATTATGTTTCATCTTGCTAACGTTATTGGCAAGAAACAGCATTTGTGGGTCGCCTATGTTTGGAATAAAAGAGTATTCTTCATGTCCACAATATTGTTTGATAAAGCGTCTGTCAGTTATTTCCTTTTTGTCTTTATAACCCCAGTTCTCCAGGTCCTTCTTCCAAGGTGTACCGAAGGGCGGGTTTGATATCTGAAAGTCAAAAGTTTTTCCTGAATGTCCGTCTTGTGATATAGTTGAACCAAATGCAATATTTTTCGCTTCTTCACCTTCACCTTTAATCAGCAAGTCAGCTTTACAGGTAGCATATGTTTCAGGTTGGATTTCCTGACCATATATGTGTGTGTTGATTTTTTTACCGTGTTTTAGTGCAAGGTATTTAATCCGTTCTTCGGATGCAGATAATATGCCACCCGTTCCAGTTGCACCATCATAAATTAAGTATGTACTATCCAAAATTTTATCTACTACTGGAATAAATGCCAAATCCGCCATCAAATCCACAATGTCACGTGGCGTAAAATGCTCCCCTGCTTCGGTAACATTATTTTCTTCGTTGAATCTCCGCAAGAGTTCTTCAAAAATAGTACCCATCGAATGATTGTCCAAAGCGGGTAATTTGATGTTACCTTCTTCATCCATGACTGGCAGGTTGCTCAGATTCACCCTTGGGTCAACAAACTTTTCAATCAACATACCCAGAATACCACCTTCGGAAAGTTTGTTAATCTGGTTTCTCAGTTCAAACTTGGTGATAATATCCTGCACATTCTCACTAAACCCGTCCAGATAAGCGATGAAGTCAGCTTTCAAGGTCTGACGGTTAGTTCTGGCTTTTAACTGCTTTAAAACGAACGGAGAAGCATTACAGAACGCTTGTCCAGCAATACTACACAGTGCTTCTTCCTGATTAAGTACTCCCGATTCATCCAAACTTTTTTTCATCGCCAATACAGCATCTTTCGTTGGTTCAAGTACAGCATCCAGCCGCCTTATAACCATCATTGGCAATACAATTTTTCTGTAATCTCCTTTATTATAGGTGTTTACTAATACGTCATTCGCAATATTCCATATAAATGAAACCAATTGGCTGTGCATTTCTTCACTCATTCTCCCGATGTTATTTTATTGTAAACTATTTGTAAATCATTGAAATTATTGATGCGATAGGTTTTGTTGCCAACTTCAAGGTAGCCACGAACCATTTTATCAGCATCGAAATTGTCGAATAACTCGTATACTTCTACTCCCAAGGCTTTGGCAATATTTTCCAATGATGAAAGTGTAGGATTACCATTTTCTGATAACATGCGGGTAACAACTTCAGGACTTACATCCATTCGTTCGGCAAGTTGCTTCAGTGTTATACCTTGTTGTTTGCAAATGTTTTTTACCCGTAGCATAGTCATTCTCATTTAAAACCATGACAAACTTATAAAAAACTAATTTATATATCAATTATTTAAAAAATATTGTGTTTTGAATCAATATAAATTTGGAAATAATTGATATATGTATTAATTTTGCATCGTTATAATGATACATAAATCAATATATATGGAAACAGCAAATTACATACTCTCTATCTTACGAAGCAACCAGATGGTGATTTGGAGTTGGGGTTTTAATCATCCTATGGCACTTCCGAACGATGAAGGATTGGTTTTCATTGTTGATGGCTACAAGCATAAAGGCTTGGTAAAAGTTGTGTACGATGAAGGCAAAGACTTGTTTGTGGTCATTTTGATAGGTAGCCATCACCATGAGTTGCAACGAATTGATGATGTTTATTTTGACACACTAATTGATGTGATTGATGAAGCAGTTGAACGTACTTCCGATTATGAAACCAGAGTGAAACGAGATTTTAACCTTAATTAAATATAATCATGAAAAGAGTCGTAATTCTGGCACGTGTGAGTACCCAGATTCAAGAATATGAACGCCAAATTAATGAGCTTTCAGCCTACGCCCATTCTAACCAGCTAAACGTTGTGAAGGTGTTTGCTAACAAGATTTCTGGCGCAAAGAAAAATGATGAAAGACCAGAAATCGTGGAATTAATTGAATTTGTGAAATCTGAACAGGTTGATAAGGTATTGGTACTCGAAATCAGCCGTCTTGGACGTAATACGCTCGAAGCATTAAAAGTCATTGAATTGTTCAATCAGCATAAGATATGCCTCGTTGTAAAAAACTACAATCTTGAAACTCTTGACAGCAAAGGCAACATTAATGCAATGGCACAATTTTTAGCTACGCTCTTGCTGGAAATAGGCAGTATGGAGAGGTTAACCACCAGACAACGCATGGAATCTGGCTATCAGAACTTTCGTGCTAATTCTGGCAAGGTTGGGAGAAAGGAAGGCTACCGCAAAAGCAGCATTTCGATGAAAGAAGAATATGTTGAAGAAATTAAACTATTACGGAAAGGCTATTCATTGCGCAATATCTCGAAAATCACCAGCACCAGTATTAATACCTTGCAGAAGCTCAAAGAACATGTATAGAAATCCTATCATTTTAATTCTGTATCATTATAATCTTTGAAACATGGTTTTGATACACCAGTTGTTGTATCATTTGAATCTAAAAGATTAATCTAACACAATGGGTCTGTATTCAGATTCTCAGGAGAATTTATCAACTCGTTGCAGAAATGTATACGTTGGGCGTACGAATCACTCATTATTCGTTGAAAACATATGTAGTTTACTGTAATCACAAGGCTTTCAGGATAAAACTTATGTCATAATTGCACATTAATGGTAGTATTCAGAACATGTTGTAAGCATTAAACGGAATTAAGGTTCAGTATAATGCAAAATACATGGTGCAAAATCCGTTGAGGCAGTATTTATGTCGAAAGATGGGTATGGAAAATAATATGAAACGAAATGTATTGCCGCTTTATCAGAAGCGTCTTAATTACATTGCCTTGTTCATGAAGGAAATGCGATTTGCAGAAGGCAAGAACCAAGACGGGTTCGTGGATGTCGGAGTTAGTCGTAGACAAATTCAACGTGCTGAACATGGGTGTAATTTGACACTGGTGAGCCTATTTTCTATACTTGATTGCTATGGTTATAAATTGAATGACCTTGATTTTATTGAATGAATGACTGAAATTAATTTATTTGTGTGCACACATGAAGAAAACCGAATGTAATAACTATTTTTAGAAATCCTTGACATTTTCTGGATATGACGTAATTTTGCAAAGTATTTGATGCGTAAGACCTACCAACTTCACATACCTGCTGTTTTAAAGACTGAAGATAAATGATGCGGATGCTCTCCCAACTTCGTTTATAGTGACCTATCAAAAGTACTATTTACTGATATCGACATACATAAAGATGCAACACTAATAAGTAACGATGAAGCACGTAGGAATGACAACGTGGTCGTTATCAATGTAGTCCAATTTGAATCGAAAACAAGTTGTATCTGACTATTTGACACACCTTAGAAGTCCTGCGCTGAGTTTGGTTCTCAACAGGCAACCGATAGATTATGATGAAGGGTAAAGTATGTACGGGGGCATATGTGTTATTAATAGTCTACTACTGCCTGATATTTCTTTCTTTTCTTCTTTAACTTAAATTAAGAAGAAAGTAACAAAGAAGAAGTATCGGGGGAAAAACCCACTATGGCATTAATCGAAAAAGCTTATAACTTATTGTATTCAGTTATTCTTCCTGCCAGATACAAATGGTAACACATTATTTAAATTAATCGTCATCTGCTCGCACTGAGTAAGAAATTTAGACTTTTTCGTAACGTGAAGCATACACATACACTTCAGTTTTTTTTCTACATTTTACACTGCGCTGAACAAGTTGATAGCCGAGTTCTTCCATCACAAATCTAATCATGTGACCAGTTGCTTGTTTAACACGGTCTACTTTTACTTCTTCCCCTAATTGTTCAAGTAGTTTGTCGCCAATTCCTTCTGCTGCTGGGTGACCCAATTGCGATGTAAGCTCCATTCTCTCCTTGGCTTGTTGTGAGTTAAGGTATTTCCAAATGTCTTGTCCTAATGGTGAATCAAAGATGTCTTTAAACCCTTTTGGTTCATAAGTGCTCATAATGTTTGGATTAAATTGTTAATGATTGATGTATAACCACAGTCTTCTATACTGGTGTCTCTTTATTTACAGACTGCTAAATTACAGCCTATAATTACAATTTCCAAACAAATGTTTATTTATTTTTAATTAAGAATATTAATTGTCAGATTGCCAGATTGTTAATGTATCAATTAATAAATTATAGTTGATGATGATGAAATATATAATGCAATCTTGATTCAAGCAGACACTACGCAGCTTCTACAGCTTCTTTAACAGGTTTTAATTTGTTAACCAATTTTTC
This sequence comes from Bacteroidales bacterium, assembly GCA_030654075.1. Lineage (GTDB taxonomy): Bacteria > Bacteroidota > Bacteroidia > Bacteroidales > UBA4417 > UBA4417. The sequence continues at coordinate 44,226 of JAURYB010000161.1, read as the reverse complement.
AATGACCATATCTCGCTTCTGTTCAGGTGAAAGGAGCGACTTGTAGTGTTTTAAGGTTTTTGTGTCCATATGCTGTGTAAACTCAATGATTTCTTCTTGACTAAATCCGTGCAAAGACATGTAATTCACTATTGTTTTTCGAGCACAATAGGGTTTGAATATATCTTTGACAGAAATAACATCAACTCTTTCAGCCACCTTGTTTCCAGACTTACCTTCAGCATCCAATGTTGTGTTAACAGCTTTGATAGTTCTGTCCCATTCCATTAAAATCGCTATTTCTTTTAAGTATTTTGCATAGTCAGATTCCTTCATTAAAATAGGGATTTGGTTATTATTTCTTTTCAAAACTTTTTCCAATTCGGGCAAAATTGGATTAACAGTAATTTTCTTTGTTTTTAGTCTATAAATGGATATAAATTCACCTTGGACACTTAAGTTTCTATCATATAATTCCATTACTCTTAATCCACCTGCAAATACTTGTATTAGAAACATATCACGTGCTAATGCATGGTTACAATTGCTAAATTCTTTGTTTTGTAGGTCATTTAGTTCCTGAAGATTAAGAGTATGCTCACGTCTTGTGTAGTTTTCTTTTACTGATGTTCTTGAAAGATATGTTGTTGGCGTTATAGCTTTAACACTTACAGCAGCAATAGGCAAAAGACTAACTGTTTGCAATATATTGATGTATTGTTTTAGATGTTTGACGGCTTTTTGAAATGAAGAAGTCTTGTATGGAACTCTTTCAGCCGTTTTAAGCTTATCATAATACTTGCTTATTCCAAAAGGTGAGTATCCAACAACATTTACTTTCGGATAGCCTTTCTGTATTAAGTATACCAAAAAATTATCGACCCATTTATGATTGAAGTCGTTGACTTTAGGACTTGCTGTTTTTGAATTGTAAATATAGTCAGTGATTTGGAGTATCAATGACTTGTAACTATCAGCAACATATGGTTCATTCTTTTGTAAATTCGTTGACCAGCAATATCCAAATACTTCTATTATTGAACTTCTGTCAAAATGACCTTTTAAATATCTTTCATTAAGACTCATGTGTTCAATTTTCTTCAAGAGCTTTTCACGTGAATCGTCAAATTTTATGGATTCGAATAGGTCGGAAATATCTTCATCAGTGATAGTTTTTTGCTTTTGCGTAAGTTCTATCATTGCATTTTCAAGTGTGGCTACATCTTCATTTGTGGCTTCATGTTCAGAATAGTTTCCTAACAATTCATTCCACTTTAACAAATTTTCGCTTTCAGCCAGCCTATTTTCAAGCTCATATAATTTATCATGAATGACCTGATTATTGATTTTAACCTTCGCTGAGAGTAAGTCAGTAATGATGTGTTTGATTCTGATTTCAGTTTGGTAAAGTGATAGCCTTTCTTCACAGACTTTTTTTAATCGTTCGTATTCAATATCAGTTACCAAATATTTTTTTGCATCCTTCAGTATGATAATCTCATATCGTTTCTTTAAATGAAACGTATTCGTTGAGTTGTCGCCAACTTTAGCTAATATCTTAAGCTGTTTTTTGCCATCAGCACGGTCGTAATCCTTCCGATATAAGCAGGTTCTAATTTCAAGCATGGATTAAGAAATTGAGTGTAAAAATCTGATGCAAAGGTAAAGCCAATATTTTATATTAGCAACCAGATATATTTATAAATTAGCAACCATGTAATGTATTGATATATAGTTAATTGATTGATATTGTATTACTTATATCACCTTGAAGAAGTCCCGTCCGGACCGCCACAATTTAAATAAGTCTCTGATCTTCAGGGACTTTTTTTTGGCTTACAATGTCAGGAAGTACCACTATTTTTTTTGAGAATGACAATTTCAAACTTCAGTGCAAAACTCTGATGCCTAAATCTGCTTTATAATTATTTTTAACAACCATTATTTTCTATTCTCCTAATTCTATACATTTGTTTTATAATACTATAATCATGAAAAACAGCAATAGGAATAACAGCCGCAGGAACTTTATCAAATTGGCCGCAGCAGGAAGTGCCGCTTTGGGTTTGGCTCCTGTAAACCATGTTTTTGGATCAGCACCCCAAACTGATGGCTCAACTCCCGAGGCTGAACAAAAAATACCTGCGTCAAAAGGGAAATCAGTAATGGGTCTGCGGTGCGAGCCGTTAAAAACAGTTCGTATCGGGTTTATCGGGATAGGAATGCGGGGTATAGGCTCTTTACACCGGCTGTTACAGATAGAAGGGGTTGAAATAATTGCAATTGCCGACGTTGATCCAACGGCAGTTAAAGCAGGCAACAATCAGATTACCGATGCTGGATTTAAGGCAGCTATCGAATATACAGGCGAAGAGGACTGGAAAAAAATGTGTGAACGCGATGACATTGACCTGATTTATCAATGCACTCCCTGGTTAATGCATACTCCTGTTTCTGTTTATGCCATGAAACATGGCAAACATGCTGCCTGTGAGGTACCAAGCGCTGTTACACTGGATGAATGCTGGGACCTGGTAAATACGGCTGAAGAGACTCAGCGGCATTTTATGATGCTCGAAAACTGTTGTTACGATTTCTTTGAACTCAATACCCTGAATATGGCCCGCAACGGCGTATTTGGAGATATTCTTCATGCTGAAGGGGCTTACCTGCACGATTTACGTGAGCTTAAGTTCAGGAAAAAAAATGGTTACCATAATATGTGGCGACTTGAATACAGCAAAATACATACAGGAAACCCTTATCCAACGCATGGTCTCGGTCCGGTTGCACAAATTATGGGGATAAATCGGGGCGACAGGTTTGATTATCTTACATCCGTTTCGACCAAACAGGAAGGGCTGTCATTATACGCAGCAGAAACCTTCGGCGCAAATTCGCCGGAAGCTCAGCAAACCTATGCGCTTGGTGATATGAACACAACAGTTATACATACTGTTAACGGAAAAACCATTATGATACAGCATGATACAACCAGCCCACGCCCATACAGCCGGATTCATAGGATCAGTGGAACCAAGGGAATGGCAATTAAGTATCCTGAGGAACAGATTGCACTGGAACCTGCTGCACATGAATTCTTAAAGAAAGAGGATTTTGATGCCCTGATGAAGAAATATGAACATCCCCTCGCTGCACAAATGGGAGAAAAAGCAAGAAAGGTTGGCGGGCATGGCGGTATGGACTTTATAATGGATTACCGGCTTATTTATTGCTTACGGAAAGGGTTACCACTCGATCAGGATGTGTATGATGCAGCTGCATGGTGCAGTATAGTTCAGTTGAGTGAGAGAAGTGTTCTAAGCAGGGGGAATTCAATAAATGTGCCTGATTTCACGCGTGGAGCCTGGAAAAATGCAACTCCCTGGCCTGTTGTGACTATTGATTAGTTTTTCAACACATAAAATAAAATATCCTTGGCGGATATTTTTACCAATACTTTATACGAAGCCTCTTAACATTATACATTATTCCCACTTTTGCTCCGATATAAAAATTACGCGATTTCCCATATTGATCATGGGTGTTTGCGATCTGCCAGGTAGTTTTATTAATATCAGTAAATCCAATTGCGGAATTCAAGGAAATAAGAAACATCATCTTCCTGGAGTAATTCAGGGCATACATTCTGTTCAGTGAAAAGTTCATAGAAACATCAGTTTTGTTAAATCTTTCCTTTGTATCTTTCACTATCATTCCTTCAGGGTTTGGCAAGGGGGAGCCTCCCTCTCGAACATAATCCTGTTTTGCGTTTAGAAGTATCATAATATCCGGCCCGAATGAAACCCAGGTTGGATACTGCGTTCCACGTATACCCCTCATAACCATGAGTGGTAATTCAAAGTACATTAGTTTTATTTTTCGTTGGGCAACACCACCTGCCTGATATCCTTTGTAATTCTGTCCAAGCTGGCTAGCCAGGAATGATCCGGTAAATCCCCAATCGCGGTTATGAAAATAGCTTAATCCTACTCCACCGGTAAGGCCAAAAGCTGCGCTATATTCAATTTCCTGATTTCCATACGCATTCTGATTTACAATCCATGTGCTGTTTACCCCGCTGATAACATTAAACCACAATGAGCCTCTTTGTTGCGCATGAACTTCTACTTTGAGGAAAACAAGAAGAATTATCGCCAAACTCAGAATATACTTTTTCATGTGTTCAGTATTTATTTGAATGGTTTTATCGTACCAAAATGTGACGAAAGGAAATGTGTTAAACATGTTTTAATTAAATCTGATATTCTGCATTAATAATTAATGGACCTCTACAAAAAAAATTCAACTCTATTAATAATTATACTTATTCAGTGTATAGATTAATCTACTTTAAAAAAAATAGTATTTGCTTCATTATTCTCCATTTGACCAAAACAATTCCCCAAACTGTTCAGAATAAAAAAATCTGAATTGATTCTGTTTCTGCTCCACTTTAATAAAAACTGTCCGAACCAAGTAAGCCACGCCCAATTGGAATCAGTAATTCAAACTGCCGAAAATCTATTCGCCAGAGTATGATTTCAGTTAACAACTTTGCGCATTCCATAATGTAACAATCTATTCACTGATAATTAATATACTTAAGCATATAAAGTAATAGGGTATTATAAATAAAAAGATCTGCTCCGCATAAACAGAGGAGCTCTAAAATCAAACTCAATAAATTAATATTATTTTTAAATGTTTTTAATGGCTATAAAATCATTCCGACTTCCCATCCTGTTTGTAAAATATAATAGCACAAAAACCAGATAAAGTTGCTATTTTTCTATAATATTGAAAATATTTTTTACTTACGTGTATATTTTATTTACCAATTCGATCCGCCCAATCTGGCTACTTTAAACATCAACCCAACTTTAATCCCAATATAAAAATTATGTGATCCCGAATAAACATCATGTGTGTTTGGAATTTGCCAATTCTTTGAATTAATATCAGTCAGACCAAGTGCCGCGTTTGCAGAGAACAGGAACATGATCTTCCTGAAATAATCCAGATTGTACATCCTGTTCACAGAGAAATTAAGCGCAACATCAACCAGTTTATATCTGTCTTTTACATTACCATCTATCATTCCATCCGGAAAGGATAATGGGTTTCCGCCGTCACGGCTATATTGTTGTTTTGCATTCAGCAGAATCAGAACGTCAGGACCAAATGAAATCCACGTGGGATAAAGTTGACCCGGAACATTCTTCATCATTTGCAGCGGGATTTCCAGATATGTTAAGCGGACTTTACGATCAGCATCGCCACCAGCCTGTACGCCACTATAATTTTGTCCCAATTTACTCAACAATACAGAGCCGTTAACCCCCCAATGCTTTCTATAAAAATAGGTTGCTCCAACTCCACCGGTTAATCCAAATGAAGTGGAATATTCGAATTCGGGATTACCGTACGCATTCTGATTGAGAATCCAGGTGCTGTTGAGACCAGGTACCGCATTAATCCACAACGAATGCAATTGCTGAGATTTAACTTCAGCAGAAAGCAGAAGCAAAAAAAATATTATATATACAAGACCTGATTTTTTCATCTGTTTGCTACTCTTTTACCCATTTTACACCAACTGTTAAAACGTAAAAATTCACAATACATTTTAAATTACATTAATTAAAACTTACTTGATTAAGGAAATACTTTAGTATAAACGAGAACGGAATGAAAATGTTTAGTTTAAAAGTGAAAGCAAGTAATAGTTAATGCTTTTATATGTTATCTGTTCCAAACAAATTTACGATTATTAAATTTCAGATTATCAGAAAATTGTTTTATTTCCACCAGTCCTTCTTCAAAATACAAAATTTTATCTGCCATACCAAGGAATTCTGACATGTCTTTCGTTTTAGTATCCACCTGTAATCTCATCATTATCAAGAATAAACCCGGGTTAACTATGCTTCTAAGGCTCCTGCTTTCACATACAATTAATTGCCCTTTGGCATAACTTAACAGGAAATGTATTATTGCCTGCTTAGTAAAGTTTTCTTCAACACGAATATAATAAACATGAGCTGCACCTGCCTGAAGCATTTTTGCGGTATCCTTGTGAGATTCAGAATTTTTTTCTTCAAAAATGGTAAAATTACCATTGAAATCTTCATTGTGGTTTCCATGAAGTTCATCTTCTCCGGGTTTAACGCTGGTAACTTTTAAACCAATTACTTCATGATTGACAGATAATTTTCTGATAATACTACACGCTAAGGTAGTTTTTCCTGAATTGCGTGAATTACCGCCAATCATAACCATTTCAGGTACAGAAATCATATAAAATAAAACGTGGTTTGTTATGAATTCAGATCGTTAAGTAACCGGACAAACTCTTTTTGCATTATTTTATCGATTCGTTGATGAAAAACATCAAAGCTTTTCACCAGCCTATGGCCTTCGGGTGATAACCGTGTACTTCCCCCTTCCTGCCCGCCACGTATGGTTTCGAGCAAGTGAAATCCAAGCATTTTCTCAATTTTCTGCAGATCGTTCCAGGTACGGCGATAAGTGATCCCCATTTGCTCACATGCTTTTACAAGAGAGCCGCATTCATCAATTTGCTTTAATATCTTCCATTTCCCATCTCCTAATATGCCATCGCCCTGTAGCGAGGAGAACCAGATTTTATATTCCGGTTTCAGGTTTTCGAACTTATTCATAAAGAATTTATTTCTGTAAAAATAATTGATATCGTAATCCCTAAAAAAATCAAAAGTGCAGTTAATCAAATTTAAAATCAGGCAAAGATAGAATTAACAAAAACATGATGCGCATTCATCAGGAGTTTAATTGTTCCCAAAGCATATCTTTAAGCGTAGTAAGCCCGAGTTTGGTATGCGATGAAATAAAAACCAACGGAATAGTCCGTGGCAATTCCTTTTTCATGAGCTTAATCATTTCATCATCAAGCATATCGCATTTGGTAATCGCAAGCAAACGTCCTTTATTCAGCAATTCAGGATTGAATTGTTTCAACTCATTGAGAAGAATTTTGTATTCTTTTTTTATATCCTTGCTGTCAGCAGGTATCATAAACAGGAGAACAGAATTTCGTTCGATATGCTTCAAAAACCTTACGCCCAGACCTTTTCCTTCGTGAGCACCTTCAATAATTCCAGGTATGTCGGCCATTACAAAGGATTTGTCGCCATAGTAGGAAACTATACCCAAATTAGGCCTGAGCGTTGTGAAGGGGTAGTCCGCTATTTCGGGTTTGGCAGCCGAGAGTACCGATAAAAGTGTTGATTTTCCTGCATTTGGAAAGCCAACCAGCCCAACATCAGCAAGAATTTTGAGTTCAAAAATCTTCCAGCATTCGATGAAGGGTTCGCCAGGCTGGGCAAATCTTGGTGCCTGGTTTGTAGAAGTTTTAAAATGATCGTTACCCATTCCTCCCCTGCCACCCGGAACAATGATATGTCTTTCGTCGTGCGCGGTTACTTCAAATTCAATTTCACCGGTTTCCGGATCACGAACAACAGTCCCTAAGGGAACTTTTATAATCCTGTCTTCGCCGTTTGCTCCGGTCGACAGTGCTTTTGAGCCACCTTCGCCATCGCTGGCTAAAATATGCTTGGTATAACGCAGGTGAAGCATGGTCCATAACTGCTTATCACCCTGAATGATAATATGACCTCCACGTCCGCCATCACCTCCATCAGGACCACCTTTGGGATTGCCCTTGGTACGAAGATAATGGTGAGACCCTGCTCCTCCGGCACCCGATCGTAAATAGATCTTTACATAATCAACAAAACTGGAACTGGCCATTATTTAGTTTTACTTTTAATTAATTGTAGTTAAGGGAGTTAAAGAGTATCAGATTTTCAAATGACTGTGTGAAATGAAAAGGGTAATGATAAAAATCACTCCGGTATAAAGAAACAAATATCAGCCACTTATGTTTGTAATGAGCAGATATTTATCTCGATTTCTTCATTGCTGACTGCACGGTATCCAATAGGCGCTCGAAAATTTCCTCTTTAGTGCCCATAGCATTAACTACCACATGCTTATTTTGTTTTTTGTACAATTCCATTACAAGAGCTGTTTTTGAATTGTATTCCTCGAGCCGGTGAATAATAAGTTCGGTGGAAACATCATAGATACGCGCCTTTTCCGAACGGCCACGTTTATCAAGCCGCTTTATGAGTTCAATCATCGGGGCATTGAGTTCAACTACATAGGATACCCCCATATTCAAACGGCGCAGCAATCCATCCAGGATGTACGACTGAAGAATAGTGCGGGGGAAACCTTTAAAAACAAACCCATTCACATTGTTGTGAACGCTGATTTCACGCTCTATGAGCCGGATTACTATCTCATCTGAGACAAGGTCTCCTCTTTCATACGTTTCTTTAACCCTGAGCCCTAATTCAGTACCAGCATTAATTTCTTTACGAAGTAATGAGCCGGTTGAAATGTAGTAAAAATTGAGTTTTTCGGCCAGCATACGTCCCTGGGTACCTTTTCCAACTCCCGGAGGGCCTGATACAACAAGGTTGAACCAAACTTTTTCAAGCATGGATTCAATCGCATTGCAAAGTGTATCAAAAATATCACTGATGGGACCTACCCCTTGTATCGGAACGTAAAGATGTCGTTCCTGGTAATATCCAATTACGGGTGAAGTTTTGTCCTTGTATTCGCTAAGCCTGAATTTTATGACTTCTTCAGTATCATCAGCGCGGCCGGATACTTTTCCTCGCTCTATAAGACGTCGTGTGAGCTCATCATCCGGAACTTCGAGGCTCAGCATACAAGAGAGTGAAGTATTAAGTTTAAGAAGCAGCCCATCGAGAATATACGACTGAACTAATGTACGCGGAAAACCATCAAACAAGATTCCATTTTTATCGGAACTGGTAATGATCTTTTTTTCGATAAGATCCACCATCATTTCGTCAGAAACCAGGCCGCCCCGGCCTATCAGGTCTTTAACCTGTATGCCAAGTTCTGTTTCTTCGGCTATTTCCTGCCGAAGCAAATCACCGGTCGAAATGTACGCGAGATTGTATTTTTCAATCAACATTTGTGACTGAGTACCTTTACCGGCGCCGGGAGGACCAAAGAGTGCTATATTAAGCATACTGAAATTATTTTAGCATGGGTTTCATTACAATCAGATTCCCGTTATTTGTTTATGTTAGTTTTTTATATGGGTAAAATCAGATTCAGACGGAAAGCAACTATCCTTCAACAATTTTGTAGATATCACTGGAATTTCGGCCTAATCCATCGTAATCGAGACCGTATCCAACCACAAATTCATTAGGAATACTGAAACAATGATAGTCAATCGGGAATTTATCCCCAAAGGCAGCGGGTTTAAGCAAACAGGTAGCGATCATAACTTTGGCAGGTTCCATCGCTTTTAACGTTTCCCTGAAACCCACCAAGGTCAGTCCTGTATCAACGATATCTTCGATAATAACTATTGTCCGGCCTTTTATATCCAGATCGAGACCAATGATTTGCTGAACAACGCCTGAACTTTGTGTTCCGTTGTAGGAGGACAGTTTTACGAAAGCTATTTCACAATCGATAGTAACTTTTTTCAGCAAGTCGGAAGCGAAAATAAAAGCACCGTTAAGCACCACAATAAAAAGTGGTTGTTTGCCATTGAGCTCCATATTTATCCGAACAGCAAGTTCAGTTATTTTTGCTTGAATATCGTCGTTAACGATAAATTTATTGAAGCTTTTATCCTTCAATTTCCAGATATCTGGCATAACAGGAATTTTTATGATTGGTTGCCGGCAAAAATACGGTTAAAGAGCGATATATCAATTAAAAAGATGCGAACGATGCATTTTTTATTAAACTTTTTAATCCGTAAGAAACACAGACGAATTGGCTTACCAGAATTTGAGATTTTTACTTAATTTAGCGAAAAAATCCAATTCCATGATGCCTTTAGTAAGTATAATAATGGGAAGCACCAGCGATCTGCCTGTAATGGAAGAAGCCGCAAAAGTGTTGAATGAATTGCATATCCCTTTTGAAATGAATGCGTTATCAGCGCACCGAACACCTGAAAAGGTGGAGGAATTTGCACAGAATGCCCATAGCCGTGGCATAAAAGTTATTATTGCCGGAGCCGGCATGGCTGCACATCTACCAGGAGTTATTGCTGCTTTTACGGCATTGCCGGTGATTGGAGTTCCTGTAAAATCATCATTCGACGGAATGGATTCTCTATTGGCAATTGTGCAAATGCCTCCTGGCATTCCGGTAGCCACTGTTGCTGTGAATGGTGCCAGGAATGCTGGTATTCTTGCGGCGCAAATGATTTCACTTGGCGATCCGGAACTTTTTGCCCGCCTGGTAGCATTTAAGGAAGATCTCAAAAAGAAGATTATCCAGGCTAATGAAGAGCTGACCAAAGTGAAATATGAGTTCAAGGTCTGACAGAACAGTGAATAGTAATTAGAAAATAGCAAATAGTGAAATTGATAACCCTGAATAATTATTCAATTATCGAATCTAATTAATTCATTAAAATCATTGAAAAACAAATATATGCCACAGATTTCGCAGAAAGATATTCATTACTTACAAGTATATTTTATTTAAAAAGTACTTTTAGCAATTTAAATCTGCGTAATCTGTGAAATCTGTGGCTAATTTTTTTTTAAAATGCTGATTATTTGCCAATTATCTAATGATTAATAATCTTTATCAATAAACAGAAAACCATTTTATATGAGAAAAAGGCTACTCTTACTTACACTTATTATCAGCTTGTTTACAATTAATGCATTCGCACAGAAAACAGGTACTATCAAAGTAAATACAAGTTATACCGGCGTTCTGGATGGGTACGATCATATTAATAAAACAATGGTTTATGTGGATGGAATGCTCGCGGGAGAAACCTCTGAGCAATTACAATCGGAACCAAATTCAATAGTTGTTACAGCAAGCAAAGGGCAACATTCCATACGAATTATAAATATGGCCAATTATGAAGGAAACTGGGAAGAACACACCATAGCTAACGAATACTCTATAGATGCTCTTTATGAAGGTGAGATTAAGTTGAAAAAGGAAGTTACGATAAATCTCGTATTTGATATTACCGAAGAAAAGACAATTGCCAAAGTGGACTAGTACGAATATAGAATACCGGATTTTGCCTAAAGCCTGTATAGTAAGCTATTCAGGCTTTTTTCGTACCATCATAATCCCATCCCGGATAGGAAGAAGTATGTTTTCAACTCCTTCGAGCTGTTGTACATAAGTATTAAAACGAACAATGCCGGCGGTTTCACGATCTGATTCAGCATTTGGCTCAATTACACGGCCATACCAAAGTGTATTATCAGCCATAATATATCCGCCAGGTGATATTTTCGGGAAAACCATTTTGAAGTAATTGATATAATTCTCTTTGTCAGCATCAATAAAAACCAGGTCGAACAGACCATGCAGGCTCTCAATAATTTCAGTTGCATCACCGATAATCAGCTCAATTTTATCATTAAGTCCGGCCTCTTCGAAATAAGGTTTTGTGAAATCTTCCATTTCCGGATTGCAGTCTATAGTAATAAGTTTGCCACCATCCTGCAATCCCTGGGCCAGGCAAATGGCTGAGTATCCTGTAAATGTTCCTATTTCGAGAATCGCAGCCGGTTTTATCATATGGCTGATCATTTGCAGGAAAGCTCCCTGCAGGTGACCCGAAAGCATTTGTGGCTGATGCGTTCGCAAATGCGTTGCGCGAAAAAGCCTGGCCAACACCGGCAACTCCGCGGAAGTATGATCGACAGCATATTTTTCAATGCCCGGCTTCATTATTCCCTGGTCAAATTCATTCATCGGCTGACGGGTTTCTGGTTGTTAAAAATAAGAGTGCTGAGGCTGTCCGGATTAAATGCTTCATTGGCCATTTCTAAAAGGTTTACAGAAGTAATGTTGTCAATCTTCCGGTAAATTTCTTCTACCGGATCAATTTTACCATATACCAGCATATTTTTCCCCATCGACAACATTTCATTCTGATGCGATTCTAGCGAAATAGCTAACTGTCCTTTGAGTTGCCGTTGAGCAGTATGCAGTCCGATAGTTGAAAGACTGACGGTCCTGAATTTGTACAATTCTTTATGAATCAAATCGATAGCCCTGGGCATAAGGACTTCATCGGTACCACAATAAATACTAAATAAACCGGTATCTGAAAATGGCTGATAATTCGATTCGAGATTATATGCAATGCCATTTCGTTCGCGTAAAGCGATATTCAGCCTCGAATTCATGGCCGGACCACCCAGAATATTGTTCAGCAATGCCATGGAATACCTACGTTCGTCATGTGCATCACAGGCTGTATTCCCAATAACAACATGTGCCTGGTGCCTTGAATATTTTTGGGTTATTGTTGAAGGAGTATAGCCCGAAAAAGGCTGCCGTTGCAGAGGTGAATGATCAGCTGCTATATCTGAAAAGTATTTTTCAGCAACAGTTATGGCCTTGCTTAGAGGGAAATTGGCCACCGAGGTTATAACAACACGAGAAGAAATATAGTTTGTATCGCGAAAACGTATTACATCATTACGGGAATATCGTTTCAGCTTTTCCTTTGTACCCAAAATATTTTTCCCCAACGGATGATTTTTAAAAATCACTTCATCAAATTCATCATGAATCCATTCTGCCGGATTATCTTTATAGGAACTAATCTCATCCATTACCACGGCCTTTTCCTTTTCTATTTCCTTTTCAGGAAAAATGGAATGAAACACGATATCTGCAAGCAATTCAGCTGCCCGTTGGTAATACCTGCTTTGTACAGAAGCATAAATACTGGTGTCTTCTTTGGTAGTAAACGCATTAAGATCAGCCCCAACATTTTCCAAACGACTCAGAACCTGGTAATTACTTCTCTTTTGTGTTCCTTTAAAAATAAGATGCTCGATAAAATGAGCCAGGCCCTGCTGATTCGGATTTTCATCTCGTGAACCGGCGTTTACTATCACTCCGAGATGTGCAACATCACCCCGCTGCTGACGGTGGATAAGGCGGATTCCATTCTTTAATACGTGGTATTGGTACGTCATTGGGGGTTAGGGGTTAGGGATTGGGGATTGGGGGGGGTAGGGATTGGGGAAGACTGGGCGAGGGAGCAACTGAGCGAGGGAGCGACTGGGTGAGGGGCGACAAGGCAAGGGGCAACTGAGTATGCGGGCGACTATAATTCACAAATTAAAAATCACGATTCTCAAATCACAAATCTCTACTTCTGCTCAAGTTCTGCAGGATATTTATCATCAAAAAATACCCAGAAAAGAGGTTTGTAACCGCGCAATTCTCCGGAATCGGTTCGACGTTCAACTAAAGGACAAATACCGGCAACTTTTTTAGTAAAGGCAAGTGATTTTTCATTCATAGTCCATTCTTCCAGAAATCTCAGTTTTGCAATATCACTTAACCGGATTTCGGTTACGAGGACAGTATCAACCAGGTCGTATGGAGGTATGGATCGTTCAACACTAATGGTATCAACCCGTTTCATCATACTCTTAATTTCGTCGGCAGTAAAGGGCTTACAGGATAGAAAATCATAGGCTTTTACTTCGCCTGATGTAACACGCGCCAAAATATCTTTCACTAATTTTTCCCGGTTGCTTCCTTCGATATTTTGTACCCACCAATCCATTTCCGGATCAGTATTATGAATAGACACATCGTACTGAATTCGTTTAGTGACAATGTTTTTACCGGAATCTTCACTATTTCGGCAGGAAGGCATAAACACTGAAAAAGCGAGTATTACAACAATTAACAGGAATTTATTCATGATCTGCGGTTTGTTTCTGCAAAAGTATCAAATTTGCAGGGATAAAGTCAATTCGCTATGCTTACTATCAAAAAGCCGACCTTGCTCCTTAACACCGATATCTGTAGAAGCAATATACAAGCAATGGCAAAAAAAGCGAGGGAGCATAAAGTGATTTTCAGGCCTCATTTTAAGACACATCAGTCGGCTGAAATCGGCGAATGGTTCCGGGAGGAAGGCGTAACAGCTATTACTGTTTCATCAGTAAGTATGGCTCAGTATTTTGCAAACCATGGATGGAAGGATATAACTATTGCTTTCCCTGTTAACCTTCTGGAAATTGATGAAATCAACCAGCTTGCAAGCTATATAAATGTTCACCTGCTTATAGAATCAGAAGAAACAGCAAGGTTTCTTAAAGAAAGACTGACTGCAGAATGTGGATTCTTTATCAAAATTGATACCGGTTATCATCGTACTGGAATAGCGCCTTCGAATGTTTCTTTGATTAACAAGGTACTACAGGCAGCCGAATCTCCAAATTTACAATTTGAAGGATTCCTGACGCATAGCGGGAACGCGTATCATGCAAATGACAGAGAAGAACTCATCCGCATTCAGCAAACTGCTACAGAAAATCTACTCCGGTTAAAAAAGCATTTTCATCTTCACCCTCACAGTATTATATCGGTAGGGGATACACCAAGCTGTTGCCAACTTCCTGTTGCACCCGGAATTGACGAAATCCGTCCTGGAAATTTTGTATTTTTTGATGTGATGCAATTTGCTTTGGGATCATGCAAATTGGAAGATATTGCTGTTGCCTTGGTTTGCCCGGTAGTAGCAATACATCCAAACAGGCAGGAGGCCATTATTTATGGTGGGGCTGTTCATTTATCAAAAGAACAGACCTTGCTCCCAGCCGATCCTGATCCGATTTATGGGCTTGCAGTTAATTGGAATGGAAAAAGCTGGGATACATTTACTTTATTGGGAAAGGTCAGATCATTATCACAGGAGCATGGTATACTTTCGCTAACTCAAGCAGGTTGTAATCTGAAGCCTGGCGAACTGGTGGCAGTATTGCCGGTACATTCATGCCTGACAGCAAACCTGATGAGGAAGTATATGACTTTGGATGGAGATAAAATTGAGTCAATGAATTCATAAATATTCTGAATTATAGATATTCCTTCCCCGACCTGAAGGTCGGGGCAATGGATATTTAAAATTTAATCTGTGCTATACAAATAGACCCCGACCTGAAGGTCGGGGCAATGAATTGAACTAAAGTCCGGGGCAATGATTTGCAGGAATTCAACTTTTTCTTTAAAAAGCCAAAATAATCTGCATTTATAAATCCGGATTACTCTTTTGGGACTTTCTTTCCCTTTGGTTTAGCCTTTGAATCCGGCCGCATCAGCACACCTGAATTGGTACGCCCGTTAATGACCATGGTTAAAGGATCATCAAAGTGTACATGGCGGATCAGGTCATCCTCGTATTCGGCTGGCAGGCTATCCAGGTAACCGACATCAAAAAAGCCATCCTTAATATAGGGATGAATAGTAAAATAACCGACGCGAAATGAAGTCAGGTTCTGAAAGAAATGTGTTCCCTGGCTGGGATCAATGCGATAGTTCTCGAGTCCCGATTCAACAATAAGCCTTGCTCCTGCAATCTGCGGCCATTTTACAGGAATGCCAAGCCAGGGATCACTCGATCCCCATCGTCCTGGTCCAACCAGTACGTATTGTTTGTGAGCTTCAAGAAATTTATCATTGAGCGCAGCAATTTGCTGGACTATTTCATGGTTGCGTGAAGGATCGAAAGTGGCAGTTTTCACATACACAATATCATGTAAATCATTTACAGTTCCATTGCCCAATGCGGCATGTGAATAAAGAATCGTTTCTTCATATTTGATTTTTTCAATCTTCACATCCACTCTTTCTTTATTTTCGACTATAGGCCTGATCTGCAAAAGATTGAAAATAGCCGGTTGTCCTTTTACCCTATTCAGTTCAACTGCAAATTCAATTTCTATTGGTTTGCCAATCTCACGTTCGCCCATTTCGAGACAAATGGAAAGTATCTCGGAAAGCGGGAACTTATTATGGTTTAAAATATTGCCAAAGGTTACAATCCTTTTGCCATCGGAAAGTATGCCTTCCCGAATTACATGATTCTCAAAATCGAAAGTTGAAACCATATCCCTGAATGAAGAATCTTCGGCAGCAACATCGATTTTAACCTTTTTCATATTCACGCTGTCATCAACGGATGGTCTGAAATTGTAAGGATCCATGTCCAGGGCATAGAAGAATTTCTGTGTTTCGCGCAAAGCCATTTCCGGTGACGAAAGTTGCATGATCTTTTTGGGATATTTAGGCGAAAAGCGAATAGAAACACCTCCATCCACAATATATTTCCCAAGACCCATCGCAATGCTCGCAATTCCATCTTTTGGTTTTTCAGGCGCAATCGGATAGAAATTAATGGAACGGGCCACCCCTGCAAACGAAGGATAAAACCGGTCTTCGTATTGTGTTCCGGCTACATGCTGTAGCACTACCGCCATTTTCTCCTGGTCGATAACATTACTTGTAGCAGCCATATAAGCTTTACTGCCGTGATAGAAAACAGAAGCGTAAACACTTTTAATAGCATTGCTGACCAATTCGAGAGTGAATCGATCATCACTCACCATCACAGGTACCATGTAAGTTGAGTAAACACCTGCAAATGGCTGATAATGCGAATCTTCAAGCAAACTTGATGAACGCACTGCAATTGGTTTTTTACCCAGGTGAATAAATTTCAAAAGATCGTCATGCAGGCGTAGCGGCAGGCGGGCATTAACAAAATTGATGAGAATTTCAGAATCGCTCAGGTCAGAAAGACCGACTTTATACAGGTCGTTGTCTTCCATAAACTCATCAAAAATATCGGTACACAAAACAACAGTCTGGGGAATATTGATATTTACATCAGCAAACCTGTCGAACAAACGGTTCCGTTTCACGATGGCATCAAGAAAAGCCAGTCCACGTGCTTTTCCGCCTATAGAGCCCTCTCCTATCCGGGTAAAACTTATATACTCGTCAAAAGTTTCACGGTCGAACTGTGCGATAATTCCCCTGGCTTTGTTAAGCCTGTATCCTGCTATGGATTCGAAAAGGAACCTGCGGATATCATCCAGATCAGTAAAATCGCCGGGTCTCACATCCCTGAAAAATTCGGCCAGCGGGAATAGCGCCCTGGCAAACAGCCACCGGGATAAATGATTCCTGAAAATATGGTATTCGAGAGAAGCGTCAGGAACCTGGAAAATCCGTTTCTGAAGCGCTTTAAGGTCAGGAGCACGCATCAGTTCCTTATGTGTATCAGGATCATAAAACACAAAATCACCAAAGGCGAAATATTCCATCATATAGTCACGAAGCTCAATAGCCATAGTTTTGGAGTTTTTGTCAATAAAGCCAACTCCAAGATTATGGGCAACATTCTGGTACTTCAGGTCCGACGATTGCAGTACAAAAGGCAGGAAATCTGTTTTCGAACGAACATGGTTCAGCAGCCTGAAACCGGCTTCCGGATCTTCATGACCGGCACGCTTGTATTTTATATCAGATATTATGCCTAACAGGTTTTTTTCATATTTATCGAATAACCGAATTGCTTCATCATACGTTGTGGCCATGACAAGTTTTGGCCTTCCCCGTTTGCGCATCATACGCTGATGCTCATTAAGACCTTCGGTCATAAATGAATTTGTCTGCTGAAAAATAATCTTGTAAATATTGGGCAGGTAACTCGAATAAAAACGGATTGAATCCTCAACCAGGAGAATAACCTGCACTCCTACTTCGAGCGCGTCGTACTCTACATTCATTTTATCTTCAAGCAGCTTGATAATAGCAACAAGCAGATCAGGATTTCCCAACCAGCTGAACACATAATCAATAATACTCAGATCTTCGTTTGAAAGCCTGAGTGTTACCTCGCGCGAAAAAGGCGTCAGTACAACCATTGGAATGGTTGGATAATTGTGCTTTACATTCTTGGCCAGGTCGAAAGAATCAATATCTTCGAGTGTAAGCATGCAGATCACCAGGTCGATTTTATCGGATTCGAGCACATCCAAAGCTTGTTCTTCCGACGGCACCTGTATAAACTCAGGAGGATTGCTCAGGTTGAGAGAAGTATATTCATTGAAAATATGTTCATCAATCCGGCCATCACTTTCCAGAATAAATGCATCGTAATTGCTCGCAATAAGCAACACTTTATGTATCCGCTTACGCATCAGCTTGATAAAAGGCGTATCGTCGAAGTAATACTTGCGCGAAACCTGCGATATCAGGGAATCAGTCATGGATCAGTCTTAGTGAGAACAAAAATAGTCATTAATCGTTGGACAGACAAATGTGAAGGAAGGTGTTGGGGATTAGGGATTGGGAATTGGGGGGTGAGGGTTGGGGTTCAAGAGTTCAAGGGTTCAAGGGTTCAAAGGTTCAAAGGTTCAAGAGTTCAAGGGTTCAGGGGGGCATAGGTCTTGGAACTTGGAATTTGGGACTTGGAATTTGGAATTTGAAAGATGAAACTCTTCAATCCTCTTCTGAAAAAATAATACCTTTGCCTCTCTTAAACTGATCGCCTGAAAATGAACTTTGATTTTGACCAACTGATTGAACGAAAAGGCAGCTCGTGTATAAAATGGGACGGGATGCAGAAATTCCTGGGTGCCGGTGAAGCTCTCCCAATGTGGGTGGCGGATATGGATTTTTTAACTCCGGGATATATTACTGATGCTATTGTTAAAAAAGCCAAACATGGTGTTTTTGGTTATCCGCTTCGCGAGGAGAGTTATTTTACCTCGCTTATAGACTGGCTCCTACGCCGCCATCAATGGAAAGTTGAACGCGACTGGATATCTTTCTGCCCCGGTGTTGTGCCGGCTGTTAATATTGCTGTGATGGCCTACACTGAACCAGGCGATAAAATTATTGTACAACCTCCGGTCTATTTCCCTTTTTTCACAGCAGTTACTGATCACAAACGCACCCTGGCATACAACCATTTAAAAATGCAAAATGGCCGCCTTTGTATGGATTTTGAAAATCTTGAAACCCTGGCAAAAGATGGCGCCAAAATGCTGATTCTTTCTAATCCGCACAATCCGGGTGGCAGTGTTTGGACTAAAGAAGAACTAACTCAGATGGCCGAAATATGCCTGAAATACAATGTACTGATCATTTCGGATGAAATTCATTGCGACCTGAT
The DNA here is from genome assembly GCA_030654075.1 of Bacteroidales bacterium. GTDB lineage: Bacteria > Bacteroidota > Bacteroidia > Bacteroidales > UBA4417 > UBA4417. Next base: position 25,157 of record JAURYB010000161.1, on the reverse strand, counting down.
TTATAAGCCATTCAAACATACTCCTGTTGCCGGAATCTCAAAAGAGATCAGTTTGCAAACTATTACCACGGTAGCGCCAAGCAAAACATTTAACCTTTCAGGATTTTCAACGGCTTCGGTAATTATCGAAAATGACAGCCTTCGCCGGAAATTTAATGCCACTCTCGATCATCTTCATATTGGTGGTGGAAATATTTTCGGAAATATCGCCTCAGAAGAAGCATATACCCATGGTGACATTTATGTAGATGAATTAATGGATTACCTTGCAAAGAATGTAGAGACACTTGAAAAATTTGTACGTGAAAATCTACCAAAAATAAAAGTCATCCGCCCCGAATCCACTTTCCTTGTATGGCTCGACTGTACCGAAATGGGTATGAACGACAAAGACCTGAATGAATTCTTCCTTCATAAAGCGAATGTAGGATTAAACCCTGGTATAATGTTCGGTCCTGGTGGAGAAGGATTTATGAGAATGAATATCGGATGCCCGGTTTCGACTTTGATACAGGGACTTATGAGGATAAGAGAGGCTTTTACTAATTCATGACAAGCAAAATGGCGAAGGGCGAAAAGGTGAAGTGTTAGTGGAAAAAGCGAAACAATGACAACCATTAAAAAATCTGACAGAAACAGAATTAATTATTTATAGAAAAGCTTTAAATAAGTAAAGTTTGAAACTTGCACCAACTAAATCCTAACCCCCAAAACCTATCCCCTTATGATAAGGCATATTGTAATGTTCAAACTCAAAGATTTTCCAGGTGAATCTGAAAAGATCACCGCAGCAAAGGAAGTGATAAGTCGTCTGGATGATCTGCCACAAAAAATTGATGTCATTCGCAAATATGAAGCAGGAATTGATGTTCGTAAACTCTCCTGGTCGTATGATATTGTCCTGATCATGGATTTTGACAACATGATTGACCTTGAGACTTATACTGTTCATCCGGCGCATCAGGAATTTATTGCATTTAATAAGGATTATTCTATCAATAAGGGTTGTATTGATTATGAGATGTAAAAAGTAAATTTCAAATCCCAAAATCAAAAAACAAAATCTCAAATCAAAATTCCAAACCCTAACCCCCAACACCTAAACCCCAATTCCTCCAATGATAGACTTCAGAAGTGATACCGTAACCCGTCCGACTCCGGAAATGTTGAAAGCCATGTTTGCCGCAGAAGTTGGGGATGATGTTTTAGGTGACGATCCTACCGTAATTGCACTCGAAACCAAAGCCGCCGCTATGTTCGGTATGGAAGCAGCCTTATTCTGTGCTTCCGGAACCATGGCAAACCAGGTAGGCATCAAGGCGCATACGCAACCAGGCGACGAAGTAATATGTCATAAACTTTCACATGTTTATTATTACGAAGGAGGCGGAATTGCTATGAATTCGGGCGCATCGGTCTGCCTGCTCGAAGGTGACCAGGGAAGGATTACAGCTGCCGATGTTGAAGCTCATATTAACCCTCCTGCCGATCCGCACCGGCCGCTCACAAAATTGGTTTCAGTCGAAAATACGATGAATAAAGGCGGCGGTTCGATCTATGATTTTAATGAGTTAATTGCTATCGGCAAAGTATGCCGCGAAAACGGGCTCAAATACCACCTCGATGGTGCCAGGCTTTTCAATGCATTAGTCGAAACCAATGAAACACCGGCAGAATATGGCAAACTATTTGATAGTATTTCCATTTGTATTTCCAAAGGATTGGGCGCGCCTGTCGGATCTGTTTTAATAGGCAATAAAGAATTTATTAACCGATCCCGGCGCATACGCAAAGTGTTTGGCGGCGGAATGCGGCAGGCCGGTTACCTGGCTGCTGCCTGTATTTATGCGCTTGACAATAATGTTGAACGTCTTCGCGATGATCATCGTAAAGCCAAACAACTCGAAAGCCTTCTGCAATCGCTTCCGTATGTTGAAAGTGTGATTCCGGTACAGACTAACCTTGTTTTTTTTAAACTCAAACCTGAAATGCCAACATCAAAATTCCTTCAGACATTGCGCGAAAACGATATTCATGCCATGGCATTAGCACCGCAGGAAGTGCGGTTTGTAACCCATCTGGATATTACGGATGAAATGATGGTAAAGGTTGAAAAAATCTTAAAGGATATAGTAACTAGCCGCTAGTTGTTTATCATTTACTTCAACTAACACATTTCCTATAATCCAAAAATAGCGCCCTGCCAAAGGCAACGCGCTATTCTTCATTCATTAAAAGCTCTCTTTTATTCAGCTCTTGGTTCAGTATGGCATCGGTTTCGCCATTCTTCTTTCATTTTTTCCCTTTCATCAGGATTTAAGTGCATAGGGTGACCTTTCCAGTCGTGGCCCGGATGGCTTTGACTGCGTCCATGGCCAAATCCACCAAAGAGAATTTTTGATAAAACCAATATTCCGAGGGCTTGCCAGAAAGTTATCGTGGCGATTCCAAATATGGCTGGCAAAATACTGTTCCACAGGAACATTACCAGGCTTCCAAAAATAAACACACCGGCTGCTATGGCAATTGGAATGAATATGGCTCTTTTAATCCAGAAATTTTTACCTCTGTTTTCACTGCAACACATCATGATTTCTACGTTTTAAATTGTTAGTATTCGTTATATAAATTTTCGAACCACTCCCGCAGATTTGCAACTGCGTAGCGTTTCCGTGATATGATCGTTTTAATACTTTCGCCGGTTTTATCAGCAATCTCCTGCAATGTCATATCCTCCAGTTCATTCCACACAAAAACATCGCGTTGTTTCGGTGGCAACTCATTTAAAGCTTCAAAAAGCTCTTCCCTGAGGTATGCCCGCTCAAGTTCCATTTCAGGATTCGAGTCGCCAGCAAGCAGTGCGTCCGGATACATCATTTCCCCGTCTTCATTCTCATAGGCCAGGTCATCGAGCGATTGTGGCTTTAGTTTACGTTGTTTATCCACAATACGGTTACGACTAACCCTGTATAGCCACGAACTAAGCTGCCCGATAGGTTCAATGTCGACAAGGGAACTAAGCTGGAACCAAACATCCTGCAGAATATCTTCGGCATCTTCGTCACTTTTAACGCGGCTGCGTATAAAACTGAACAAACGCTTCCCATAATTCTGGACAGCATCCAGGATTCGTTGCTGCTTTGCCATAGGCGATAGTGTAATTAAATCTACCATATATTGAGGTAGACGAATAAGTATTGAAATTACTTTAAAAGTATACTAATTTTTATTGCTGTCTATATCAAAAAATAAGACTGCCTCTAACGAAGCAGTCTTACAGAACTAACAAACTAATATTTCCACCTATTTTATCGCTTTTGGCAACCAGATAATAATGTCATATAAAAGCTGACCATAACCCATGCCTGGTTTTAGGTTTAATTCATCATAATTACCTTTACTCCAACTCACTCCAGTTCGTGGGTCAACTGTATAATTAAAAGCATTCTTATAATCGTGGTTTATAGATGAAGCTCTGGTAAAATCGAAAGTCGGGTTTTTTGTATTCTTTGAAAAAACGATTGTCGTATCCTGCCTTGTGAGAGTTTCGTAAAACGTTGGATTAAGCTCAAGGGTATGGCTGAAATCCTTCAGAGCTTTGTTAGCTTCAGCAGAAGAAATTATAATAACTCCCTGGTTTGTATTAGAAATATAAATCTCGGTATGCAGCCCGGAAGCCTTTAATTGCAATGGGCTTATTTTTTGCAGATTTACATTTTTATAGCTCGAAATGCTGAACTCGGTAGAAGTTTCTGGTACAGTGAGCTGGATCCCTTTGTTATCACTGTGTTTATTAATATCAGTGTTTTGTGCGGTCAACTGGCTAAAAATCGAAATTAGCGAAGCCATTATAAGAATCAGTATCTTAATCATAGTACAAATGTTTAAATAAATAACTATGAAACTGCGATATCCAAAGTTACTACTTAAATGATGAAATTGTACACGCTTAGATATTAAAATTCAGATAATCATCTCCTGGACTCCGAACTAATTCCGAAAAGGCCATTTCTCTATTGCCCAAATACCTGCTTACCTTTTTATGAGTTCAGGATTGCGTACAAATCCTCCCAGCCATATAAAAACAAGCACAACTGTAGGCATTACTATGCTTAGCCCGCCTGTCATATGAATTATGATTGCGCCACCCATATATGCACTTAATAAAATAGTGCCGTAAATATTTGTCCTGGGGAATAAAAACAATAGTGCCGATGTAATTTCACCTATAGCAATAATGATGCGCCAGTCGCCAAGTTTCAACTGTTCCATTTGTTCAGGATGCAATGCTAATTTACCTGCCGCGCTAAATGCGAAAAGCCCGGTTAATAATCCTGCAATTACCCATCCGGCAATTTTTCTCGTCTTCGAAATCTCTATCGTACCCATGTTATTTCATTTAAATGTTAAAACTGATTCTTTTTTGATTTTTGTTTTTATAGACTGTTAAAACTTTAATTCTAAATAATAGTTCATTTTATTCGTAAAAAAGATCGAATCGAGGGTTTCAAATGCGGAATACTTATCCACCATACGGCGATTTTATATCCATAACAATTAAAAGTTGATATCGGAATATTCAATTATTGATGCATTACTCTTTAAATCAAGAGATTTGTTTATAAAATATTGAATCAATGTATTACCATAACTCATTGAATATCTGAATAATTGATCTTGATAAAAATTTGAACAGTATTCATTTCATATCTGGATAAGTACATAATTCTGTATTATACTGAAAATGATTAAAAGCATATAAAAAGCGTTTTTAAGATGGATAAAATTCCTTTACATTTGCCCGAACAAATCCCTAAAAACAACCTACTGTTATGACAATAGGAATACTCAAAGAAATTACCGGCGAAAACCGGGTTGCTATGCTACCCGAAAGTGTCGCCACGCTGGTTAAGATGAATGTTACCATGCTGGTCGAAGCGGGTGCAGGGCTTGCAGCTTTCGCTTCGGATGCGGAGTATGAACTGGCAGGCGCAGTCATCGAAACCAAAGCCAAAGTTATTGCAGGTGCGGATGTACTTATTAAAATCCAACCGCCAACTGCTGAAGAAGTTGCCCTGATGAAAGACGGGCAGGTAATTATGGCAGTGTTAAATCCATATTTCAACACCGACCTGGTTAAAGAACTTGCTGCCAAAAACATTACCGGATTCAGCATGGATGTTGTACCCCGTACTTCTCGCGCGCAGGCCATGGACATACTTTCGTCGATGGCTACAGTTGCGGGCTACAAAGCTGTGCTTACAGCTGCCAATACTTTGCCTAAATTCTTCCCTATGTTTATGACTGCTGCCGGAACCATCAAGCCAGCAAATATGCTGATATTGGGTGCTGGTGTTGCCGGACTGCAAGCTATTGCTACTTCGCGTAAGCTTGGTGCGGTGGTTTACGTTTTCGATGTTCGTGCGGCAGTAAAAGAAGAAGTTGTTGGCCTGGGCGGGAAATTCGTAGAAGTGGAAGGCGCTCTTGATGATAAAGCTGCAGGAGGTTATGCTGTGGAGCAAACCGATGAATTTAAAGCCCGCCAGGCTCAGGCCATCCACGATCAGGTTGTAAAATCGGATGTGGTAATTTGTACCGCCCAGATTCCGGGTCGCCGTGCTCCTCTCCTGCTCAAAAAGGAAACTGTTGAAGCCATGAAACCAGGCTCTGTAATTATTGACCTTGCCGCTTCAACCGGTGGAAACTGCGAACTTACAAAAGACAATGAAACCATTGTTCATAATGGCGTTAAGATCATTGGCAATTCGCAATTCCCAACCGATATGCCAACCGATGCCAGCCGCATGTACGGCAAAAACATGATCAATTTCCTGAAACTTATCATCACCAAAGAAGGAGCTTTAAACCTCAACTGGGAAGATGATATTGTAAAAGGTACAGCAGTTACTCATGGAAAAGAAATTGTGCATGAAAGGGTGAAAGCAGCTATTAGTGCATAGTACATTGTGCACAGCGTATGGCAAAATACAGTGAGCACACAGCACTAAGCACTGAGCACCAAAATCAGAATTCAAACAAACTCATAAAATAACCAACCTATGGACGAAGTTTTAAAATTTTTCCTGGAATACAAAGACATGATTTTCATCATCGTTCTTTCCGTTTTCCTGGGAATAGAAGTTATATCGCATGTACCGGCGGTGTTGCATACCCCTTTAATGTCAGGTAGTAACGCCATCCATGGTGTAGTAATTATCGGTGCCATTATTGTAATGGGCCACGCCGAAAACACACTTTCACTTATCCTTGGCTTTATAGCCGTAATACTAGGTACGCTGAATGTTGTCGGCGGATTTGTGGTTACCGACCGTATGCTCGAAATGTTTAAGAAAAAGAAAAAATAGGGAGATAAAACATGGAAACAATAACAAAACTCATTGAATTTTCCAGCGAAATCTCCATTTTAGAGATTTCTTACCTGATAGCCTCCATCCTGTTTATCCTGGGACTGAAAAAACTTAGCCATCCGGCCACAGCGCGTGCCGGCAACCTTTGGGCAGCTGCAGGCATGGGTGGTGCAATTCTGTTTACTATTCTTTTTCACAAAAAAGAAGGAGAGCCGATAGGCAATATAATTTGGATCGTAATAGCTCTTGCCATTGGTAGTTTTATTGGCTGGTATTCATCCAAAAAAGTAAAAATGACAGCGATGCCTCAGATGGTTTCCATCTTTAATGGTATGGGTGGTGCCTGTGCCGCATTAATATCGCTTATGGAATTCCCTAAAATGCAGAATCACCTTGCTTCATTGCCTATTCCTGCTAATAATATGCTCGGCGGCGAAGGAATTGCTATATTATTGGGATTAATGATCGGAGGCGTTTCATTTGCCGGAAGTATGATAGCATTCGGGAAACTCGACGGTCGCATTGGGGATTTCAAACACCCTATACTTCGAATAATCAACCTGACATTCCTGGTAGGATTATTTGTTGCACTGGCATTGATCCTTTTCATGAAACCTGTTGAAGGTAATAACCTGCCGATTTATCTTTTTGCGTTAGCAGCGTTAATTTACGGAGTAACTTTCGTAATGCCGATTGGCGGCGCCGATATGCCGGTTGTGATCACTTTATTGAACTCATTTACAGGCGTTGCAGCAGCCATGGGCGGTTTCCTTTACGGCAACCAGGCGATGCTTACCGGAGGTATTCTTGTTGGTTCGTCAGGAACTATCCTGACCATTTTAATGTGCAAGGCAATGAACCGTTCGTTATTGAATGTTATTATAGGTGCATTCGGCGTTGCCGGAGCAGCCGGAACAGAGGATGGCGATAAAACTGTGAAAGAAATCTCCCTCAGCGACGCAGCTGTATTGTTAAGCTATTCGCAGAAAATATTTATCGTTCCGGGATATGGTCTTGCTGTTGCACAAGCTCAGCACCTTTGTCACGAACTCGATAACCTACTGGCAAGCAAGGGCGTTGAAGTTAAATACGCAATTCATCCTGTTGCCGGTCGTATGCCTGGGCATATGAACGTGCTGCTGGCTGAAGCGGATGTTCCCTATGAAAAACTGGTTGAAATGGAAGATGCCAACAACGAAATGGGAAATACGGATGTAGTTATTGTAATTGGCGCTAACGATGTTGTAAACCCTGCGGCTGAAGACGATCCATCAAGTCCGATTTACGGAATGCCGATCATTAAAGCTCTTGACGCTAAAAATGTGATTGTTATGAAACGCAGTATGGCTGCTGGTTATGCCGCTATTCCGAACAACCTTTTTTATCATCAGAAAAACCGTATGTTATTTGGCGATGCCAAAGCGACTTTGCAGAAACTGGTGGCAGAAATAAAGAGTCTGTAATTAATTCACAGGTCGATTTAAGTTCCCTTTGACTATTTTGCAATAAATCCGGTGAAAGAAATTCTCTAACCGGATTTATTCAAGGTATAAAAAAATAACACGAACAATTTTCCCTTATCTTTGAATTTCCAATTCTTAGATTATAGGAAACCTTACACATAGTTTAAAAAAAGGCAGGAAGAATTAATTTTTATAGTATAATTTTAACCTCTTGTAAATATAGTGCATGACTTTTTTTACTTTAGGACATTAAGTTTGCAAGACTTGACTGCACATTTATGTAATTATTCGCTTAACATACAATTCTGATAGAACCCTAGACTGGACATTTTTAATCACCCACGTAAATCGTGAAATAAAATCCATTGGTAACGGGAATAGGCAGAATTAAACCAAAACTATTCGCTAAACTAATGTGAACATGGAAAGATCAGAAAGCAATGATATTACACCTCAGAAAGAAGAATTTCCCGGTTTCATAAAAAACCAAATTAATATATTTTGGACTGGGGGCTTTGATTCAAGTTACCGAATGATACAACTTTCGAAGAATGATGTAACCATTCAGCCTTATTATCTTTGCGACGACAGGCGTTCCGAAAAACTTGAATTAAATGCGATCTCAGCCATTACTGCCGATATACAAAAGCATCCTGAAACAAAATGTACAATTCTTCCCCTAATCACTTTCAAAGTTAAAGATATTGAACCCGACAATGAGATAACAGATGCGTTTTACCGATTACAAAAGTTAACAGCAATTGGTTCGCAGTATGATTGGTTGTCAAGATATGCTAAATCGTGTAATGGTCTTGAGATATGTATTGAGCACACCGAAATTGGAAGAGCATATAATTGCATTATGAAATACGGTGAAGTAAAAAAAATCACCCGCAACACCATTTCCTATTGCCTGATTGATAAAGAAAAGTCTGCTCCGGATTTATACAAAGTATTTGGTAGTTTCCGATTTCCTCTCCCCTTGTTGGAACTTTCAAAATCTGAAATTTTGGAAGAATACAAAAAACTGGGATTTTCAGAGTCTATAAATAAAACATGGTTTTGCCACACACCGGTCAGGAACAAATCATGTGGCGTATGCAATCCTTGCAAGGCTGTTATCGCAGAAGGGCTTACCTTCAGGTTATCTGCAAGAGCTTTAGCAAGGTATAAAACAGAAATGAAATACGGGGATCGTAAATGGTTTAAAAAACTAAAAGAAATAAGATTGAAATTTTTTGGATATTGAGAAGTTAAGCGTTTTGTATTTTTAAAACACTAGTTCCCATTTAGCAAATAAAAAGATAATTTCGCTGAACATTTAATATTTTAGTCCTCCAATAACAAATTATTGCTGGAGTTAGACCTTTAGAAACATAACATTATTTAAAATGCAAGATGTATTTGTAAACCGTATAATTGCTTTGCTGTAATCAAATCCAATATTCCTGTCGTTAAATGCGGCATTTAGTTTGAGCATGGCTTCGCTTTTCACACTATCGGCTTTGTTAATAATGCAGCAGAACCTCCCCGTAAGCAAACCGGTTTCACTTGCTACTTTGGCAAATAATACCACGGGATATTTTTGCGAGATTACATCAGAGCTATTTTTAAGCGTGCTGTTGATCACTTCATTGATCTTGTTTGCATCAAGTTCTTTGCCAGTCAACAAAAATTGAAGTTCAATCCTTTTTTCATTGTTGCTGAAAGTCCAGTTTACAATGTTTTATGACAGAATATTTCCCTAATAAAAATCTTACTGATGTAGCAAATTGAAGGTTGTATTTTTATGATCTGAAGAATATTACTAATCGCTTACCACCAACGTAAACCGGTGAGCCTGCAAAGATCCATCCTGGAAAGTAAAAGGTTGTATTCGAACTGAAGCTGGCTGAGCTGGGCATCTTTAAAATTGGAAACCGCAGTTAAGAGTTCAAGGTTTGTAATCACCCCGAATTTATACCGTTCAGTAGCCAGATACTGTGCAAGTTGTGCCTGGCGTATCAGAGTGTTGGCACCGGCAAGCTTTTTCTGATTCTTTTGAATATAAATATATGGTGCTAAGTCATTTGCCAAAATTTTGATTTCTCCAGTGTACTCGATATCCCACAATATTTGGGACAGGTAAGGATAAGATTGCGACAGTACAGGTTCATTATGTTAGAGCAATAACTATCAGAGAATTGGAAAATAAATAAAATCTGGAATTTCAGAATGTATTGTAAAACAATCTGGACCACTATTTTAAAAAAGCGACAAACACAGTTTTGCTAAAATGATACTATATATTTCAAAAAGAAGATACCTTTTTCTGTAATTACTTCTCATAAAAATATTTAACTAATTATATTCCAGCACTATAATTGATCAAGAAAAAAAATATTAAATTAAACACGATATGAATATTTCTTTAGTAAATTTACAAATCTAATAGGTAATACTTACTCGATGTATACTCCATCTGTACCTTTTTTATATGTAAAAACCCCTATAAGTCTGGCACCAGGTCACATTTTTTGCACGCCTAAAGCTTTGTCCGGATTAACTCTAACTATACTCAGGCTCGTTTTCAGCAAAACATGCACATTTAATAAGCAGAAAACTATAAAAAGCAAAAAAAACATTAACTCTAAATATTTAACTTATGAAGACAACTGACGTTACATCTTTACTAAATATCAGGCTTTTAGTGTGTATTTTTCTCTTAGTTTCTCTCGGCACAAGCGTATTTGCCAACCGAAATATAAAATTTTCGGTTGATTTGAGCCTGTTAGTCAGTCAGGGAAAGTTTAATCCCAATACTGATGCCGTTTATATCAAAGGAACGTTTAACAGCTGGGGCAGTAGCAACATTCTTGCTAAAGGAAACAACAACATTTATTCAGCCACGCTTTCGCTGGCCGACTACAGTTATCACGAGTATAAGTATTTCATCACTTCCGCAGGCGCGGCAAACGGAGGATGGGAAAATAATTTTCCTGTTGCTGTAAGCGGCAATCGGCCAATAGCTCTCAGCGTTAACGATCTGGTGTTGCAGGTTATGTATTTCAATGATGCCGATATGGATCAGTTTAAAACAACTGCACATTTCAATTTTCATTACACAAGCCAGGAAAACGCGATTATCGATGACTATTCAACTAAGCTTGAAATGAGCTTTGAACGTATAACAGCTGCTCTTCAAACTACGGTACCAGATAAAATTGAAATATACATTTATAAAAACCTGGGTACATTTCACCTTGCTGTCGGATATCCTGAAATGGCTGATTGGGGTACAGGCACTGCATTCGGCAAACGATTAATCACTGTATTATCACCCACTCAGGTTGGCTATAACGGAGCTGTTGATGTGCTTATACATGAATTTACACACGTGGTTGAAGCCTGGAAGACAAAAGTTATACTACCAGCCTGGCTTAACGAAGGTGTTGCCTGCTACTACGGACGTAAAGCTCCTGAAAGCTTTGACGGACAAACTAATTCAAAAACTTACATTAAAAATCTGATCACGCAAAGCGGGAAACCCAATATCGAACAGGTTTTTAATGGCAACGAAGGCTATACCTGGTCGGCTTCGATGGCATATTTTATTATAACTACCAAAGGCGAGGCTGCTATGGCTAAATTTGTTGAAAATATGAACTATACCGACATTGGTTATACGGGGATCACTGCTCTGCAAATCGCCTGGTGGAATTTTCTGGATGCGTATGTAAATACACAGGTCAATCAAAGCATAAAATTCTCCGTTGATATGGCTGATATGATTAAATATGGATATTTTGATCCAGGCACCAACCACGTTTTCGTAAGGGGAGGTTTTAATGGCTGGGGCAGCACGCAGCTTTCGCTCGAAAACGGAACCATATATTCGGCCAACGTACCGATCAGACAGTACTATTTTGTTGAATATAAATTTTTTGTTGACAATAGCCTGGCACCCAGTGGCGGATGGGAATCGGATTTTACAGGCGGATATTGTACAAACCGGCTGATTAATGTTGCCACTACGGCTATGACACTTACTACCCCAAAATTCAATTTCCCTATTCCGAATATTGATCTTAACAAATTAATATTGCGTTCATTTACTTCAAATGAAATTAGAATTGCCGGCGATACTACCGAAATTGGATGGGAACTCACCAATGTTGCAAATATAAATATTGAATTCTCGGATGATAATGGCAGTAACTGGCAGACTGTACTGTCGAACATTGGCACCAGCAGCAAGAAAACCAACTGGGTGGTTTCCAACAGCATTTCATCACAATGCAAAATAAAGATTACCGATGCTTCAAACTCTTCCAATTACGACGAAAGTGATCAATCCTTTCGGATTGTAAATCCTAATGAAGCCGGCGGTCCATATCTTTTCGATAAAAACACAATAGCCCTCTTCCATTTCGATAACAACCTGAACAATCGTTCCAACTTATCGGCAAATGCCACGGGCAATACGCTGAACATTACCAGTAATGCTGGTTTGTTATCCGACCTGGGAAATTGCATCAGCACATCAGCACCTGTTACCGTTCCGCATAGCACCACACTTAATTTAACCGGCGACTGGACCATTGAAGCATGGGTGAAGTTTACTGCGTTTAGCAGCAATAGCTATATGAGCCTGATTAATAAGCCAAGTGATAGCGACCCTTTAAAATCCAATTATTCACTCCAGTTAAATCCTTTTTGGGGAAATAAATTTTATGGATTTTACTTCTCCGGGCCCGATTACCGTGTTGGAGCAACTTCATCAAGCCCCGTATTGAATGAATGGTATCATGTGGCTTTTATCCGGGATACAAAACAATCAAAGCTTCAGATGATTGTTCGTGACAAAAACCGTAAAATAGTATCAATAAATGAAAACGAAGATTTAGGTACGACCCCATATTTAAACACACAAAGCCTTGTCTTTGGCAGCGGAGTTACCGGTTTCATGGACGAAGTCCGCATAAGCAACGTTGTGCGTGGTTTTATCAACACAGGAATAAAAGAAACAGCTAATAAAGAGGTTTTTTCAATTTACCCAAACCCTTCCAATGGAAACATACATATTATTTGGCCGAAAGGCCTTTCAAAAGGGCAGATCAGGGTAATGGACATTACCGGTAAAACAGTTTACACGAACCTGCTTCCGAATAGTAGTGATAATACCCTTAATCTGAATCACCTTAAAAAAGGAATATATTTAATTCAACTCACGGATAATAAAAGTATCTGGACAGAAAAAGTAATATTGAACTGACCGCTGATTCAGAATATAAAGAATAACCTTAAATCGGGCAAACCATTAAAAAACCGATACAAAGGCAGTCCTGGATTTTTCATTTGAGTACCGGCGTAACCGCTCTTTATTACTTCGGAATTTCGAAATCCTAAGGTCAATCAACCACGCAGTCAGTTGCTCCCAGGTACTGGAATGCTTCAAACAGGTTTTGATCTGTTTTTTGCAGAACGTTATAAATCGGGTTAATCATAAACGGTTAAAAAGAAATACACCATTCCGAAAATAAGAGCGCCTTCGCCTAATGGTAAGCGAAGAAAGGCAACAGTGGCCAAAGTGCGTAACAGGAAATTAATCCACAACGAAAATAAAAACTATGACAAGCAACTTTGTCCTTTTCGATTCCATATGGCTTAATAAATAAGCAGCCTGATAGCCCAGAATGAGGTACAAAAAAAGGTAATCATAGCTATTCCAATAGAAAAGATTAAAGTATTCAGAGCCTCAGGTTGCATCCGGAATTTACGCAAGCTGGTAAAAGAGAACTCGCCTTAGTTGTTGCTTAAAGCAAACCATACAACGAGAAGCACTGGAATCAGTACAAAAACAATATGGGAGAGTACATAAGGTATTGTCCTGTTCCTTATGCGTACTATAAAAGTTGAGATTTTTCGCTGAATGTTTTCCAGCTTAGATTTCCTTAATTTTAATCGAATTCGCGGCAAAACTTATCCCGACGCTGTCGCAATCATTTCAAATATCAATGGTGTCAACAAACACGCGTTCATTTCCTGACGAAAGATTTTGGCCTGGTTCTAGTCATGATTTTTAATATCAAAATATAATCCAATTTTATCTATTTCTCCTTTCGTTTACTCTGCATCTGCTTTATCAGCCGTTCAAAATATGCCTCAAAACTCTCATCCTTATTCATGGGATATATTTCCAGCGATGTTCCAAATTGCTCAATCAGTTCAGTATATTCCTTAAACGTATCCGATAACAATTTTTCATCGCCGGTTTCCCAGTAGTGCCCTTCGTCCATTACAGTAAATTGCTGTAAAAATTTCCCTTCAAGATATTTAAACAGGTGAATAATCAGTTTATGAATGTCAATACCCGCATATTGGGTTTTTGTCGAAAGCATATACAGATAAGGCTGCTCTACCTGGTTTTCTTTTTTACCAAAGAAATCAAGATGCATAGGGCTGCTCATTTCCCCGTTTGAAAGAAAACTGATCCAGACGGTTTCACATTCGGGTGGAGTATAACAAATGCCATAAATTTTCTGATTATATTCCTCTTTCCCTGTTTCGCCAGCCGGAAACTCAGTTTCAAAAATCTTGAATTTCCATTGATACAGTTCAGCAATATCCCTAACTTCTTCAATCATGGCTGATAATGAAGAATTGGGATTGAAACGGCCTGAGTAATGTATTGTTAAGCCCATTGTTATTTTGAATTACAGATATTTGTACCTGCTCCATTTATACTGAAACTTACCAGCAGACGTTTACCAACTAATGAAAGCCGGTTGATTCAAGCTGATTTCAACATCAGATATGCGGCATTTCTATTCCTCTCAGGTTTCGGTACAGCTTTAAAGCAAACAAATCAGTCATACCCGAAATATAATCTATAATATTCATTACCCGGGTATAGGCATTCGAAGAAGCATCAATTTTAAATTGGGCTGAAAGCAGGTTCAACGTATTAATATGCCGTTTAGTCCGGTTGCTTTCGTCAATAAAAGCGGCTTCAATAAAATCCTCAATTAAGCCAGACATAATGCGAAACCCGGCAAGCTCAATCCGCACTACTCCATCGTAGCTATAGATTTTTTCAATGGATTTCTTTTCGATGGCCTTCAGCACATCTGAGAGTTCGTCAATGCTATTAAGCAGCGAAGCGTTAAAGGTTCCGGCTATAATACTTGCCTGGTTTTCGATAAAAACCCTGGCACATTTATGGGTTAAACAGTTAATTGACTTTGCCCTCAGGTAGGTTACAGCTTCGTTTTTGTCGTTTTCAATTGCACTCAGTCTTTTTTCAAAACGAACCATATCTTCATTATCGTGTTTCGCGATGATCTCGATCAGATGCTCTTTTACTTCGGTATATGAAAGGATTCCAAGCCGGTGAGCGTCTTCATAATCAATAATGTTGTAACAGATATCATCAGCCGCCTCAACCAGGTACACAAACGGATGCCGCTTATACACTATCCTTCCTTCAACCGTGTCAGGAATCATTTTTAATTTTTCCACAACAGCAAGAAATACATCCTTATCATCATCAAAAAACCCATATTTTTTCCGGTGAATCGCGCCTTTTTTCTGTGTAGCCAACGATTCGCAGGGATATTTCAGGATAGACCCTAATGTGCTGTATGTGAGCCTGGACCCGCCAAACTGGCGTCCTTTATATTGTTTTGTCAATATCCGCAGTGTATTGGCGTTCCCCTCGAAATGCGTAAGGTCATTCCATTGTTCCTTTGAAAAGAGTCTCTTGAATTTCAAATCTTCCGCCTTATCCGTATCCCGATCGATAAAGTACTTCGAAATGGCTTCTTCGCCGGCATGGCCAAAAGCGGGATTTCCCATATCGTGTGCCAGACAGGCTGAGGCAACTACATGTTTCAGGTCATAGGAATAAAAGTGCTCTGCATCAGAGTTTTGCCTGACTTCTTCAATGTTATTTATGATTTCCTGGCCTACCAATGCTCCCAGCGTACGGCCCACACTGGCCACTTCCAGCGAGTGAGTCAGCCGGTTATGAACAAAAACCTCTTCCGGAAGCGGGAAAACCTGGGTCTTATTCTGAAGCCTTCGAAACGGACTCGAAAACACAATGCGATCCCAATCCCGTTCAAAATCGGAACGGATTCCCTTCTCATAGTTTGTTATTCCATATCTCTCATCCGAGAAGCAGTTTGTCCAGTTCATTTAAGTTAAGTTTACGTTGGGAATCATTTAAATATGCACATTAAAGTGAAGAAATCCTTAGGATTGCCTGTTTTGCCTCCGGAGAAAATTCATTCAGATCATTTTCCGAAATAATTCCATCCCTCAACTGTGCGGCAACAATGAACAGGTATTTTGAACCTGTCATATCATCATATCTCCTGGCTATATGCTTGTCGAAACCAGTAATTTGTTTGTAAAGTGAATGATATGCTTCGCGATTGTCTAAACGTTTGTTTTTCCATTTGGTTAAAATAGTATCCGCATCAAATAACCCTTTTGCGAATTCCTTTTGCAAGCCTGTTTCTATTACTTCTCGGGCTGTTTTTTTTTCTTTTTTCGTGAGTTCCATGTCAGTCTATCATTTTTAGTTAAACATAGATTGTGTTAGTAAAATTGGATATGGGTGGCAAATAATCCGGCTTTTAAAAAATGGCACCCTTGTTTTCTTTATACTGATTTTTTTGTTATCAAAGGTGTAAGTCTGAAAATCAACAGCTCAAAAATAGCTTAACGCAATGAGTATTTACACTCCAAACCTAAATTAATTGATTCGATATAAACATTTCTGCACAACCGTAATTTTACAATTTCAAACTAACGCACAGCACCACATTATGGCATTATTCTGTCCCGCAGCATTTTTTGTATTTCTTACCGCTTCCACAAGGGCAGGGATCGTTGCGGCCGATTTTCACAGATACGGATTGTATCGGCAATACAGTATCAAATATTTCAGAATCAGAATTATCTTCATTATAACCCGCCCAGCTGCTTAAAACGTAATCGTATAATTCAAAAATAGTGAGAAGATTTCTTTTATGGTTTCGGCTTGATTCCTTTTTAAACTGTTGTTCAACATCCGTGTAAGTCCCATTTATTCCAATAGCAACATATCCCTTATTAAACAGAGTTTGAATTATTGGCAATAGCTCATGCAAATCACAATCAATAGTATCGCCAATTGATAAACCCAGAAAATCGGAATCTAAGATAGAATCCTCTGATGCCGCTTCTGAAAAACGTGTAAATACATCCGAGTAAACCGACAAAATTTCATTTCGCCTTTCGGGATTATGAAGTAAAATTTGACAAAGAGCTTCGGAAACAGCAGTTTTGCAATAGGTATCAACCCCCGGCATTAATAAAAACTGTTTAAGTGCCGGAGTATTTTCAAATCCAAGCCTATAAAAGCATTGCCAGAGTGTGTCTGTTTTGTGGTCGCCGAGCCAAAAATCCAAAAAATCATACGTATTTTCCAAAAACGAAAAAATCTTTGGAAGACTTTCAACCGCGTCTATTTCCTTTAATAAAAACAACGAATGCAAAACGAAAGTATGCGTTTCTTCCTCCCATCCCATCTTGTTAAAATAATCATACCTGTTGACGGCATCCGATAAAAGCATTTCTAAATCTTCTATTAGTTGTTTACGTGGTAAGGTTATTATTTTCTCAAGTTGTTCGTGTGGAATATCTATGCCGGATTGATACAATGCCAGTATTTCGCGATGGTTAAACTGAGGTGCTTCCACAACTTCACTTAGCGGCAACTCCTTTTGAATGGTTGGGGTGATGGTAGTTTCCTTCTCCCGTACAAAATGTTCAGTTGCTTTTAGCAGTCTTAATTTGAATACATATTCCTCGGCATCTTCTGTATCCTGTTCATCAGGCGCAAGCTTTTTAAGTTCCTTTAGCCTTTGCTCTGCCATCTCTTTATTGCCTATTGCGACATAATAACGAATTATAACTTTAAAGAAATTAGTTATCTCTGCCAAATGAAATGTATCCCTATCGGGATATAATTGACTTATTTCCAATGCGGGACCTAATATATCGGGCACTGCATCAAAATCTGAATTCTCAATACAAGAGTTGGCCTTGTTCAGTTTCCCGAACAAATAATCAGGATGATCGGCCAGTATCCATTTGTTCACTTCCATGGCCTCATCGTGATTGCCCCGAACATTATATGCCACCGACAGGTAGTTTTTCAGCAAGGGAACAGTTGGATACTCAACAATAAGGTGAGTAAGTTTATCAATTATTTTAGAGTTGCTTTTATTTTGAACTTCGAAAAACAATGGTTCAAGTTGCTTCTGCAAAACGGGAGTAATTCCTAACCGCTTATTTTGAAATAATGGATCGGTTGTAATTTTATAGCCAGTTTTTATTTGTTGTTTAGCCATGATTGTTGCCAGCTTTCAGATGTTTTTCAGTAGGATATTTTCTACAGCAAAAGTACATCCGAAAGTTCACTTTACCATAATTACCATGAGGAATTTCAGTTGTCGGAACTTCTGTTTTTGTGATTATGGTGAAAATCATTAGCTTTTTTAAGACTAATCTGGTTCACCAGCAGCCATTCCCACTTCTTGTTCACCATCCTGATAATTATTCTATACTGCCAATATCCCGTCAAATGCCTGTTTCAAAATGTATTAGCCTAATATTTCCGCTTGCCGCAGACTTTGGCTGACGATTTTTTCGGTTTTATAGCAAACGCATGGTTTACGTTCCGGTTCCTTGACGATTAATATTGCGTTCCATCCTCCAAACACTATATCCCATCTATAACCACACTATTTATTATCAAATTTCCTCTTTATTTATTGAATAAGTATTTTACTTTTGCACAGGATATGAAATCACAATCATATCCAAATTAATATGCATTATTACATTGGCATTGACGATACCGATAACCTCGAAAGCCGGGGAACCGGTTTTCGCGCCAGGCAATTGGGCACTATGCTCCAGGGAGCAGGAATGGCCCGGCTGATCTGCATTACGCGCCATCAATTGCTCGTACATAAAGATATCCCATATACTTCTCACAACAGTTCAGCTTGCCTGTTGATGGATTGTGATCCTGCGAAAGAAACAGAACTTATCGCTTTTTGCCGCGATTTCCTGCTCCGGGAATCGGCTCCGGGTTCCGATGCAGGACTATGCATTGCGGCCGAAACAGTAATAAATTATGGAATTGAGAACTGGGGGAAAAACGCAAAAAAGACAGTACTGAATAAACCTCACGCACACGAACTGGCAGGTTTGAATAAGATCTTTCTCGAAGGACTTACAGGAGAAAAGATTGGAGTTATAGGAGCGTTAGCTGCTGTAGGTTTGCGCCATGCCGGCAATGATGGCCGGGTGCTTTGGTTACCTTTGCTCCGGGAAACTGAAGGCATTTTCACTTCTGAGGAGTTAAAAAAACGGCTTACTGTCGATAGGATTACTACGAAGGAAGGAACAGAAATCCATAATGATGATACAATTAAGGCAGACAGCTGGATCAGGCCTGTAATGCGTGATAATAAAATTACATTGATTGTTGAAAAATCTGAAGACCATGGACAATACAAATGGCAACATGTACCAAAAGAATACATCAAAAGCATTTCAAATTGAAAGCACTAACGACCTTTTAAAAATTGGGTTATTGCTGTTGCTTGGTTTTTCGGCTTTGTTCCTGCGCGAAAGACTGAAAATTTCGTTGCAGCTTCCGGGACATCACGGATTTGAATTTATGCTTTTATTTATGGCAGGGAAAACCCTGAGCCGGCAACGGTATGCCATGACTATTTCTTCCATCGGAGCATCCGCCTCGGCATTTTTACCCTTATTCCATTTCGGAAGCGCTTTCATGCCAATCACATTATTGCTCCCCGGGCTTATCGGCGATCTGATCTTAAACAAAACAGGAAAACATAATTACTTTTTTATCGCTGTTGCCGGTGGCCTTGCTTATGCATCAATTCCTTTGAGCAGGCAGATTATCATGGTATTTACCGGTATTCCTTTCGGTTCACTGCTTACCGGACTGTTATATCCGTTCGCGCTTCATTTTATATTTGGAGCATTAGGATCCCTCGCAGGGGCAGCTATCACAGGCAAATTCGCTAAATAAATTTTAATGAGGAAACACTCCTTTTATACAAGTCTACCTTCGTTATGATTCCACATTCATATCCTGCCAGATTCCTTCCTAAAATCATCTTTCTCTTTTTAGCAACAATACTATTTATATTTGGCTGTAAAAAAGATAATGAAAAGAAATCACCAACGCTTCAACTCATCAGCAATAATGAATATATAGCTGACTCAACTGTTGTTGCTATAGGATTTCCATACAAAATCGGAATAAATGCAGGTAAAGGCGATGCCGCAATTACCAACCTGGTTGTAACTCTTACAACCGAAAACGGTATGGAGACTGCCCTCGACAGCGGAATGTATTCGAATGATTTAAATTATACCCGAAGTGCTTCTTACGGAGCTTCACGATTTGAGAAATGGTCATTTACGCTCCGGGATAAAAACGGGAAATCTGCAAATGCTTCTATTACTATCCTTAAAGATGAAACATCAGCATTCGGGCCAATCACTACCTATTCATCCGTAAAATTATCAGCACAGGCTGATGCCGCCGGGAATTCTTTTTTCTCGGTTACCAATGGCAATTTTTATACCCAACAAACTGCTGAAGCAAATCAGTCAGATATAAATATCATTACCTATTTCGGAGACCTGCTGGTTCCTTCAACCGAATTTACGTTATCCTCACCAGGAGAAAGTGATGTTATCACGTTCTATCCTATGATTGCAAACTGGTCAATTCCAAAAAACGAAACACGCTACAAGCCCGACAGCCTGAGTATTTCACAGGGAGCCTTTGATGCCGCATACAACGACAGTACCATCATTTCCAATTATACTTCAGCAACTATTGGAAAACGGAAGTTTAAAATAGTACGGGCCGGGTATGTAATTCCATTCCAGGTAACTATTGGTCCATCATCAGGAAAAAGAGGCCTGATAAAGATAAAATCCATACAGGAAGGTACCGGCGGACACATTATCGCTGATATTAAAGTTCAGAAATAAATCTATGGCAGCATTAAAAACTATTATACTCTTACTCCTGCTGATGCCTGCGTATCTTTTTGCCCAGGAAATAAAAGGTTTTGTATATGAAAACGAAGGGAATACTCCTGTTGCAAATGCAAACCTGGTTGTTCCCGGTACAAACATTGGTACAGTTTCCGGTATTGACGGAAGTTTTACTTTAGGAATTCAGAAAACCGGGCAGGTAAAACTTGTCGTTTCGTATATCGGTTATGAAAACACAGTACAAATCTTTAATATTCCGGTATCAGGTCTAGATGTAATTATCCTGCTTAAGTCAAAAGTATCCGAAATAGAAGAAACCGTTATTACAGCTACCCGCACAAAGAAAAGCATAAACGAACTTCCAGCCTCGGTGCGGCTTATAACTGCTGAACAAATAAAGGAAATGCCATCAGCGGCAATTGATGACCTTTTAAGAACTGAAGCCAACATTAACGTGGATAGGAAAAACGGGATTTTCTCAAAAAATGCCTCCGTTAACATGCGCGGGCTCAACAGTTCAGCACGTACACTTGTAATGTTGGATGGTGTTCCACTCAATAAAGCGGATGGCGGTGGCGTAAACTTTAACAGGATCAATACCGAAAACGTCGAACGGATTGAAGTTATAAAAGGCCCGGGCTCGGCCATGTATGGCGGCAATGCAATGGGCGGAGTTATTAATGTGATAACAAAAGATATTCAGAAAGAACCGGCTGGAAGTGTAAAAGTTTCATTGGGTTCGTGCAACACGCAAGGCGCGCAGGTGTGGCTTAGCGGACGAACAAAAGCCTTGCCGAAGCTCGGCTGGAGTATCAACTCTTTTTACAGGCGTGGCGACGGATATATTTTTGCCCCTGAAAATCAGCGCGACAGCACTGATGTAAAAGCTTACCTTTGGGAATACAATGTGGGAGGCAAACTGGCTTACAATTTCAACGACAGCAGCCGACTGGAGATCGGGTATAATTATTTTGACGATAAAACCGGTGATGGAATCCAGGTTTATGATCCGGAAGGCGGATATTACAAGTACCGCACAAATCATGCATACGCAACCTATCATGGGTACATCGGCAAAACTCAGATTACCGCCAACGCCTACATGCAGCTCGAAAATTACATGAATCAGAAGGAATCGTTAAAAACCGAAAAGGTTCCGCCTTACGCAATTACGCAATATGTTCTTTACCTCACTGATTCGCACCGGAATGATGGAGGAATCTGGGTTTCTGCAACCACCAAAGCCGGTGAAAATCACAAAATAACTTATGGTTCCGATATCAGGTTAAGTGGTGCTGATGCATCTGATATTTACTTTACCTCCACTGATACAATTACAAATAAGGGAAAAATGAATGCATTCGCTGTTTTCGTGCAGGATGAATTCAGCATGTTGAATAGCCGGCTGAAAATAGTTGCCGGTGCCAGGGCCGATGCTGTTTTCTTCAGCGATGCATCATTTACTATTGCAGCCCCTTCATTCACTAATAGTTATATGATGGAATACACCGGTGATTATGACGATAAACAATGGCTGGCCATTAGTCCAAAACTGGGTGCACGTTACGATTTGAGCCATTCCAACTCGGTTTATATTAATTACGCTTCAGGATTCAGACCTGGCACGCTGGATGATATGTGCCGCAGCGGAAGTATTTCGAAAGGATTTAAAATGGCAAATCCCGAACTGGAACCTGAACACCTCCACAACTTTGAAGCCGGAGGCTCGTTTGTTATCAATAAATATATGCGGATTGAGCCATCGGTATATTATTCAATCGGGAACCAGTTTCAATATTTTGTCGGTACCGGCGATACGGTTTACTCTACATCAAGTCCAAAAGCAATTCTTCAGCGCGAAAATGTCAGCAAAGCCGCCGTTACCGGAGCTGAGGCTACATTACGCGTGAATCCCGCAAAATCACTCGAACTCACATTTTCGTATGCCTACAACCATTCGGTGATCAAATCGTTCGACACAGTTCAATTTGTAGCCAAGGACCTGTCAGAAAAATTCCTGATGGAGGTACCTCAAAACCGGTTTACGGCCATGCTGAACTGGAAAAATAAATACTTTAACAGTATGTTGGTTTACGAATATACTGGTACGCTGTATAATGACGACGAAAACCTGGTTGAGATGCCCCCATATTACCGGTTCGATGCAAAAGTATCGCACGTTTTTGCACGCCATTACTCGCTTGCAATAACTATTCAAAATCTTACCAACAATATTTATACCGATAACAAAGGCAACCTTGGTATCAGCCGTTTTGTTATGTTTGAAGCCGGATACCGTTTCTAACGCATTTGAAAATATTCCCTTACTTAAAATAATTTTTTATGATGAAAAAATTACTCTTACTAATAATGATGATTCCTGTAATCCAATTAGCTATGGCACAGGATACAATAGTAAAATGGACTTTCCCAAACAATCTGTTAAGCGATACTGTCCAGAACGGAACCAATGCACTTAATTCATCCCGAACGATCCGGGTTGAAGGAACAAGTGCAATAGCCATGAAAAACGGAGCAACCAACTATGCGGCACAAGCTACAGGATGGGATAACGGATCAGATACAAAAAACTGGAATATCAGATTCAAAACTACTGGCTACGACCATGTTCAGTTATCCTCAAAACAGCAATCGGGAGAATCATATCCGGGCCCTAAGGATTTTAAACTTCAATACAAGATTAATAGCACAGGAACCTGGGCTGATGTTCCGGATGGAACTTTAACTCTGACTAACGATTGGATTGGTGTTTCTAACCTAGACCTGCCTGCAGAATGTCAGAACCAATCCGACTCGGTGTATATTCGCTGGATCATGACATCGAACCTGGATATTAAGGGCGGTACAGTAGCAGCGACCGGCACTTCAAAAATTGATGACATCATTGTAACGGGGATTCTTTTAACAGGTCTGGCAGATCAAAAAGAAGATAAAGGACTTATCACTTTTCCAAATCCTTCCACATCGTCATTTTCGATTTCTTTGGCAGAAAAAACCTCGTTAATCGAAATTTATAATTCTAACGGGCAAGTGGTTTATAAAGCAATCCCTGAAAACAAAACACTAACTGTAGAAAAGCCATTCACTGCCGGTATGTATTTTATAAAAGCTACCCAGGATGGAAAAGTGAAACTTATTAAACATATTGTAAGATAGAACGTTACTGGAACATTTCAAAAGTCGGTAAAGGGAAACTTCTACCGGCTTTTCTGTTTTTGGAGTACAATATTTACCTGATTTAAACAATTAAAAACTGAACAATAAACTGCTGACACACTTTCATAGGGAAAGCTTTTGTACTTTTATCCGGTAAATTAAAAGTGAGTAACTTAATCTTTAAATAAAATGAAACTTCTCGGCCTTTCGCCCATGCTTTGGACAAAACACCTCAACCTGACTGTAATGTTCTATACCAATATTTTAAAATTCAACTGCGACGAACTGAACGAGAAGATTGGGTGGGCCTCACTGAGCCGCGACAATGTTCAGGTTATGATTGTGGAGCCACGGCAACATCCCGAATTTACAGAATCGCAGTTTACCGGCTCCATTTACATCCATACCGATGATGTGGATAAAGTTTGGAAAGAACTGAAGGACAAAGTGGAAATAGTATATCCGATCGATAACTTTGAACATGGCATGCGTGAATTTGCTGTTTACGACAACAATAAATACATGATCCAGTTCGGCCAGGAAATTGATGTGGATAAACTGAAGTAGGCTTTTATATTTACATACCAGGTAGTTGAATTGAGTATCCTCTAAAAAAACGTGCCGGGTGCCAGAAGTCAGGAGACTACTTTTACTCTTGGTTTTGCTAATCTGTCTGCAAAACCTGGCATACATAAACTAAATTCAACCAAGGTTTGCCTTCGGTACACGGAACATGGCCCCGGCACTTTCAGATAAACTAATTAAACAATATTCTAAGGCATTGAAAATGAAAACAATCGGATTGATCGGCGGAATGTCGTGGGAAAGCTCGGACAGCTATTACCAGATTATAAACAGGCAGGTTAAAGAGAAATTAGGTGGTGTGCATTCGTGCCGATCGCTGATGTATTCAGTGGATTTTCAGGAAATATCGGACCTTCAGCACAGCGGTGATTGGGATAGGCTTACGCAGATGATGGTTGAAGCAGCACAATCATTGGAAAGAGGAGGCGCTGATTTTATAGTTCTCTGTACAAATACCATGCACAAAATGGCTGATAGT
>JAURYB010000160.1 GCA_030654075.1 Bacteroidales bacterium | reverse complement strand
GATGGATGGTTGGATGATGGTTTTGTCTTCATATAATACGTGTTTACGTACTACAAATATAATATAAAAAATCTGCCAATGTGAATATTGGCAGACTTTTTTCAAAAATAATACGTAATTTTAGGAAGAGTTAGAGTTTAACTCATACGATGCCCTGAGTGCCACACTGAGCCTGCCGATGCGCCTGCCGGAGTAAACACCTTTGAAAAAATCCATTAAGTCCTTACTCATTCTATCTTACTAAAATCAAAATAAATACTAATTAAGATGAAAAAAACAAATTTATTGATTCTTGCCTTTTTAGTGGCATTTAGTTCTGTTTCCAGCAAACTGGCGGCACAAGAAAAACAAATTGACCCCACTCAACTCACCATAAACGCTGTAGTAATTACGGAAAAAGATGTTCTCGACATCCAAAAAATCTGGGGCGAAGGTATTGTAAATATAGGAAATGTTTTTTCTGCGAATGGTGATTATAAATCAGCAGCTGAGAAACATATCGATGAGTTGTATGGATATAATTTAGGCCCGGTTTTGTTTAAACCCACTCTGGCATCCGAAATACAATTCCGCACAACCAGAGAAGGTGCCCTTTCCTATTTTATTGGCCATAATCCTGACTTTCCGGAAGATCATGGTTTTGCTATCAGACCATGGAGCTCTGTCCGTTGGGAAAGTATTGGCATTAAAACCATAGGTAATATGTCTGTAGCCATGGGTAACTATTTCTTTACCCCTGCCAGCGGTGGGGAAGAAGTTAAAGTTGAGTATACTTTTGCTTATACCAGGGATAATGAAGGAAAATTGCGGATCATCATGCATGGTTCGCACCTGCCATACTCCCCCATTGTAAAGCATTAATCTTTTTGAGATATCAACAGTTTAAGTTTTTAACGTATAACAGTTCCTGAAGCATTGCATTCCCCGATTACTCAACCTACAATTTTGCGAAAGTGCCGGAATTCAGTTTTCACAAAATATTCTCTTCTTTATACATCAATTAATACAGAATACTTTTGTAGGTTTGAAGAATTATTCGAACTCAGTATTATTATACATTTTAAAATGTTTTTTATGCCATTTATCCCAAAGTATTTAAGTCCTCTTTTCCTGATTTTTTTTTTACAAACCACAGCCATCGCACAAGTTGACACTTCGTCCCGAATTATTGCTGACTCTTCTATCATCTACCTCAACAGAAAAGAGAATATAAAAAGCGTTCAGTCACAGATAGGTATAATTGGAAAAGAACAACTTGCTTCAGGATATTCATTAAACTTATTAAATGCGCTGCAAGGAAAAATTACAGGCGCTGATATTAAAACCGGGACAAATGGGAATTCGGCATCTTCAGCTTTTTTTATGCGGGGCGAACGAAACCTTTATGGAAGTAATCAGCCTTTATTTATAGTGGATGGTATTCCGATAGCAAGTCCAATAGCATCAGTGCTTGGATTTGACCAGGGCTCTGTAATAAATGACTGGAATATGGATGATATCGAATCGATAATTCTTCTGAAAGGTGGACAGGCGGCTGCATTGTATGGAAACAGGGCTGGAAACGGAGCAATACTAATTCGGACAAAGAGAGCCTATGGCAAAGGCTTTCATTTAGATTATTATGCAACAGCATTAGTAAAAAGGACAGCAGATTACCCTGAATTTCAAAATAAATACGGACAGGGCTCTAACGGGCAATACAAATACACGGATGGAAGCGGAGGCGGCATTAATGATGGCTTCGACGGAAGTTGGGGCCCTTCTATGGATGGACAACTGATCACACAATTCGATGGACCCGCGACAGGCTGGATCAATGGACAACAGCAAACTGTCAGGGGTGGCGATTTATGGGCAAGAGACCAGGCCACACTACATGGCATCGATAATTCTATCATGGCAACTCCATGGATTGCACAACCTGATAATATGAAAAACTACTTCCACAAAGCATGGACATTCGCCAACAATATTGGGCTGTCGTGGGCTGATAACCAGGGAGGCGTTCGCTTTTCGTATACAAATGCCAGGGCTGACGATGTAACGCCTGCTAACTCCAGGTATAATAGAAATTCAATAAATGGAAGTTTAAATTATACTTTGTATAAACGGGTAACATTATTTGGCTCATTTAACTTCAGTAACACAGCTGATAATAACATTGTACTGCAGGGTAATAATCACTACGAAAACCCAATGTATTATTTTGCGTGGATGGGAAGGCAGGTAAATACGAATAGTCTAAAAAATTATTGGCAGGAAGGACAACAAAACATTCTGTCATTCAATAACTCGCAATATGGTGTAGTTAATCCTTGGCTGGCAGCAAATGAGAACAATAATTCTGTTAATCGTAAAAACTCGTTTGGAAATTTCGGAGCCAAACTCATACTGGCCAAAGGACTCACTTTAAACTACCAGGTAGGAGCTAATAAAGTTTCATCCGACAATAAGCATAACTTCTTTAGCGAAGAATCTCTTACAAGTGAAATAATCTCCGAATATGAAACTATAGAACAAAGCAATCAGAGGCATTCATTTTTTGCCGATTACAATTTTAACATTGGCAGGAAAAATTTTCTTAATTCATTTGCCGGATTATATTTTGAGAAAGACAAAGCACACAATCTATATATAATTGTCAATTCAAGTTATAGAGAATCAACATTTGATCTGAGCTCGACAGGGTATTATGGCGGCATTTCCTATATCAGAAACGATGCATTCACTGTTCGGTTAACGTTGAGTGAAGACAAATATAAATCATACGTATCAACCAGTACACCAATATTTTACTCTGTATCTGCCGGTCTCGAACTTAATAAAGTCCTTCATTTACCTGAGGTTATTTCTTTATTGAGTCTTCAATCAGGATTTTCGAAAACAGGTTTAAATGAAACGCACGATTTGTCATATATGGGTAGTTTTGACGAAGATTTAAACCGCTTTCCTACTATTTCGGAATACACTATCAGTTCTGATCTTGGACTCTTTAAAAACAGGTTTCTTTTGCACGCCAACTATTATAAAACTCAAACAGAAAATGGCTTAATATTTATTCCAATTTCCTATGCAAACGGGTATTATAATAAAAGTATCTACACTACCTCAGTTGAAAATGAGGGTATTGAACTTGGTCTTGATATCATTCCTTTTCAGTCCAAAACACTGACATGGAAATCTTCCATTTCCTATTTTAAGAATAACTGCAAAGTGATAGAACTTGCTTCTGGAATTGACAGGTCATACCAAATAAACAATCAATTTGTAATTATAGGTAGTGAACCTGATAAACCTATGGGTAATCTGTATGGCAGTAAGTTCGAACGTTATAACGGACAAGTGATTTATAATGAAGGTATACCTCAATACAGCAGTAACCAACAATTGCTCGGGAATACGAATCCTGATTTTTTGATTTTTTTAAACAACTCAATTCAAATTAAAAAGTTTGTGATCACACTTGGAATTGAATACAGTAAGGGAGGAATATCATATTCGGACTTTTACAGGGATGCTACATACGCTGGCACCCTTTCAAAAACCTCAGATAGAACAGGCGGCGTTGTTGGTGTTGGGGTTAAATGGGATGATGCAGGCTCAAAATATGTTGAAAACGATGTGTTAGTTCCTGCCGAGCAGTTTTACATCAGCACCTATGATATTGCTGAATACTCAATCATGGATGCTACATATCTGAAATTGAAAGAAATAAATATCGCTTACAGCTTCAAACTCAGGCAAAAGATAAATATGACATGTAGCATTTTTGGTCAGAATATTTTCACATGGTCAAAGTGTAAAGACTATAACAATGGAAATCTGTATTTTAACAATAATATGTTTTACAGGGGGATAAATAACTTTAATCTTCCTGAAACATCTGTTTTGGGCATGAAAGTAGGTGTGCATATATAATGCAAAAGGCTGCCCTGATCAGGCAGCCTTTATAGTCTTAAAGAAGTGAAAGATTATTCTTTCACATAACTCTCAATTGGTGCGCAGGTACAAACCAGGTTCCGGTCGCCCCATGCATCATCAATGCGGGTAACGGCTGGCCAGTATTTATCAGGTTTGGCACACGGAAGCGGGAAAGCTGCTTTCTGCCGGCTGTATGGCAAAGTCCATTCATCAGCGGTTACCATTTCCAGCGTGTGAGGCGCATGTTTGATTATATTATCGTGCTTATCGCATTTACCTTCTTCAATATCAGCAATTGATCTGCGAATATCGATCATGGCAACAATAAAGCGTTCGAGTTCGCTTAGTGGCTCACTTTCAGTTGGCTCAACCATCAAAGTTCCGCCTACTGGAAATGCAACTGTTGGAGCATGAAAGCCATAGTCCATCAGGCGCTTGGCAATATCAATTACAGCTACATCAGCAGTTCTCAGAAATTGATTGCAATCCAGAATCAGTTCATGACCAACACGTCCTTTGCTGCCGGTATACAAAATTTTGTAATCATCTTCGAGACGTGATTTGATATAATTGGCATTGAGAATTGCATATTTTGTAGCTTCAGTTAACCCGTTTCCGCCAAGAAGTTTGATATAAGCGTATGATATAGGAAGAACCAATGCACTTCCATATGGTGCAGCAGCAACAGCCTGTATTGCTTGTTCGCCACCGGTTTTTACGAGTGGATGACCTGGAAGGAATGGAACCAGGTGCTCTGCAACTCCTATAGGGCCAACACCCGGACCGCCACCACCGTGAGGAATGGCAAAAGTTTTGTGCAGGTTCAGGTGACAAACATCAGCGCCAATAGTGCCAGGATTGGTAAGTCCAACCTGCGCATTCATATTGGCACCATCCATATAAACCTGGCCTCCGTTTTCGTGAATAATAGCGACAGTTTCAAGGATGCTTTCTTCAAACACACCATGCGTTGAGGGATAGGTTATCATTAAAGCGGCAAGATTGTCTTTGTGTTTGACAGCCTTTTCGCGAAGATCAACCATATCAATATTACCGTTTGGATCGGTTTTTACAACAACTACTTCCATACCAGCCATCGCTGCACTGGCAGGATTGGTACCATGTGCTGATGCGGGAATAAGACAAACTTTACGATGCCCTTCGCCACGGCTGTCATTGTATGCTTTGATAACCAATAACCCGGCATATTCGCCCGAAGCGCCTGAATTAGGCTGCATCGAAATGGCCTTGAAACCGGTAATTTCGCAAAGCGCTTTCTCCAGTTCACGGATCAGGATATTATACCCTTCAGTCTGATCGGCAGGAGCAAACGGGTGAATTGCACCAAATTCAGGCCAGCTTAAAGGAATAAGTTCAGCAACCGCATTCAGCTTCATGGTGCACGATCCGAGCGGAATCATACTGCGGTTCAGAGCCAGGTCGCGGTTTTCAAGTTTCTTCAAAAAACGCATCATTTCTGTTTCGGAATGATAGCTGTTAAATACCAGGTCAACCAGGTATTCCGACTGCCTGTCCATAGAAGGCGCGAATGTACGTATCAGTCCGCACTCATCAGGATTGCAGACAAACTCAACAAATTGCTTTTTAGCAGCCGAAGCAAAAATGTGAAGCACAAGGTTAAGATCTTCAAGAGAGGTTGTTTCATCAAGACTTATACCTATCTTATCATTTCCAACATAGTTGAAATTCACATGGCTTTCTATTGCCAGTTTGCGAAGCACATCGATATTTACACCTTCAGGGATACTTACAAGTAAAGTATCGAAGAAATTGGCGTTTAATTGTTTATATCCGTATTTCTGAACTTCCGTTGATAAAACTCCCGTTAAAATATTAATGTGACGGGCAATTTCACGGATGCCTTTCGGTCCATGGTATGCAGCATACATTCCGGCCATAATTGCGAGTAATGCCTGGGCAGTGCAAATGTTCGAAGTAGCCCGCTCGCGTTTGATATGCTGTTCGCGGGTTTGCAGAGCCATACGTAAAGCACGGTTGCCTTGTGCATCAACAGATACCCCGATTATACGACCGGGAATAAAGCGTTTATATTCTTCCTTTGTGGCAAAATAGGCTGCATGCGGGCCACCAAAACCCATTGGAATTCCGAAACGTTGAGTTGAACCAACAACAACATCTGCACCCCAATCGCCCGGAGGTGTGAGTAAGGCAAGACTTAGCAGATCAGCAGCTACTGCAACCGCAATACCATTTTCATGAGCAAGGTTAACAAGTTTACGATACTCATGAATTTCGCCATATTGATTCGGATATTGCAATAAAACACCGAAAATATTGACAGCAGGTTCGAAATCATTGCACGATTTGATCTCAATTTCAATACCCAGATGCTTGGCACGGGTTTCAATTACTGCAATAGTTTGCGGATATGTATTCTGGGAAACAATAAATGTGTTGGCGCCTGCTTTAACAGCTTCCCGCGAACGGGCATTGTGAAGCATAATCATAGCTTCGGCAGCAGCAGTAGCTTCATCAAGTAACGATGCATTGGCCAGAGGCATACCGGTAAGATCGGTAACCATCGTTTGATAAGTCAGCAATGCTTCGAGGCGGCCTTGCGAAATTTCAGCCTGGTATGGGGTGTAGGATGTATACCAACCTGGATTTTCAAAAATATTCCTCAAAATGACACCGGGAGTAATTGTGTTGTAATACCCCATTCCGATATAGGATTTGAAAACCTTATTTTTCGAAGCTAGTGTTTTAATGTGGTTCAAATATTCATATTCATTCAGCCCGGCGGGTAGATTCAGTGGTTTGGACAAACGAATTGAAGCCGGAATAGTTTCGTCAATAAGCTGATCAAGTGTATCAACGCCTATTACTTTCAGCATCTGTTCGGTTTCATCCTTGCCAGGGCCATTGTGACGACTAATAAAATTATTGGTAATCATATAGTTATGTGTTATTTTTCGTTATTTTTTATCAAGGCAAAGGTAATAATCTTACTGTGATACAATCAAAAACTTAACTAATTGTTGATTAAAAAGCACGGATATTGGTAAATTCTCTTTCGATACTTGTATTGTGTTAAAATACAGCAGGTATGGCATATTTTGGTGCTGACAGAAAACAGAAATATGTGAATTGTCCTTTAAATTATTTAGTATTTCGTATTTGCTATTTTTCCTTGAGTCAATACACTTAATAAAACACAGAAAAACCTTACTTTTGCACCCCGAAAGAAAATAGTTCAGAGAGAGAATAAGATGAAAATTAATAAAACCGTTTTTACCGGAGCAATGGCCATCTGTGTTGCCGCCATTTTGTGGGGGCTCGACGGAGTAGTTCTGACTCCCCGTTTATACAGCCTGAATATTGGATTGGTGGTATTTATTTTTCATGCGCTTCCTTTCCTATTGATGAATTTATTCATGTATAGGGAATACAAGCATATCAAAACGTTTACAGCCGGAGATGTGCTCATGTTTTTTCTGCTTTCATTACTCGGTGGAGCGGTCGGCACACTCGCCATTGTGAAAGCATTGTTTCTCGTCAACTTTAAAGCGTTAACAATAGTTGTATTGCTTCAGAAACTACAGCCGGTTTTCGCTATCACCCTTGCAGCATTGCTACTTGGCGAAAAGCTTAAACGGAACTTCCTTCTTTGGTCAGCTCTGGCAATTACGGCAGGATATTTCCTAACCTTTGGTTTTCATCTGCCAGATTTCGGCGCAAATAATAATACCGCCTTGGCGGCAGGATTCTCGTTATTAGCCGCTTTTGCTTTTGGAAGTTCGACAGTTTTCAGTAAAAAAGTACTCCAGAAGTTCAGTTTCTTCACAGCTACATTTTATCGCTATGCATTTACCAGTCTGATTATGCTGTTGTTTGTACTTTCGACGGGAACATTAAAGAGCATTCCTGATATTACCGGTTTTCAGTGGACCATATTTGCAATTATAGGAATCACTACAGGATCGGGGGCTATTTTCCTTTACTATTTCGGACTCACCCGGATCAGGGCAATGCTTGCTACAATTTGCGAGTTGTGTTTCCCTGTTTCCGCAATACTTTTCGATTACCTGGTAAATGACAGGTTTCTCTCACTTGTGCAATGGATCAGTGCCGGGGTATTAATTTTTGCAATCCTCAAACTTAGTTTGGAAAAGGAGCCGGTGGCGTAAGTTATTGTGATGAGCTACAATACTACAGACAATATTGCTATCTTTATTAGTCTGTATATTTTAATAAAGGAAGCCTTTGTTCCTATTTCAATTCGTTCAATACCCGCAACGATTCAGCTATATGCTTATCGATACGAATCTGCGAATTAAAGATAAATTTTATAATGCCCTGTTTATCTACAATATATGTAGCCCTGCCCGGTAAAAGGCCAAACAGATCATCCGGAACACCAAATTGAGCTCTTAGTTCTCCGCCTTTATCACTCAATAATACAAAAGGCAAATTGTGATGATCAGCGAAACTTCCATGTGATTCTTCGCTGTCGGAACTTATACCAATTACCTCAGCACCGGCATCAATAAAATCCTGGTATTGATCACGAAAGGCACAGGCTTGTTTCGTGCAACCTGCGGTTTCATCTTTTGGATAAAAATAGATAACCAGAGCCTTTCTCGAAAGTAAACTTTCAACATTGAAATTATTCCCGTTCTGGTCAGGTAATGTGAATGATGTGATTTTATCCCCGGGTTTTAAAGCCATGTTCTCTGGTTTGTTTTAAGAAAAAAAGCCACAATATCATTTAGAAATTGTGGCTCAATTAGTTGCAACTATTTAAAGGTTAATCAGCAAAATCTTTCAAGGTGTCCATCAATTTACGACGGGTAAAGAAAATCCTGCTCTTTACAGTACCAATTGAGATATTCAGATGATCCGCAATTTCCTTGTATTTATAGCCCTGGTGGTGCATTTCGAATGGCATACGCTGATCAGCATCCAGTTTCGAAATACTTTTATTGATCTCTTTTTCCGAAAACTTTGACTCAGGTGAAGGAAAATCTGATTTACGTGGAATATTCAGATAAAATAAATCTTCAGTACTGTCTATTATGGTATTGGCCTTTTGATTACGCCTGTAGTTATTGATGAAAGTATTTTTCATAATAGTATAGGTCCAGGCTTTCAGATTGGTGTCGGCAGCAAATTTATCGCGATTTGCCAGAGCTTTTAAATATGTATCCTGAATAAGATCCTTTGCTTCTTCGCGGTTGGAAGTAAGTAAGTTAGCGTAATATTCAAGATTCTGATATAGACTTATCAATTTATGATCGAATTCTATTTGAGTCATGACGCTAGGTGTTTAATTATTACCATGCAAAGTTAAACACATTTATTTAGATTTAGTCTAAATAAAGTTAAAAAATTGTTAAATTTTAGAAGAATTTTGAAAGAAGATTTGTTCAAACCTCTTTATCAGTTATTTAGAGCAGGTACAGACTGTATACCAATATACGACATTTTTATTGAACAAACCTTAAAAACTGTGTTAAAAATATGTTATATTAAATACACATATATGTATAATGCAATAAATGAGCCATATAACACAATCTGGTTATTCTGCCATTTCGAATCAGAACCTACACTTTTGTAAGAAATTCGTAAAAATCGGACATTGTATCGAAAGATCTCACATTCTCGGGAAGAGAAATAGTTGAATCGAAAAAGCATTTGCCACCTATTAATACCTCTCTTTCACCATAAAGCTGTACGAGTTCATTCAATATTTCGGATATCCTTTCTACCGGGAGTTTTGAAGCAACTGATGTAACCAGGAAATCAACATGATGGATTTCGAAAATATCTTTCAGATGCAGAAGTGGCACGTTCTGTCCGAGATAAATTACTTTGTGGCCTTCCTTCCTGATCAAAAATTGCAAATACAGCAAAGCCATTTCGTGATATTCGTTTTCGGGAAGAAAGAGAAGAAATGTTTTGGGATCATTCCGATATTCCTGTTGTCCGTCAATAGCCAATATCAGTTTTTGCCTGATAAGATGACTTATAAAATGCTCCTGGGCAGGATTAACCGCGCCTATCTGCCAGAGAATGCCAATTTTTTCAAGGAATTTATAGAGTAAATTTTCAAAAGTATAATCAAAGCCTTGTTTAATAATTGATGATGAGATAATTTTATCAAACCTCAGTTCATCTAATTCTATCATAGCCATTACGAGGTTATCCACCTGGTGATCATTATCAATATCCTGATGTGTTAAATCCACCACACAGGTATGTAATTCATCCGCAGACATACTCTGTATATTCGAAATTTTATACCCGTACTTGTTCAGAATAGCAACATTCATCAACCTGCGCAGATCTTCATCAGAATAATACCGGATATTCGTCTGGGTCCGCAGTGGCGCAACTATTCCATACCGTTTTTCCCAGATCCGGATAGTATGAGCCTTAATACCGGTAATTTTTTCCAGATCCCTGATTGAATATCGTATCATAATATGGTAGTGTGCATTAGCCAGATAATAACATGTGATATCAGTTTTTGTTTAACTTTTTAAATAAAAGTTTAGAATTTATCTGAATTGAGGTTAGTTTGTTCACTTCTCATCGTATTAAATCTTCAAATCATCGGCGGCAGAAAGAAAATTTCCGACACCCGGATAAATAATATTTATAAAAGAATTAATACACTTCAATATTCGAAATCACAGGGCAAGCTTTGGAATCCGTAATCTGAATACGGATTTTATCAGTGAGGACCGGATCCATTTTTATAATGCGCTTATACCCTATTGTTGTTTCGTTCGCCACCAATTGCCATTTATTTGTATTCCATACTTCAATTGAAAATGATTTAACACGTTGACCCAGCTTCATATATTCCTGTATAACAATGTATTTAACATTTTGCTTGTGTCCAAGGTCAATTTCGATGGCAGCTGTTTTGGTGTTATTGTCAGTTGCCCAATAGGTTTCTTTATTCCCATCAACCAGGTTTTTAGCTGAAAATTCAGGAGAATTACCCCGATGCGTGGTTGCAATTACTGTGGATTTGAACGCCAGGTTAACAGAAAAGGTTTCGTCAAGCAGATTTTTCCATTGCATAAGTGAAATGGAATCAGCTTCGTTGAAAAGCCCGCGGCGGTCAGGTGGAATATTAAGCAAAAGGTTTGAACCTCGCCCAACCGATTTAAGATAAATATCAAAAAGATTTTCTGCTGTCCTTACCAATGTATCTTCCTTTGCATGATAAAACCACCCCGGCCTGATAGAAACATCCACTTCGGCAGGGATCCATTTATTTCCGTTTTCATCACCTGAATTCAATAATTTTTCTACTCCGCTTTTTCCCGCATATAATGTGTCAACGCTTAGGGTACACCAATTGGTTGAGCCTGCGTAACCCGATTCATTGCCACACCAGCGGATATCAGGTCCTGCATCGCTGAAAAACAATACCCCGGGCTGCATTTTACGCACCAGACCAAGTGTAACCGGCCACTGATAATAAGTTGAAGCATTGATATTTCTTTTTTCACGCGTTCCTCCATAAAAACCATCCCCACCATTGGCTCCGTCGAACCACATTTCGAAAACCGGGCCGTAGTAGGTAAATAATTCTGTCAATTGGTTACGATAATAATCAAGATACTCAGCATTTCCGTAGAAAGTATGATTTCGGTCCCAGGGCGAGAGGTAAACCCCGAATTTAAGCCCGTATTTTTGACAGGCATCCGAAACTTCCTGTACGACATCACCTTTCCCATTCCTGAACGGGCTATTCTTAACTGAATGTTCAGTATACTTACTCGGCCAGAGACAGAAGCCGTCATGGTGTTTGCAGGTTAGTATCAGCGCTTTAAGTCCGGCAGATTTAAGCGTTTTCACCCATTGCTCCGCGTTAAAAGCGGTTGGATTGAACACAAGTTCGCTTTCGTCACCATATCCCCATTCTTTATCTGTAAAGGTGTTAGTGGTAAAATGAACGAAAGCATATTGTTCCATTTCGTGCCAGGCAAGCTGACGTTCCGTGGGAACAGGGCCAACAGGAACAGGCGCGGTTTTTTGAGCAAAGGTGCAAAGTGCAGTAAATGCTAAAATTACTAAGAATAGTTTTGACATACTTTTCGCAAATCAGTTTTTTCAATGTTTTTCAGAAGAGTCTCAGCAGGAATGAAACGCTTTAAATAGTATTTTGATTTTGTTTAATCAAATCCGCCTTGCCCCCGGTAAAGCTTCACCGGCTTATCCAACTTTAGCTTCACTACAGTAACATATTTATCCAATACATTTTCGGGGACATCAAAATATACCAGGCCGGGAACAGGACTCCAGGAAATCTTCCCTACCACTTTACAGGAAAGTTTTGAGTTGTTTCCAACCACTGTAATTTCTGCAATCTTATTCACAAGGCCCTTTATCAGAAAGGTTCCGCTGGAATGACCATGCAGAAACAAGTAAAGTGTTGTTGAATCTTTCGACATCGTTGTCGGGCCATAAAAATGCCCTTGCGGAATTCCTCCGATGGTATTAAAAATAGCTTCACCATGTTTTTTATTCCATGCGCCTAATTCTTTCAGAACATTAATTTGTTCATTGGGAATAGTGCCATCTTCCATTGGGCCCATGTCCAGTAAAAGATTACCCCCATTTGAAACTGCATCAATAAATATTGTAATGATTTCGTAAGGCGTTTTCCAGTTTTCATCGTGATGGAAACCCCAGTTATCATTAGTTGTCATGCATAGTTCCCACCAATTGTATTTGGGTCGTGTAACCGGAAAATTCTGTTCCGGAGTTGCATAATCACCATAGCCTTGCAAACGACCATTGATAATAGCTTTAGCGTTGTTTGTCAAAATCATATTCCGCACTTTTTCCGATTCCCATTGTTCGGCGCTATGTTCCCAGTCGCCATCGAACCAAAATAAATCAGGATTCAGCTGGGTGCTGATTTCTTTTATCTGGCCTTGAAAAAACTGCCGAAACCGATCCCAGCGCGCATACTCATTTTCAATTTTGTACCTTGAACTATCTCTCAGGAAACCCGGATAATCGGGGTGTGACCAGTCGAGAAGCGAAAAGTAAGCGCCACATTTAATATCGCGTTTCCTTAATTCTTCGAAAAAAGGTTTTATCATATCCTGTTTTGCAGGTGTGGCTTTCACACTGCTCAGGTTGTTCATTTTAGTATCATACATGGCAACTCCATCGTGGTGCTTGGTGGTAATAACCGCATACCTGGCGCCACTTTCCTTAATCAGATCTGCCCAGAAAGCAGGATCGTAATTCTTTAATGTGAAACCTTTAAGTTGTTTCATATAATCAGGATAACTGATTTTTTTATTATGAAAACTCCAGGATTCATCTATACCATCAACCGAATAAATGCCGGCATGGATAAAAATGCCAAGTTTGGCATCGGCAAACCACTGCATTTTGTCTTTGATGTCATTTGGATTGATTTTTGACTGGGCGAAACCAGCCACTGAAACAACTGATAACAATATGCTTAGGAAGATAATTTTTATATATCTCATGACTGAAAGGTTTAACCTATTTATTTTTGATAGAATGTCTTTCACAAACATTTGTTAAAGATATGATTTTTTGAAAATAGGAAAGTAATGTTTCTGAATTTTCGAAATCCTTGTAACTACAATAATTTAAAGTAATTTTAACTCCGGTAAACTTTACAACAGTCTGTTAAAAATAATATGAAAAATATAATTTAACTCAATGTTAATCAATTTTTTATATCAGCATTCTGTTATCTAAACTAATCTGATAATGAAAAAACTAATCCTCATTCCCCTGTTTTTTTTCTTCATCCAGTCAAGCCAGGCACAGGTTCCGTTTCATCGCGGAGTTAACCTTACCAACTGGTTCCAGGCGGATAACGCGCGAAAAATCCAGTTCCGAAAGTATACGAAAAAAGATTTCATGGATATTAAAAGCCTGGGATGCGATGTGATACGACTGCCTATAAACCTGCATGGAATGACATCAGGTGCCCCGGATTACACCATTGATCCCCTTTTTATTTCGTTTCTCGATTCAGCGGTAAACTGGGCCGAAGAGCTGAATCTTTATCTTTTGATTGATAATCATTCATTCGACCCCGCAGTAAATACAAGTCCCGATATTGGGCAAATCCTAACCAAAGTATGGCCACAACTGGCTGAATATTATAAGAACAGGTCAAATTATATTATTTACGAAATACTAAATGAACCTCACGGCATAACGAATCAGTTGTGGGGAAGCATACAACAACAAACTATCGATGCTATCCGAAGTAAGGACACCAAACATACCATAATTGTCGGGCCTTCAGGATACAACGGTTACAACGATCTCGCCCAGATGCCTGTTTATACAGATCAAAATCTGATTTATACTTTCCATTTTTATGATCCTTTCCTGTTTACCCACCAGGGTGCCAGTTGGTCCACCCCTTCGATGGAACCACTTTCAGGAGTTCCGTTCCCTTATGCTCAGCCTGAAATGCCGGTATGCCCGCCATCGCTTGTCGGAACCTGGATACAAAGCAGTCTGAACAATTATAGTGCGGATGGAACTGTCGCAAAAGTAAAATCGCTGATTGATATTGCTGTCAATTTCAGGAATACACGAAACATCAATATTTTCTGCGGCGAATTCGGTGTATATATTCCCAACAGCGATAATGCTGATCGGGCTTTCTGGTATCAAACTGTAAAAGATTACCTGGATTTAAAATCTATTCCATGGACCATCTGGGATTATAAAGGAGGATTCGGAATTTTTGAGAAAGGGTCATCGGAATTGTTTGAATCTGATTTAAATATTCCGTTACTCGGTGCGCTTGGGTTTAACATACCTGAACAGCATTCACAATTGATAAAACCAGATAGTGTGGGGTTCAGAATTTACGACGATTATATAGGGCAGGGAATCCAAGATGCAAGCTACTCTTCGGGAACAATTGATTACTACTCATACCTGCTTCCTAATAATGACCGATATTGTCTTTATTGGTCCGGTGGGCCTCAATATACTGCTGTATCTCTCGATTTTGTACCCGACAAGGACTTATCCAGGCTGGTAAGTTCGGGTTATGCCCTTGATATGATTGTAAGGGGAAATACCACCGGAATAAAGTTTGATATCCGCTTCCTCGACAGCAAAACTTCAGACCCGCTGGATCATCCATGGAGAATGCGGGTAACACTTGATGGCACCATTCCTGGCTGGGATAAACGCTGGCACCATCTGCATATTCCGTTAACCCAATTTACGGAGCATGGAGCCTGGGATAATAATACCTGGTACACACCAACAGGCAAATTCGACTGGTCGGCCATCGACCGTATGGAAATAGTTTCTGAATATGGTTCAATAGATGGAAAAGAAGTCTGGTTCGACAATATTATGATTACTGACCAGGACACAGCATCCGTGGTTGAAGCAGAAACTTTAGGGATAAACGCCAAACCTGTGTCCGGTAATTCCCCAGGCTTGATACTGATGCCAAATCCGATGAAAGAATCAACATTGATATCGGGTTACGTTCCTGAAAGCGGGCTAGCAAAAATTTCGATTTACTCAATAAACGGCCAGAAAATCACTGATCTTGTAAACAAAACTCTCCCGGAAGGAACTTTCAACGTTCAATGGTATGGAAATAACGATCATGGAAACAAAGTTGCGGATGGAATATATATCTGCCGCCTGACAACAAACAACGTTTCGAAATACGTAAAGTTGATTAAGCAAAGTAAATAACAAATTATACACACAGATTTAAACTCAACACTATGAATAAAGCTATATTTTCAATACTATTCCTGACAATATTCACCCTTGGAGTAAATAGTTCAACCTATGCCCAACTGAGTTCCACGGAGATCGATCAGCTTGTAGAAAAAGCCATGTCAAAATTCAATGTTGCGGGAGTTGCCGTTGCCATTGTAAAAGACGGCAATATCGTACACGAAAAAGGCTACGGAGTAAAATCGGTCGCTACCAAGCAGAAAGTAGATGAGAATACCAATTTTGAAATTGCCTCAAACAGCAAGGCTTTTACAACCGCGGCTTTGGCTATCCTGGTTGAAGAAGGCAAACTTTCGTGGAAGGATAAGGTGAAAAAGTATATACCCGAATTCACCATGTACAACGAATATGTTACCAATAATTTCCTGATTGAGGATTTGTTAACGCACCGAAGTGGTCTGGGTTTGGGTGCCGGCGACCTGATGTTTTTTCCTGATGGGTCTGATTTTACGATGAAAGATATACTTTCCAACTTCCAATATTTCGAACCTGTTTCAGCGTTCCGCACAAAATCCGATTATAATAACCTGCTTTACCTGGTGGCCGGCGAAGTTATAAAAAGAGTCAGTGGCATAAGTTGGGAAGAATTTGTTAAAACACGGATTCTTGTACCTCTGCAGATGGATAACACTTACAGTTCCTTATCGCAGATGATCGACAGGAGGAACCTTGCCATACCTCATTCAACCGGAACAGGAACAATCAGAACTATTCCTGTGTACCAGGAAATGGTAAACGGCGCTGCCGGCGGGATTGTATCGAACGTGGATGATCTGAGTAACTGGATGCTGGTCCATCTGAATAAAGGCAAGTTTGGTAAAAACCTTGAAAATCGTCTTTTCTCAGAATCCAGCCAGCGCGAAATGTGGAAATTACGCACCATCACCGATGCAAATCCAAATCCACGGTATAACTCTCATTTTGCCGGATATGGATTAGGTTGGTTTTTGAGCGATACAAAAGGATATCTGAATGTGAATCATACCGGTGGATTACCCGGAATGCTCTCGAAAACGATTATGATCCCGGACTTAAACCTGGGAGTAGTGGTGCTGACAAATACAGAATCCGGTGGTGGCGCTTTATTCTCGGCCGTTTCACAAACAATTGTCGACAGCTATTTAGGCCTGGATGATTACAATTGGATTGATAAATATTACTCGCGTATGGAAGCTGGCAATAAAGCTGCTGATTCAGTAACCACTGCTGTTTGGAAAACAGTTGCTTCGGCAAATTCAATACCAATTAGGACAGAAAATTATACCGGTATTTATGAAGATAAATGGTTCGGCAAAGTTGAAGTATCAATCAAAAATAACCAGCTCTGGTTCAGGTCGTACCGATCGCCAAAACTGAACGGTCCGATGAGTTTTTACAAAGCAAATTCCTTTGCTATAAAATGGGAATACCAGGATATGAACGCTGACGCTTTTGCCATTTTCAGCCTTGATGAAGAAGGTAAAGCTCAGAGCATAAAGATGAAAGGCATTTCACCTGATATTGATTTCAGTTTTGATTTCCAGGACCTGGATCTGAGAAGAATTAAGAACTAACGATTCCAATCCTGATTAGCCAGCCAACCTATCGTTTACTCTTCGAATTTACTTAACAAACTCCTCACATCGGTAACATCACTTAAGTAGTATTTTGCTGCCGTAGCTTTCGTTCCGACTTTGATGGTATAAGCCTGTTCAGGCATAGCGTTAAAGGTGAATTCATCGGTCCAGTCATCGCCAATGGCCAAAATAAAATCAAACTTTACATTCCCGATTTTAGCCAGTGCAGCCCGTCCTTTGTTGATGCCGGCATTTTTAATTTCGATTACTTTATCGCCATCCATAATTTCGAGATTCAGGTTGGATAAGTAATCTTTCAAATTGTCCTTCAGCTCCCAGGCGCGCTGCTGGCCCATATCCGGGTCGGTGCCGCGGTAATGGAATACCAGCGAATAGTTTTTGTATTCAATAAATGAGCGAGGTGTACGATCCACGAAATTCTGCAGAACGGGTTCAATAATTCCCATCCATTGCTTATCAATCTGATCGGTCATTTTCCAGTTGCCATCCGGATTTTTGCTCCAGACTCCATGTTCAGCAATAAATGCCAGGCGCGGAGATTTGTCGAACCATTTTGATAAGGTTTCCTTGTCTCTTCCGCTGATTATTACAACAGTATTATTCTCATCAGAAATCAGTTTTCCTATAATCGAATACAGTTCCTGGTCGGGCATGGCCATTTGCGGATCTTTGTAAAACCCGGTAAGCGTTCCGTCGTAATCCAGGAAGATGATTCTTTTTTCTGCATTGTTATAGGTATCAACCAATTCATTTATAATGGCGCTGTTTACTTTGCGAGTAAAATTAGTAGCCTGCAGGGCTTTAACACTTTCGAGGCTATTTATAAAATCTGATGCCCAACGCTCTTCATTATAAATATTCAACCTTTTTTGAAGCACAGAAATCCGTTCTGCCTGTTCTGATTCAGGCATATTTAGAGCCTGGTAAATTGCTTCAGCCACTTCGGCTCTGTTATTAGGATTTACAATTAACGATTCGCCGAGTTCCTTGGCAGCGCCAGCCATTTCGCTTAAAATGAGCACACCGGTTTCATCTGTACGACAAGCTATATATTCTTTCGCATTCAGGTTCATTCCATCGCGGGTAGGCGTTATTAAAGCAATATCGGCACAGCTGTATAATTCTATCATTCCGAGCCGGCTTAATGATTTATAGAAATACGAAACCGGCATCCAGCCAATAGTTCCGTATTTACCATTGATGTGGCCAACCAGTTCATCCGTTTGCTTTTTCAGGGTTTTGTAGTCAGTAATTGTTTCACGCGAAGGAATTACAAACAGGAACAAGCTCACCTTGCCTATATAGTCGGGATGAATTTCAAGGAACAGCTCGAAAGCCCGCAGTCGGTCAGGGATTCCTTTCGTATAATCCAGGCGGTCGATTGAGAGGATGATTTTTCGGCTTTTTGCTTTTTTCAAATACTCGATTTCTTTGCGGATTTCCGACTTTTGGTCGTCGGTATTTTTAGCCAGTTCTTTTGCTGTGTTGTTGAAAAAATCAAAATCAATACCTTTTGGGAATGCATCAACGATGGCAATCCGTTCGTTTAGTCGTATGCGGTTGAAAACAGTTTCGTGCCCAAGCAACCTGCGGACACAACTCATAAAGTGACGTTGATAATCATAGGTGTGAAAGCCTACCAGATCGGCGCTGAGCATGCCTTCGAGCAGTTCCATGCGCCAGGGTAAAAGGCGGAATATTTCGAAAGAAGGAAAAGGAATGTGCTGGAAATATCCGATCGAGATATTGGGGAATTTCTCACGGATCAGTTGCGGAAGCAACATTAAATGATGATCATGAATCCAGATTACATCGTCTTCATTTACATATTTTACTATGACTGCCGCATAAATCTGGTTGACTTTTTTATACGCTTCCCAATTGGTTGGATTGTACCGTGCGATTTGTGTAAAATAATTGAAAAGCG
Organism: Bacteroidales bacterium; assembly: GCA_030654075.1. GTDB lineage: Bacteria > Bacteroidota > Bacteroidia > Bacteroidales > UBA4417 > UBA4417. The sequence continues at coordinate 8,426 of JAURYB010000160.1, read as the reverse complement.
GCCAGATGGTATTGTCACAAAATCCTTCCAGGAATTCAGTTCTCAATTGTTTATCAAGGTAAACCGGGATGCAATTATCCTTACGGAATTTGTTGTCGATGTTAATCTTTTCAGCTTCACTGATTTCGTCAATATTTACACCTCCACGTCCAATCCATTTTATATCATAAGATTGATAGAACTTCTTCAGGCCTGAATCAAACCCATCGGTGACTGGGAGTATTTCTTTTTTACCGTTAACGTCGGTTACCTGCAAGGGCAACCGGTTGGAGATTATAAATAACCGTTTCATACTGACTGGTTTGGGAATAAGTATTGCAAATCATTCTTTTTCAAGAAAGATAAATCCGAAAACCGGTCTTAAGATCAGGACACAATCCGGATTATGAAGGTAAAGATATAACTTCTGATTTAGAGAATCAAGAATAGCCCATTATTCCATGAAGCAGCGGAAACGATGCGACAGATGGGAAAGTAAAGAAATTAAGAAAAGCAGTTACGTTACACCTGGAAATAAGGTGAAAATCAAACCTGTTAGGAACAGGGAAACATCTGGCAAATATCAAAGTTATTATAAAGAAACCGGTTAAAAACCCATTACAGGAAACCGTTCAAACAGCATCAGTTTTTCACCAGCTTACTATTCTGCAGAACACCTCCGGTATTCCTCACTTCGCAGATATAAATCCCCTTTGGAAGTTGCGATGCGTCTATAGTTATAGTATTTGTAAATTCCTTTTGGATTAATTTTCTTGAAGAAATATCATAAATAATTATTTCACCAGGCAGATTATCACTCGTAATAGCGGTAATTTCATTTAAAAACGGGTTGGGATAGACGTTCAATTTATTCCCGGATTTTGCAAATTCAGCTAATCCTACCGGATTAACGGCCAGGTTACGTTTATATAAAATATCATCGTTACCGAAAACGCGTTCGGTCCAGACAACATTCAATGCTGAAGCAGAAGCTGCGACAGAGCCATAGTAAGCATAGGTAGCATTTGAAAGTTCCAGTTCCGTATCCCAGTTTAAACCATAATCAACTGATTGCCTGTAGTATATATTAATTTTTGAATCCGGATTATCCTGCCACACCAAATGCACATTTGCACCCGAAGCCATTACAAACGGGTAACTTGAATAACCGGTATTGTTCGACAGCCGGGTATCAGGCCCCCAGGTACTGCCTTCATCTGAAGATTGTTTGTAGTAAATCTCAGTGGAACCTCCCCCATCCCGACCATCGAACCAAACCACGTGTACGGTTGATCCGGAAACGGCAATAGAAGGATAAACACAGGTCAGATCATTGGTTAGCTGTTCAGGTGAACTCCAGCTTAAGCCATCGTCAGTGGAATGAGTATAAAACAGGTTATCCGTGCCACTGATTATATTCATCGAATGCCAAACAACATGAACATCACTGCCCGAAGAAGCAACCGAAGTGATTTTTGAAAAGTTTTCGTTTGACTCCAATTGTTTTTCTGAGTCCCAGCTTACGCCAGCATCTGGAGAGTGTATATAAAATATCTGGCCATTTAAAGTACGATCATCATACCAAACAACATGCACATTTGAACCGGAAACAGATAAGGAAGGATGTTGCGAAACATCAGAATCATTCGTTAACCGGGTATCTGCACCCCAGGTTAAACCACCATCTGTTGAACTTTTATAATATATTTCAAGATTCCCGTCACGGTCATCATTCCAAACCACATGAATTACTGAACCGGAAACGGCAATTGTTGGATTGGCAGACGCACTTCCCAAATCCGAGATACGGGTATCCATTCCCCATGTCTTACCCTGATCTGTTGAACGTTTATAATATACCTCAGCCTCTCCGCTCCGATTGTCAGTCCAAACCACATGTAAAAACTCATCACTGGCAGCAATGCAACCTGCATTATTCATGGTTGTAGCTGATGATCCAGGATTATTTGTTAACATTAAATTATTCTCCCATTGTGCAAAGCAGATATTTGTTGACAGAAACAGCACCGTGGAGCAAAAAGACAATATCAGTAAATATTTTTTCATAAATTCGAGCTTACAAGGAGATGAGAAATAAAACATTTATCGCATTCACACATGCAGATTAAAATCGCGCAAATGTGATGTATAACCGAGGAAATTGGTAAATCAAAGCCATTTTTTGCTTATTCGTTTTTAATACAATTTGAATAAATGCAGAATATGGAATTCTATAAACCGACATGCCTTTTATCTTAATTCACCTACATTCAAATTGTAACTTTCGAGTAATTCCCTTGAGTCGGTTAAAAATTGCTTTAAGTCGCCTCTGGCCTGAGTATCCAGTAAAATCGTATCATTTTCAAACCTTGCTGCCGGCAGAATATAATATTGCCTCTTTCCTTTCTCCAAAGGATTGTACACCCAGGTCAACCGGTAACCTGCCTCTTTTATCTTTGTATGCCCTGATTCCTTCTGAAGTTTTACTGAAAACATGGCACCACCATCCGTATATCGTTTTCGCTGGTTCGATACATAATTCCCCAACGACCAAACCACCAGTTGTTCTTTTTTAAGAGTATCGGATTTACGCCACTCCATAGGTTGTATAACATGTGGATGCGATCCTATGATAATATCAGCACCGTTAGCAAAAAGGTAAGCAGCAATGTCTTTCTGAAATGCATTTGGTGCCCGCTGGTATTCTTCGCCCCAGTGGATAAAAACAATCGTCATATCAACTGCTGAATCATGCGCCGCATTCATATCCGCAAGCAAGCGGTCTTTTTCGATAAGGCTAACTACATTGTTTTCAGGCACCGGAATACCATTGGTCCCATAGGTATAATTTAAAAAAGCCAGCCTGAAACCTCTTGTATTAACGATCTTCGGATTCGATTTTCTATAGAAATCTGCATTTTTGTACGTCCCCATATGTATCACTCCAAGGCTGTCGAGTATACTGACAGTTCGTTCGATACCAGTCCTGCCCCGGTCGCAACAATGGTTATTGGCTGTGCCGACAATATCAATACCTGCATTCAGCATGCCTTTCACAAGTTCATCGGGTGAACTGAAGGCAGGGTAACCACTGTAAGGTTTTCCGGCAAGAGTAGTTTCGAGATTAGAGATTGACAGATCAGCTCCGGCAAGCCATGGTGCAATATATTTAAAACAGGAATCATAAATATAAATACCCAGGTCTTCATTCCAGGCTGCATCAACCTGGGGCATATGCTGCATAATATCACCGGTGAAAACCAGCGTTATCTCATGTACTGCAACCGGTTCAACAGCTAAAGATGCACTTTCAGATGTTTTATATGGCACTAATGCCAGAAGTGCAACTGCCGAAAAAATAAGTGAAATATGCATGATTCTCCGCTTAATAAAAAAGCAGAATGTGTTGGAATTACTCCAGGCCTTCTTTTTCGATCCCATTTTATGAAAACAATAATGTGAATTTCTACTTTAATGAATTAATCAGATATAACTGATTAATCATAAGAAAGTTGCATTAAACAGGCAGAAAAGGGACAACTTTAACAGAAATAATTTACGATTTTGCAAATCAATTTTGCTACGCATTTTTTTCGACTCAATTTTTATTCTCTACTATTTAGATTTTTTTACCTTTTTCCTTCATCCTATTAAGAGACGCGAGGCGTTGTTTTAGGTAGAGACGCGAGGCGTTGTTTTAGATAGAGACGCGAGGCGTTGTTTTAGGTAGAGACGCGAGGCATCGCGTCTTTACCTATTTTTTGCCGGTTCTCTCCAATTCCCTTAGATTCTCCATCTTCTTCTTTTCAAGGAAACCATTGATATCGGTAAGGTGTTCTTTTACCTGTTTATTGCCAAATTCAAATACTTTACTCACCAGTCCATCCAGGAAATCCCGATCGTGTGATACCAGTATAAGCGTTCCGTCGTAATCCTGTAACGCGCTTTTCAGGATATCTTTTGTCTTCATATCAAGGTGATTGGTAGGTTCATCGAGAATCAGCAAATTCACAGGTTCAAGCAACAGTTTGATCATGGCGAGCCTTGTACGCTCACCACCCGAAAGAACTTTTACCTTCTTATTCCAGCTGTCGCCGCCGAACATAAATGCACCGAGCAGATCTTTTATTTTCGTGCGTATATCGCCTTTAGCTACATCATCAATAGTTTGGAAAACAGTATTTTCTTCATTAAGCAACGAGGCTTCGTTCTGTGCAAAATAACCAATCATAGTATTATGACCGAGAGTAAGTTTGCCATCGTAATCAACTTCGCCCATCAGACTTTTCACCAGGGTAGATTTACCTTCGCCGTTTTTTCCAACAAAAGCAACCCGTTCGCCACGTACGATGCTGAATGAAGCATTCGAAAAAACATTATGATTACCATAACTTTTCGACATTCCTTCAAGTATAACCGGGTAACTTCCCGATCGTGGAGATGGAGGGAATTTTAGGCGCAACGATGAATTATCCTCTTCGTCAACTTCAATAGCAGGAAGCTTTTCGAGCATTTTTACCCGCGACTGCACCTGGTTGGTTTTGGAATACGTTCCGCGAAAGCGGTCGATAAAATCCTGGTTATCGGCAATAAATTTTTGTTGTTCGTCGAACTGTTTCTGCTGTTGTTCACGCCTTTCGCCACGCAACTGAAGGTATGAGGAATAATTTACCTTGTAATCGTAAATACGTCCCATTGTAACTTCGATGGTACGGGTGGTGATATTATCAACAAATGCCCGGTCGTGTGAAATTACGATAACTGCCTTAGCACTGTTAATCAGGAAATCCTCAAACCATTGAATGGATTCAATATCCATATGGTTAGTAGGCTCATCAAGCAGCAAAAGATCAGGTTTTTGTAACAGGATTTTTGCAAGCTCAATACGCATACGCCAGCCTCCGCTGAATTCACCGGTTGGACGATTGAAATCTTCGCGAACAAATCCTAAACCCAGTAATATTTTTTCTACCTCCGCGTCGTAATTAATTTCTTCGATGGAATAAAATTTTTCGCTTAATGTCGAAAGCTGATCAATAAGCTCATAGTATTCAGCCGATTCGTAATCTGTACGCGACGAAAGCTGGTTGTTAAGCTCATCAATTTCTTCCTGCATTTCGAAAACATGGGCAAAAGCCTGTGCCGCCTCTTCGAAAACGGTTCGACTGTCGTTAGTCAGCAAATGTTGAGGCAAATAAGCAATAACCGCGTCTTTAGGTGCTGACACTTTTCCCCGTGTAGCCGATTTGGTGCTTGATATTATTTTAAGTAAGGTTGATTTTCCTGCGCCATTCTTGCCCATGAGCGCAATTCTGTCCTTTTCGTTTATTGCAAAAGATACATCTTTAAAAAGCGTGGTCCCTCCAAACTCTACTGTAAGTCCGTCTACTGAAATCATTTCTGTTTGTTAATGAGGCGCAAAGATACCTTTTTTAGAGGAGTTTTTGGCGGTGCTTTTTGAAAAGGAGTCTGAAGCAGTATACCAATTCAGCAGGCAACCAGGACATCTAGCCTGATTATCAGGCTTTTCTGCTTAAAATTCTGATGAAGAAAAACCACGGAGTCACAGAGAGCACTGAGGAGCACCGAGAAAAGATATAAGCTCGCCTTTTATAATCTCAATCCCTTACTTTAAGCTGCGAACGAAAGAAACTATTTTAAGTTGGGATTTTAGACAAAAAAAAATAAACTCCGTGCATCTCTATGTTCTCTGTGTCTCCGTGGTAGAAAACAATCCAGATCCAAACCATAATATTAAAATGATTATGTAAAAAACTGCAAAATGCTGGTATGCAGCTATCAATATGTGTTGTGCTTTTTATAATAATATTATACCTTTACATCGATTTAAACCGGTATAATTCCCGGCTCTTAACTGAAACGAACGGTTTAAGCAACATTCACCGCCCTTTTCAGGACACATAAACAAAACTTTATTTACTATGGACAACCAGCTTCTTACAACAATAATCTACCAGAACAGCCTTAAATACGGTTCACGTAACGCGTTGTTCTATCAGAAAAGCGATAAAAGCTGGACTCCAATCAGTTGGGCAGCTTTCTGGCAATCTATTGAAGATACAGCTAAAGCACTGCTGGCTAACGGAGTAAAACAGGGTGATAAAGTTGCAATTATGTCGCGAAATATGCCCGAATGGACCATTTCGGATTATGCGCTGCAACTTATACGAGCTGTTTCGGTTCCTTTATTTTCGTCAACCAGCGCGGCTCAGGCTGAATATATGCTTAATGAAACAGAAAGTGTGATCTGCCTGGTAGGAGAACAGGAACAATATGATGTAGCAAAAACTCTTTTCGAAAAAGTGCCCACACTACGAAAAATTGTCGCTTTCGATTCGGTGGTGAAACTTGATGATAAATCAAGTTCTGAACACTTATCTGATTTTCTGAAATCAGGCAGCGATAACAATTATGCAGAACAATTGAAGTTGGTGAGTGCCGACGCACAGGATTCGGATTTGTGTTCCATTCTTTATACTTCAGGTACTTCAGGCGAACCAAAGGGTGTAATGCTCTCGGTTTCAAATTTCAGACATTGTGTTACCATTCACGATTTACGGATTACTATCAGTGATAAAGATGTTTCGCTATGTTTCCTGCCACTGAGCCATATTTTTGAACGGGGCTGGACTTTTATTGCATTAAGCAATGGAATGACTTCATATTACCTGCGAAATCCGAAGGAAGTGGTTGACGCTGTTCAGGTGGTTAAACCAACTGTGATGTGCTCGGTGCCACGTTTCTTTGAAAAAACATACGAAGGAGTAAACGCAAAAATTGCCCGAAGTTCCAAAACAAAACAAGCAATGTTTAAATGGGCCATCAGTATGGGGGGTCAACGCTTTAACTATTTGTGCATCAAGCAACCCGTTCCGTTAGGTCTCCGGATTGCATATGCTATCGCTGATAAACTCGTGCTTTCAAAAGGCCGTGCAGTATTAGGTGGTAATTTCAGGTTTATGGTCTGTGGTGGTGCTGCTCTTTCGCTTGATATCATCCATTTTTTCGAGCAGGTTGGTATTCATATTAAAATCGGGTACGGACTCACTGAAACAGTAGCATCAGTTACCTGTTTCCTGGATGATGATATCAATACAAGTTCAGTTGGGAAAATAATGCCTACGCTTGATGTAAAAATAGGCGACAACGACGAGATAATGGTAAAAGGCGGAACTGTTTTTCAAGGTTATTACAAAAAGCCGGAACTCACCGCTGAAGTGATGAAGGACGGATATTTTTGTACTGGAGATGCCGGGCGGCTTGATGAAAACGGGTATCTTTTCCTTACGGACAGGATCAAGGATATTATCAAAACATCGTCAGGAAAATACATTGCTCCTCAGAAAATCGAATCCTTGCTTTCCGGTGATAAATATATTGAACAGATTACCATAATTGGCAGCGAACGCAAATACGTTACAGCACTTGTTGTTCCCGCTGCTGTTGCTTTTGAAGAGCTAATGAAAGAATTGGGTCTTGAAAAAATGAAGAAAGAATACCAGGTGAAGGAATTGGCTGTCGTTGAATTCTACCAACAACGTATTAATGAACTTCAAAAGGATCTTTCCCCTTACGAACAGGTAAAGAAAATCGTGCTTCTTCCAGCTGAGTTCACTATTCAGACTGGTGAATTAACACCTTCGCTGAAGATTAAACGAAGAGTTGTTGCTGAGCAGTTTAAAGTTGAAATTGAGATAATGTATAGGGATAGTCAGGGGAAAAGTTAGTGGAAAATAGTTAATCGTTAATGGTCAGATGTGAAAACCAGTGAATAAAACCACTGTATCCTGAGCTTTTGAGCTTTTGAACCTTTGAACCCTTAAATCTGTCACTGCGAGGACCGAAGCAGGAACCCTTTAGTTTACAAGTTACCCCAAACCCCGGAGGGGCTAACGCAGACGAGTTTGGATTGAATTTAAAGCGTGAAAAACAGAAAATGGGGAAATAGAAAATAGTCTTTCAAAACTATTGATCCTTTGAACTTTTGAACCGTTTGAACTTTTGAACCTTTTCAACCTTTGAATTTTTTAACTTTTTGAACTTTTGCAAATTGAACGCTGCTCTTCGGCTGCGCGGAATACGCGGAAAACGTTATATTTTCCAACCACTAAAGCCAAAACCCTAATTCCTAACCTGGACAAGCCAGAATTAAAAAGTAAGGAAAAACATATAACACAGAATAATAAACACTAAAGTAGGGTCTGCTGGGAAATAGATAAATAACTGTTTATCTATTCATTGTCTGCTGTCCACACATTAACCTATGCAAGGATAACTTGCCATTCTTTTCATAATCCATGCACGTTATCGATTTGATTTTCCCCGTAGGGGAAAAATATCAATAAAAAAAATACAACTCCAATCCCCATTCCCCGTAAGGGGATCAATATAAGACAATGAATATTAATGTCCTACGGACAATCCGG
>JAURYB010000155.1 GCA_030654075.1 Bacteroidales bacterium | reverse complement strand
ACTATCTGAGCCCTGCAGCACGCCGTTCTCTGGACGAAAAAATGTCGACCAACTACATCGGCTTTCGTTGCGCGATGGGCAGTGTAGGCGGATCATCGGCAGGCAGGAAATAAAACTTATTTTGTTTGTAAAAAACCCATCCCCTATACGGATGGGTTTTTTATTTTAAGTAATTTGCATACTCTAAACTTTACTGTTCACATGCCTATCTCCATAGAAGAATTATATTCCGTTTATCTTAATCATCGGGCTATTTCAACTGATTCGCGGCAGATTATTCCAGGAAGCCTCTTTTTTGCGCTTAAAGGGGACAACTTCGATGGCAACAAATACGCAGGTATTGCCCTGGATGCCGGTGCCGCTTTTGCTGTGATTGATAATGAGGCTTATTCCGGCAACAAAACGCTACTGGTAAATGATACTCTCGACGCATTGCAGAAACTGGCGCTAATGCACCGGCGGAAGTTAAATATTCCTGTTGTAGCAATAACAGGAAGTAATGGTAAAACAACTACCAAAGAGCTGATAAATGCCGTATTGAGTCAGCAATATTCTGTTACCGCCACTAAAGGTAATCTCAATAACCATATTGGCGTTCCTTTAACTTTGTTGGATATAACAGAAAAAACACAAATTGCTATTGTTGAAATGGGCGCTAACCATCAGCTTGAAATTGCGCAGCTTTGTCAGCTTGCAGAACCTACACATGGACTAATCACAAATATAGGCAAGGCACACCTGGGAGGCTTTGGCGGGTATGACGGTGTTATTAAAGCTAAAAATGAGCTTTATTACTGGCTTCGGAATTCGGCGGGAACTGTATTTGTAAATTCCGGCAACCCTTTATTGATGGAACTTACATCCAGGATGAAAAGGATTTTATATGGCAAAGAAGAAGGGATACAAACACGGGGAGAAGCCAGGAAAAACACTTCGACACTGGAATTGGACTGGTTGTTTGAAAATGAGATTATTACTATCAAAACAAACCTGGTCGGGAATTATAATTTCGAAAATGTAATGGCGGCTATTTGCCTCGGTACCTTTTTCGATGTCCCTAAGGATAAAATTAAAGCCGCAATCAGTTCATACCAGCCTTCCAACAGCCGTTCCCAGGCTATGAAAACAGCTAAAAATTCCATTATCCTGGATGCCTATAATGCAAATCCTACCAGTATGCAGCTTGCAATTGAGAATTTCAGGCAGGTAAATGCACCCCATAAAATGGTTATCCTAGGCGATATGCTTGAACTCGGCGATGAGAGCCCTGCTGAACACCTGGCAATAGTAAATCTTGTGAGTGAATCAGGTTTTGAGCGCGTGGTTTTTGTTGGTCCTGATTTTAAATCCGTTGCCATAGATAAATTCCAATGTTTTGACAACTCAGATAAAGCCCTTGAATGGCTTCGGCAGGAAAACATTAAAGACTTCACCATTCTGGTAAAAGGATCAAGAGGAATAAAAATGGAAAAAGTGCTGGAGGTATTGTAATATTTTTATATCACTTTGGTTAACTATACTATAGAATTCACTACAATTTTATGATAAAATAGTTACCTTTGACGTCACTAATCTGAAAGAGCGTTATGATTATTTCATTTGGTTCTAAAGCGACGGAAAAAATCCGGAATGGTGAAAGAGTAAATCAGCTGCCTGAAGAAATCCAACAAATTGGAAGAAGAAAGCTGAGAATGCTAAATAACTCTCAAAATATAAATGATCTGAGAATTCCGCCGTCAAACAGACTTGAGAAACTATCAGGCAAATCACAATACTTTTTCAGTATCCGCATCAATGACCAATGGAGAATAATCTTCAATTGGGAAAACGGCTTAGCGACCGAGGTAGAAATAATTGAATACCATTAAAAAACCAACAAAAATGGCAAATTTAACCAATGTACATCCTGGAGAAATCCTATTGGAAGAATTTCTGATACCGATGAATATTTCTGCATACAGATTGTCAAAAGATCTGGAAATTCCTCAGACCAGGATTTCCCAGATTCTAAAAGGCAAACGTAGGATTACTGCTGACACAGCATTAAGACTTAGTTCTTATTTCGGAAATTCGGCAAAGTTTTGGCTTGGTTTACAGGATGATTTTGATATTGAAGCTGAAAGTAGTTTGCAAATTGAAATATTTAACAAAATCCGGCTGATACGAAAAAAGGAAGCGCCAGAAGAAGTAGTATAACCAAAAAGGGTTTCCATTTAGAGTTCTCATTAAGGGGACTACTCGTATTTAAAAATATAGATGAAATAGCCATGATTGAATAAATCACCAACCAAAGATGATATTATGATCAATCTGGCGTATTCCATGCGACCCGTAAAAATCAAATAATAACGCATGAAATAGCCATGAGCAGAAAATTTGCTCACCAACCGGAATGATTATTCTCATGGCGTATTCCATCTGACCCGTAAACAATTAAAAAATAAACAGATGAAAACAATCAGCATCATCGGAATCATGTCGGGTACTTCACTTGATGGGGTTGATCTTGCACATTGCATATTTGAAGAAACCGAAAACGGTTTTAGTTATTATTTAGGAGTATGTGAAACCATTCCTTATCCCGAATCCTGGCTGAGCAGGCTTAAAGCACTTCCATCTGCTTCAGCCATGGAATATGCGGAAATCCATACCGCTTACGGAAGATATATAGGTCGGTTAATCCTGGATTTTATCAACAATAACAGGATTTCGGCTGATTTTGTTTCCAGCCATGGGCATACAATTTTCCATAATCCGGCAAAACATTATACTTCTCAGATTGGCGAAGGCGCAGCTATTGCTTCCGGATGCGGATTGCCGGTTGTTTGTGATTTCCGCACAGGAGATGTTGCAGCAGGCGGACAAGGAGCTCCGCTGGTACCCATTGGCGACCAGTTGCTTTTTGCCCAATACGACTATTGTCTTAACCTGGGCGGGTTTGCCAACATCTCCATGCAGCTCAATGGTAAGCGGGTTGCCTTTGATATTTCGCCTGCCAATATTATCCTGAACCATATTGCCGGACAAAAAGGAAAATCCTTTGATAAAAACGGGGAAATGGCAGCTTCGGGCTTTGTTCACACAGAATTACTCCAAACACTCAACAGCCTGGGCTACTATCATATTCAACCACCGAAGTCGCTGGGCAGAGAATGGATAGAAAAGGAAATTATCCCAATGCTAGCTTTGTATAATATCAGCCCCGAAGATGCCGCAAGTACTTTTTGCGAACATATAGCTATTCAAATTGCAGCCTGTCTGGATAATGATCCACTTAAGCAAATGCTTACAACCGGCGGAGGCACTTTTAACAATTACCTGGTTAAGAGGATTGCTGCGAATACGGCTGTTAAACTAATTATTCCTGATCCGAAGACCGTAAATTACAAAGAAGCTTTGGTGTTTGCTTTTCTGGGTTTGTTGCGCATGGAAGAGAAGCCCAATTGCCTGGCTTCGGTAACCGGCGCATCCCGCAATGTTTCGGGCGGAGCTTTATATTTGCCATAATTTTCAGTCATAAATTACATCAATATTTCATGGATTTGAAATAGGAATTCTATATTGAATTTATCTACTTTTGTGCCTTCAAAAAAAAATGCTTTTTTTTGAAAGTAATACTAAATTGGAAATCCTCTTATAGCGTAAAAAGACTTTTATGAACCGTAACAATCACGTATTGATTGCCATAATAACAGTGGCTTTTTTGTTGCTCCCGGCATTAACATTTGCAGCAGTTCCGGCTGTAATTCCCTTGATTTTCGGCATCAGGCTTGAGTTTATATTTTTTGCGCTAACGCTGATCGGAGTAGCTGTTTTCCATAATAAAACCATGTTTGTGGCCTTGGGTGGATTGTTATCATTGCTTATTTTGAAATATCTGTTCTTGCCTGACTATTCATTTATTGAACATATTTCAGGAACCGCAGACCAGGAAGGCGAATGGCGTACCTTACTTAACCTGACAGGTTTGTTGTTTGGTTTTGGGATTCTGGCCAAAATCTTTGAAGAATCAGGAATTCCCGATAAACTGCCTGCAATCCTTCCTAATGACTGGAAAGGTGGATTTCTGTTACTGGCTTTGGTTTTCGTAATATCAAGCTTTCTGGATAATATTGCTGCAGCAATGATAGGCGGAGCCGTTGCCGTTGTAGTTTTTAAAGGAAGAGTTCATTTAGGATACCTCGCGGGTATTGTTGCGGCAAGCAATGCCGGTGGTTCAGGGTCTGTAGTTGGTGACACTACAACTACATTAATGTGGATTGATGGAGTGAACCCGGTTGATGTTCTTCATGCGTATTCCGCTGCCATTCCGGCATTGTTTCTTTTTGGTATTCCGGCTGCAATTATACAGGACAGGTATAACCGTATTACAAAAGATGAAAATAAAGTTGTAAAAATTGATTCAGTTAAAATCCTGATTGTTGCGCTGATCCTGATCGGGGCAATACTCACCAATTACTTAATGGATTTCCCGGCAGTTGGTGTTTGGATTGCAATCGTGATCGGTTCTCTGTTACGCAAGACTCCATGGGATGAAATTCCCAAATCATTACAGGGCACAATCTTCCTGGTTGCACTGGTAACATGTGCATCATTAATGCCTGTTGATGAGCTTCCCGCAGCCACCTGGCAGACAGCTTTCTCCCTTGGTTTTGTTTCGGCGGTGTTTGATAATATTCCTTTAACCAAGCTTTGCCTCGAACAAGGAGGATATGATTGGGGTGTTTTGGCTTATACTGTTGGTTTTGGCGGTTCCATGATATGGTTCGGATCATCGGCGGGTGTTGCTTTGTCGAATATGTTTCCCGAAATGCGTTCAGTAACTGATTATGTTAAAAAAGGGTGGTTTATTATCGTTGCTTATATCATCGGTTTCTTTATTATGCTTGGACTGGTGGGATGGCATCCTCACGCGTCACATCGTAAAGACAAGAGCTCAATTCAAACTGAACAGGTTGTTGTTCCTTCAGCTTTTGATTCTATATCACATTAAGCGTGAATCCTGGCTGAATATCGCGATTAGCTTATATTCAAATTAACTTCAAAACACGGCTTATCGAAATGATTGCCGTGTTTTTCATTTGGATTAAAATATAAAACGATAAATGCAGTTAGTATTGAATTAACAAAGTGCTGTTTAAAAATACATGCAACTTTATCTGAAGTTGTCGTGAACACAATTACCTTTATACTGAAAACCTTTATTTATGATTAACGGAGTAATACTTCAGATTGTGCAGGCAACAGGAGCATCAAGTGATACTGTAATTGCCGCAGCCGATACGGTGAAACAAGTAATTGCAGCAGTACCACAACCGGTAAAACAAGCAGAAATAACTCTTTCACTATGGGATCTGACATTAAAAGGTGGACCTGTGATGATTCCTATTGTTTTGCTCTCTGTTATGGGAATCTATATATTTATTGAAAGGTATATTATCATAGGCCGGGCATCGAAAGAGGATTCGCATTTTATGGATAATATCCGCGACTTTATGCACGAAGGCCGGATGGATTCAGCTTTGTCGTTATGCCGAAGCAATACTACGCCGATCGCCCGAATGATAGAGAAAGGCATCCATCGGCTTGGAAGACCTTTAAGTGATATTAACGCAGCCATCGAAAATGTTGGCAATCTTGAAGTTGCTAAACTCGAAAAGAATATTGCGCTTTTGGCCACTGTAGCAGGCGGAGCACCGATGCTTGGGTTTCTGGGCACCGTAATAGGCCTGGTGAAAGCTTTCTACGACATGTCGATGGCCAGCAACAATATTGATATACAATTACTTTCGGGCGGCATTTACCAGGCTATGGTTACTACTGTCGCCGGTTTGATTGTTGGTATTATCGCTTACTTCTGTTATAACATCCTGGTAGCAAAGGTTCAGAAGGTTGTTTACATGTTACAGTTCAGGGCTTCCGAATTTATGGACCTGCTGCATGAGCCGACTAAATAAGAATAGAATATTTCGAACTACAACGCATTAAACATTTCATTCATGGCTATTAAGTCACATAATAAAATAAGTGCAGAGTTCAGCATGGCATCCATGTCGAACCTGGTATTCCTGTTATTGATATTCTTCATTCTAACCTCTACGCTGGTAGCTCCCAATGCTATTAAACTTTTACTTCCATCAGGTTCCGGTAAAACTATCTCAAAACAATCTACTTTCGTTTCCATAAATAATCAAAATCAGTTTTTTGTTAACGAAACACCAGCTACAGATCAGAATCTACAGCAGCTTCTCACCCAGTCGCTGATCGGGCAAACTGAAGGAGTTATCGTTCTGCAGCTTGACCGAACCGCTCCTGTTCAATCATTTGTAACAGTTATTGAAGCAGTAAACCAGATGAATAAAGTATTAAAAACCAAACACAAAGTTATACTTGCCACTACACCTAAATAGTGACACCCCTTCTCCCTTCTCCCTTCTCCCTTCTCCCTTCTCCCTTCTCCCTTCCCCCTTCTCCCTTCTCCCTTCTCCCTTCTCCCTTCTCCCTTCCCCCTTCTCCCTTCCCCCTTCTCCCTTCCCCCTTCTCTCTTCTCTCTTCTCTATGTCTCTCCGTCTCTTAGTCTCTATGTCTCTATGTCTCTATGTCTCTATATCTCCCACTCTCTCGAAACACTTCTGCCTAATCCCCAATCAACAATCCCCAATCCCCGATCCCCAATCCCCAATCCCTTCGAATGCTAACGAACAACGAGCAAAATGAACGCAAATACCGAATGGCAGCATTTGCTGGTACATTGCTGTTCCATGCTTTCGTATCAGGTGTTTTGGTGTTGCTGGCTTTTCATACACCCCTCCCATTACAGCACGAAGCAGGCGTTGAAATAAACCTCAATTTAAAGGATACAAATAAAAGCGCCCTTCACACGCAAGTGCATTCAGTAACTCCCGAGGCATCAGATTTGCTGTTGGAAAACAAAACAGGCCAGCAAGAAGTGGATGAAAACTATACAGAAACGCTTATTCCTTCGAAAAAGAAAACAGATAAACTGAATCTAATCTCGGGAAAAATCAGAAAATCAATCGTTGAAACGCCTGATGAATCAACTGTTGTTCACAAAACTGTTTATACAAGCACGGCAAAGTCAAAAGGGAGCAAACAGGAAATTCCCGTAATACCTGGTAAACAGGATAACTCTAAAAATATAAAAGAATCGCAAAGTCAAAAGAATCCTGTGGAAAAAGGAAATGGCATTTCATTTGATCTTGGCGGACGAAAGGCCCTGATCCTGCCTAAACCTTCATTCAACTCATCAGAAGACGGGAAAATTGTAGTTTCCGTTAAAGTTAACGTTGAAGGGAAGGTTATATCAGCAACCGCCGGAGATAAAGGCACTACTATCACGGAGTCCAATTTGTACAAACAGGCCGAAAACGCTGCCCGGATCTCGCTCTTTGCGCGCGATTCCAATGCTCCTGAAGCACAACGAGGAACAATAACGTACTTTATTGTGAAACAGAAATAAGTTTGAAGTCGGATGTTCGATGTAGGATGTTTGATGTCGGATGTTGAATGTCGGATGTTGGAATAGATATAATTTGATAATTGGTTGGCTAATTCCGAAAATTTACACCATTTATTCTATTCGCTAATTATTATAAATACCGGGAAACCACATTTTATTTACTCACCCGAAAGCGGTATTTTTGCGCGTTCCATTTCACTGAAGTAATACGGCAAAGACATTATACTCTTCTTTTCATAAATTCCTTCAACTTTTCTGAAAACTTGCTTTTCAATTTATACGTAAAGAAAAATTCATCATCACACCAACTGAAATAAAAAAACATGACCAGAATCCTTTTCCTTATCATGCTGACACTTACTACGTATTGTGTGCAAAGTCAAAACTTTTATGAGAGCTACCTGCCAGCTAATCTTGAATCGGCTGATTCAGGCACTGTCAGCATCCATTTTCACAACAACAATTTCATTAAAAACAATGAATATTTCGGGCCATACACCGAAGGAATCACTTATATTGGCACTATAATTCAGCCGGAAGTAAGCTGGTCGATCAGCGATAAATTCAGCCTGAGTGCAGGTTGGTATCTGCGCTATTTTTATGGAAAGGACAATTTTGAAAAATCACTACCGGTAATCAGGGCCAGGTATACTTTTCTTCCGGGAGCCCAAATCATAATAGGTCAGTTGGATGGCCAGCTTAAGCATGAATATATTGAACCTATTTACAATACGGATAACTATTTTAGCACTAATCCGGAATACGGAGTTCAGTTTTTATTTGACCGCAAAAAAGTCCATGTTGATTTTTTTGTGGATTGGGAAAAATTCCTGATGCCGGGTGAAGCGCACCAGGAAGAAATAGCAGGCGGGCTACTGGCATCCTATTCGTTGAACAACCGTTCCGAAAACCGCGGCCTGAGTGCTCATTTCCAGAGTATTATTCATCATTTCGGCGGACAGGTTGATGTGTCTGAAAATCCTATAGAAACACGTTCCAATATAGCAGCCGGACTGGAATACGCATTTTTGCCGGGATTGAAAATACTTGACCATATAACACTCTCCTCTTTCTACATCCAGGCAATGGAATTATCACATTCCAATAAAATTCCTTTCAAGTCAGGCTTTGCAACTCATAACTCAATTACTTTTAAGAATAAATGGATTCAAATTGGCACTGGCTGGTTTCATGGCGATGACTATTTTGCCCCAAAAGCTGATTACCTGTTTCAATCGGTCTCTCAATTCGGCGACTTTTCTACCACCCAAGGCAGAGATCTGATAACTTCAAAATTCTTATTCGGAAAAGAGATTACGAAAGGTGTGACATTGAGTATCCGGTATGAGTCGTACTTCGATTTGCAGAGAAAATGGAATGATTTCAGCTATGGGTTGAATATCAGCGTAAATGAAAAGGTTTTTGAAAGAAAACCGAAGAGTATAAGGAATTAATTTGAACCAGGGTTTCAGGATTTCAAGTTTCAGGTTTCAGGTTTCAAGTGCCTTTAAATTCGACCATTTTTCGTTTTAAACATGAATGCTAAACTTCTATACTTTTAGTGCGAACCTTTTAATCTTTGAACCTTTGAACGCGAAGCATTTGAACCCTTGAACCCTTGAACCAAAGAAAATAGAAAATAGAAAATAGTCCCCTTGAAACCTTTTCACACTGAGCGATGGTTGCTGAGCTTTCGCCGAAGCAAGTCGAAGTGTTGAACCCTTGAACTCTTGAACCCTTGAACGCGAAGCATTTGAACCTTTGAACACAAAACATTTGAACCTTTGTACGCGAAGCACTTGAACCCTTGAACCTTTGAACGCGAAGCATTGAACATTGAACTCTAAAAATGACATACCAAAAAACATTAGCATACCTTTTTAAGCAATTGCCGATGTTTCATCGTATTGGGGCGGCGGCATATAAGGCTGATCTCAGCAATACCATAGCCCTTTGCAAAATCCTTGGCAATCCTGAAAAAGAATTTAAAAGCATTCATATCGCAGGTACAAATGGCAAAGGATCAACATCCCACTTTCTGGCATCTGTATTGCAGGAATCAGGCAATAAAACAGGGCTATTCACATCTCCTCACCTGAAAGATTTCCGCGAACGCATCAGGATTAACGGCAAAATGATCAGTAAACGGGATGTCACTTCTTTTGTTGAACAACACCAATCCGATTTCAACAATATAGAACCCTCTTTTTTCGAATGGACATTTGCGCTGGCTGTTTGGTATTTCGCAAAGGAAAATGTTGATATTGCAGTAATGGAAACAGGCATGGGTGGCCGCCTGGACTCAACAAATGTTGTTAAGCCTGTTGTTACAGTTATTACAAATATCGGGCTGGATCATACCCAGTTTCTCGGTACAACATTGAATGCTATTGCTCACGAAAAAGCCGGTATTATCAAACCGGGAATTCCTGTTGTTATAGGTGAAACGCATGAAGAAACTGAATTAATTTTCGATGAATTCGCACAAAGACTTCACTGTAAAATTACATTTGCAGACCAGCATATTTTGCTCAATAAAACACATTTTACAAAACATCGTCCGCCTTTGCTTGCCGCGGAATATCATTCGGTTCTTACTTCAGGCTCATATCAGCTTCTTTCTCCGCTTTCAGGGAAATACCAACTGAAAAACCTTGCGACCACACTCTGCATAATTGAGAATCTCGTACAGTCTGGCTGGCAAATCGATAAAAAATACATTCTTCAGGGAATCCGCAAGGTGGTAAAAAATACCGGGCTGATGGGACGTTGGCAGACTATTTCACGAAACCCGCTTACCATTGCGGATATTGGCCATAATCCGGATGGAATTAACGAAGTACTTGAACAGATTGCTTTAACACCACACGAAAAACTTCATTTTGTGATCGGTGTAGTTAATGATAAAGATATACGCACCATGTTGAGCAAACTGCCGAAAGATGCAAGCTATTATTTCTGTAAGGCTGATATTCCTCGTGGATTGGATGCGGAAGAACTGGCAAAACTTGCTGAAGCATTTTCAATAAAAGGGAAAACATATACAAGCGTAAGAGAAGCCCTCAAAGCTGCTACAATCGCATCAGAGCCCAATGATCTTGTCATGGTTGGAGGAAGTGCTTTTGTAGTGGCGGAAGTATTATAGCAGAGTGAATAACGAATAACGAATAATGAATAGTGAATAGTGAAAAGCGATGCGCTGAGCGAAGCCGAAGCGTGAATAGTTATAAATCAGATTGTGAAAAAAGAATTTTCAGACATAAACATTTCTTTTTTGTAGGATCTGGCTTATCTTTAATAATACAAAAAATCAATCCAATGAAAAAGTCAAAATTAAATTCAACACTGTTAATAGCAATTTCAGCTTTTGCAGTTTTTGCCCTTTCCAATTGTACCGGGTCAAAGAAAATGTTTGTAGCCGAAGATCTTACGGCCGAAAACCTGTTCTCTACTAATATCGAAGGACCGGCTTTTGATAAAAACGGCCAGTTGTATGTGGTAAATTATCTGCACGATGGCACTATAGGCAAAGTTGCCCCCGACGGAACATGTTCAATGTTTATCGGACTACCGGCTGGGAGCATCGCTAACTGCATTTTGTTTGACAAAAACGACAATATGTTTCTTCCGGATTTTACCGGGCACAACATTCTTCATGTGGATATGCTAACACAAAAAGTGAGTGTTTTCTGCCATGAACCGCGAATGTATTCTCCCAATGACTTATGCATGAACAGCAACGGGCAGATTTTTGCCAGCGATCCCGACTGGAAAAACAGTGTCGGGCAATTTTGGCGCGTTGATCCGGATGCAAAACCAGTTTTACTCGAAACCAATATGGGCACTACCAATGGAATTGAATTAAGCCCTGATGAAAAAACGCTGTATGTAAATGAAAGCGTTCAACTCAGTGTATGGAAATATGATGTTGACGAAAAAGGTAATGTTTCGAACAAAAAGCTGTTTTACAAATTTGATGATTTCGGCCTCGATGGCATGAAATGCGATAAAAAAGGAAACCTCTATATAGCACGCTGGGGCAAAGGAACTATAGTTGTTTTATCACCGCAAGGAAAATTCATCCGCGAAATTCCTCTTAAAGGAAAACAATGCAGCAATATAGTTTTTGGAGGTAAGGATGGGAAAACCATGTTTATTACCCTTCAGGACCGAAAAGGCATGGAAAAGGTGCAGAGTGATATTCCTGGGAAGAAGTACTAAGTTAAAAATAAATCGCCTTCCGCCAGCTTATTGCTTCGGCGGTTCCAGTTAAAACTATCCGATTTTAGCTTTCAGCGCCTCGCAAAGGCCAGCACAACCTGATAACCTGAGCTGTGAGCTTCAGTCTACAAAATCATTCTGTGGATATCAATTTAGATAGTCCACACTAAACCCCAAACCCTAATCCCAAAACCCTCAACTAATGAACACATACTCAATGATTGGCGCAAACATCGTAATATTTGCATTGCTTTCGTATAGTTTATCAATTATTACCGAGCAGCGTAAAAAACTGGTAACACCATTTATTCTCCGTTTTCTTACTATTGGAATTATACTGGATATTACAGCAACTGTATTTATGATTATCGGATCATCAAAATCAGCATTTTCACTACATGGGATTCTGGGATATTCATCGCTGGCTGCCATGTTTATCGATACGATATTAATCTGGAGGTTTCATTTAACCACTAAAGCTGGCACCATTGTGCCAAAAGGATTACATCTTTACTCACGGTTTGCTTACGCATGGTGGGTTATAGCATTTATCACAGGGCTTATGCTGGTGATTTTCAGATAGGAAGTTGAAATTTCCTTAATTAACAGGCATAAAAGTAAAGCGGCATCGGTAGAACGATCAGCCGCCGGATATCAGGTGCAATACCATTACATCGTCACCGTCCTTTACCATGGCCGTATTATGTTCGCTCTTTTTTACAAGATGACCATTCACTTTTATAACTAACATCTTAAAAGTAAAATTCTTCGCTTGCAATAATTCACTGACAGTGAATTGATCACCAACAAATTCTTCTTCTTTATTGTTGAGTATAATCTTCATTTGTTAATTTTCAGTATGAATCTGGTGTTCGTTTGAGCCCAGCAGAATTTCGAGAACAGCATTGGCCTGCATATTTGCGACTATTCCTACACGGGGAGCCAGTGGCGGACATTCATCAGCAATAGCGTTTATTTCGTCTCCACAAATGATCAGTTTATCCGACTGCCGGCTCCGGATCAGGTTATTATCGCCCCATCCGGCCATACCTACACCCATCACGAGGTATTTATCGGGCATATAATTATGAACGGCGTCCAGGATCAGGTATTTCATTTCCGGTTTATCGAACGCTTCGACAATTACGTCGCATTTACCGTAAATTTCGATAATATCGCTCTGGCACAAACGGATATCGAAGGTGTTAACTCTCACATCAGGGTTAATACGAAACAGGTTTTGCTTGAGTGCTGCGACCTTCAACATGCCAATCTGATCGTAAAAATAAAACTGGCGGTTCAGGTTGCCTTCCTGAACCAGGTCGAAATCGGCAAGTATTAACCGCCCTACTCCTACCCTGGCCAAAGCTACCGCACAATTGGATCCCAGTCCGCCACAGCCGGCAATTCCGACTGTTTTAGTTTTTAAAATCTGTTGTATATGCTCGAAAGTCATGGGACAAACTTAGAGAAAAACACAATATGTGTTGTATTTTTCTCTAAAAACAATTAACAAGATTTGGCACGCTGGCCCGAAAAGCAATTATGCTATTGTATATCAGTCCGATGTAAATGGCAAGGAGTTTCTCCTGCTCGCGCGGGGAACTCTATAAACAAGTAAATTATTTTTTCCGGATATAAATATGCTTGATGTTATTTTTCCCCGAATCGCGTTCGTCAATTTCAAACTTATTTATGCTTCTTATTAATGGCAACAACTTCGGAAAACCATAATTACGCGGATCAAAATCCGGTTTTTTCTTTAGCATCAGGTTGCCTAACTCTCCTAAGAAAGTCCAGCCATTTTCGTCGGCAAGATCCGTAATACTTACAGAGAATAGTTTAATAATTTCAGGATCAATCTTGCTTAGAGGTTCGTTTTTCGGTTTTGCCGATTTTTTAGATTCTTTCCGGTTGCTGTTTTCAGCCGGGCTTGCGGCTTCAGCTTTCAGGATTTCAATATAGATAAACTTGTCACAGGCTTTTATAAACGGATTAAGCGTTTTCTTTTCTCCAATCCCAATAACCATCATGCCTGCTTCGCGAAGCCTTGTAGCCAGCCTGGTAAAATCGCTGTCGCTCGAAACTATGCAAAAACCATCAACCTTACCGGTGTATAAAATATCCATGGCATCAATTATCAGGGCACTATCCGACGAATTCTTCCCGGTTGAATAACTATACTGCTGCACGGGAGTAATCGCATTTTCAAGAAGAACATTTTTCCAGCCCGATACGGTTGGCTTTGTCCAGTCGGCATATATTCTTTTAAATGTTGGAATCCCGTATTTAGCAATTTCCTCAAACATTTCTTTCACATTTGCGTACGGAACGTTGTCCGCATCTATTAATACCGCAAGTTTCAGGTCTTTGGAGGTTTCCATAATCTATTCTAATAAGATGATTTACAAAATTTAAGCAGTTCTCTTGTGATCAAAAATGGCACTATATAAACCGAATGCAACCAAACCCCTTGATCAATATACCTCAAATTTACAGCTTTTCCATGAATTAAGTAAGCACTGCATTGAAACGTTTCGCGAAGGAATCGTGGGCAGAAGCCATATGCTCATTCATAAATTTATGCGGTTCTCAACGATAGGATTGCGCAATTCTCTGTTTTAGATTTTTCCCCTATGCAAAAGGCCCTGATCAGGCCACTATTTCTTCATCCAGTCGTGCTGCTGTTCCCGGCTAAGAAATGTCCATGCCACAATCCGGCTGATTTTATTTCCCTGGCCCATGGGAATGGTTTTTACCTCAACAGGATCTGCTTTTCGTAACGAATCGTATACACTGGCAAGATTTGATTCTTTCGATATTAAAGTCGAAAACCAAAAGCAAGATTCAGAAAACTGTTTACTTTCGCGAACCATCTCATCCACAAACCGCAATTCACCTCCTTCGCACCACAATTCACTGTTCTGCCCACCAAAGTTCAGGACCGGTTTATTCGGTTTTTTGTTCGTCAGGTTACTAATCTTACGGACCGTTCCTGAACGGGCTTCGGCCAGCGAAGCATGAAACGGAGGATTGCAGATGGTGAGATCAAATAGTTCATCGTTGTGGATGATTCCACGAAAAATATCTTGTGGATTATTTTGCAACCTCAATTTAACAGTTCCTTTTAACGAAGGATTTAATTCGACTATTTTACCGGCAGATTTAATAGCAACAGGATCAATATCAGTACCTGTAAATGACCAGCCATATTCATTATTCCCGATAATGGGGTAAACACAATTTGCGCCTACGCCAATATCCAGGCATTTCATATTTTCACCTGTTGGGATTTGTCCATTATTTTTGCTGCCCAATAATTCGGCAATATGGTGAATATAGTCGGCCCTTCCTGGAATCGGCGGGCATAAATAACCCTGAGGAATATCCCAGTAATCTATGTTGTAATATTGTTTCAGTAAAGCCCTGTTAAGCATTTTAACAGCTTCCGGGTTGAAAAAATCAATCGATTCATCATCGAACTTATTCAGCGAAACATACCTGGCTAATTCAGGACAGCTGGCAATAAGTTTATTGAAATCATAGCGTTCACGATGTTTGTTTCGCGGATGCAACTGAGTTTTCTCTTTTGGATGTTCTCGCTTTGGGGGAAGCATAGGTTTCTCTGATTAGTGAAGCAACATCTGCAAGTTCAGGATGTAAGCTTAAAGCCAATATATTTTGCAGTTGGAGGTATCAATAATATAATCTATCAACGCTTCTTTAATTCATAAAGATCTTTTCGCCTATCCTTTAAATTCCGCACACTTCCAAACTGGTTAAGCTCGCGTAAAAGATCAATATCAACGTCCGCTATCAGTATCATTTCAGTATTCGGCGTAGTTTCAGCTTTTATGCCGTTAGCCGGAAACGCAAAATCGCAAGGCGTAATAACCATGGATTGAGCATATTGAATATCCATATTGTGAACTTTGGGCAAATTGCCGACACTTCCTGCAATGGCTACATAGCATTCGTTCTCAATGGCACGCGCCAGAGCGCAGTTCCGGATTCGGGAATACCCGTTTTGAGTATCCGCCAGGAATGGGACAAATAAAATATCCATTCCATCTTCAGCCAGTAACCGGCTTATCTCAGGAAATTCCACATCGTAACAAATAAGTATGCCTATTTTGCCGCAGTCGGTATCAAAAACCTTTATTTCGTTGCCTCCAACCATGCCCCATACTTTCGCTTCGTCAGGGGTTACGTGGAGTTTCTCATACCGTTCGGTAGTTCCGTCGCGTTTGCACAGATAACCTGCATTATAAAGCCTGCCATGCTGAATCTCAGGCATGCTTCCGGAAATGATATTGATATTATTGGATATTGCCAGTTCTGAGAATTTCTGTACAATCGTAGAAGTGTACTTGGCTAGTTCCCGTATTGCCGCCGGTTCAGACAAATGGTTGTATTCCGACATCAAAGGCGCATTGAAAAATTCAGGAAATAAAGCAAAATCGGATCTGTACCTCGAAACGGATTCTACAAAATATCCGGCCTGCTGCATCAGTTCATCCAGATTTTTATACGGCCTCATTTGCCATTGTATCAGCCCGAGCCTCACTACTTTTTTTGTGGTGATAGCTTTTAAGTTTTGCTTCTCGTAATAGATATTATCCCATTTCAGCAAAACGGCATAATCGTTAGAAGCTTTATCTCCTTCAAGATAATTTTTAAGCACTTTCGAAGGGTAAAAGTCATTGGATATCTGGAAGTTAAATACCGGATCATGAATTTCTTTCCGTCGCACTTTCTCGATATACGCCTTGGGCGACAGTTTTTCCGCGTATTTGTGGTAATTGGGAATCCGGCCGCCACAGGCTATGCCTTTCAGGTTCAGATGTTCGCAAAGTTCCTTACGGTAATCGTAGAGCCGGCGGCCCAGGCGTAATCCCCGGAATTCGGGTTTAATAAAAATATCAATGCCATATAAAATATCACCATCCGGCGTATGCGTGCTGAAGGTATTATCGCCTGTTATTTGATTATACGTATGATTATCCCCAAATTTATGGTAATCAACAATCAGCGACAAGGCGCACCCTGCAATCTGGTTGTTAACTTTAATTACAACCTGCCCTTCCGGAAAAGTACTGATCAGTTTCTTTATCTGAAGTTCTTCCCAAAAATTTTCGGGCATAGTGGTATACGACTCAATCATAGCCTTTTTAAGCTCCTGGTAATCATCAAGACTTAAAAAAGTAAGATCAACATTTTCTATTTCTTTCATCATTGAAATGGTGCTAACCCGATTAGGTATGCAAATACATAAATTTCAGGTTTAAGAGGATGAATTCCCATCCGGTGAATTTATTACACAAGTGCAAAAATCCGCTCGGTGAGATTTTTTGTCAAAATCCATGCAAGTTGATGCTTTCGCTATCAATCATAGTTATCCACTTGCCCATCTTTTTTTGAATAACTTTAAAATGATCCTTGTCGGCAGGAGTAACAAAAGATATGGCTTCGCCTGGAGATTCAGCGCGGCCGGTTCTTCCAATCCGGTGAATGTACTCTTTGGGTGACCGAGGCAATTCATAATTTATCACATGTGGCAGAAACTGGATGTCGATACCGCGTGATATCAGGTCGGTTGCAACTAAAACACGTAATCGTCCTGATTTAAATTCGTCCAAAGCATCAGTTCGTGAGCCCTGGCTCTTTTTACTATGAATGGCCATGGCGTCTATTCCGTTTTTGCGGAGCTTATCAACCACATTGTCAGCCGAGTAAATTGACGATGTGAAAACCAAAACTTGTTTCAGATCATTGTGTTTGATCAGATAACGTAATAAAGGACCTTTTTTCTCATTGGTAACAAAATACGCTATCTGTGTAATCAGGTCAATATTTTCAACTTCTGATTCTATTTTTATTACCAAAGGTTCATGCAAAAGCATTTGGGTAATATTGTTCACATCATCACTGAGTGTCGCCGAAAACAACAGGTTTTGACGTTTCTCCGGCAATAATGCCAAAACCCTGGTCACTTCTTCTTTAAAACCAAGATTAAGCATTTTGTCAGCTTCATCCAGTACCAAGGTTTCAATAGTGTTTAGGTGTACAGCATTTGATTCTACCAGTTCCAATAACCTGCCGGGAGTGGCAATTAATACATTGACTCCGGATAATGCCATCATTTGCGGATTGATAGAAACACCGCCAAAAACCGCCAACGTCTTAACAGGCTGCGGTAGTCCCACGCTGAACAACCGGAACACTTCGCGTACCTGCACTGCAAGCTCACGTGTGGGCACCAATACCAGAACGTTAACATTCCTGCTACGGGAAGCTTCAACCAGTTGCATATTCATTAAGAGTGGCATCACATAACCTGCTGTTTTTCCTGATCCGGTCGGGGCAATGCCTAAAACATCTTTTCTTTTAAGTATTGCGGGTATAACTTCCAGCTGAATAGGATATGGCTGCGTGTAATTCTGGACTGCCAGAGCTTTTAACAATGATGCTGATAATCCTAAAGAAGTGAAAGGCATAGTATTCGTTTTGTAATTGGATAATTTTTCGTTGTAAAGGTACAGGAAAACAGATTGTAATTGAATTGATTTCACGGCTACTCACTTTATGATAAGTAGTCAGATAAACAAAAAGCCCCGTCAGTTTATTCTGACAGGGCTTTTTTACGATCAAACATGGGCTATTCAGTTGCCTCGTTTGTCAGGTGAAGCTATTGAATCACAATTTTTTTAGTATGTCTGCTTTGCTGATCGTAAATTTCGATAAAATAAACCCCTTTCTTTAAGCTGGTCAGGTCAATTTCATTTAACTTTTCACCTACGGTTAATAACCGGGAATAAACCTGCCGTCCTACTTGATTGTAAACGATAACCTGGTTAATTTCTGCACCATTTCGTATCCTGAATTTTCCCGATGACGGATTCGGAAATATGTTCAACGTATTATCTGGCACAAACTTAGGAAGCCCGGCATATAAGATCGGTTGGGATTTAAAATGGATTTCATCAATTGTTAAAACTGATCCCAGGGCAGAAACAAGAGTATCCTCCCAGCGTAATGATTGTATATTTACAATTACGGTATCAGGAGCCTGCCATAATTCAAAAGGGATTTCAACATACTGATAATCAAGCGAAGCTAATAGTTCCACGCCTTCCCACTTGATGGAATTGCCATTTTTCTTAAAGTTTAAATATACTTCCGCCTTTACGCTTGAAGAAGGTGTGTATTTATACCAGAATGCGAGGGTATCTTTCATATTTGTATAAGGATGACCACCTTGTTGAATGCAATTGCCGTCACAATTATCAGGATAATAACCAGTCGATGCCTGTTCACCACGCGCAACAGGTCTTCCATCATTTTCACCTAAGAATGTTTTTACTTCAATTGCATATTCTCCTTTAACAGCATCAACTGTTCTAGACTCAACTCCTCTTTGATCATAATTTGTTTGCATGATCCAATCAGAAGGAGTCAGTAGCGTTTCGGTGGCCCAGTCTTCAAAATTACCATTCATCTCTTCCGGCTGACTGGCCACACCGGTGAAAGACACAGAATCAAGGGTCAAAACACTACCTGCTACTCCGTAGTCGCTCACCATAATATTGCTTGAAGTGGCAGCAAAAATTACTGAATCAGGTGCCGTTTCAAGAGGTGGATCGAAAGTAAAATCAAATAAAGTCCAGTCGGCATGGAGATCGCCAATTGGATAAAGGTACGTTCCGATATTAATTCCTCCTTTGCTAAAAACAGCAAAAATAACTGCTGAATCACCGGTTGCTACATTGTATTTATAATATCCGCGGATACCTGTCGGTACTTCAGTATATGGCGTTCCACCTGTCCATTCTGTAGGATTGCCATTCTTTGGATTTGAATTTAAAAAATAACCAAATGCGGTATTAGTACCCGAAGTAACCGTAGAAATTTCGATTGCATAAATACCATGGTAAGCGTCAGTAGTTTTAATTACATTAAACGGCAATGGTGTTTCGTAGCGGAAAAACGCATCGTAATTTGAATTGTACGGATAATTCTGAGGATAATCATACGTAACCGAATTCCAGGATTCGAAATTCCCATTGGGAATGGAAGTTTGCCCATAAGCTGTAATAGCCATGTAAGCAAGTGGAAGCAAGAGTAGTAGTTTTTTCATTTTAATGAATTTAATACTCATATCAAGTAATTATTTAACCCCGTTTTTTAAAGTGGGATCTGGTCTCCACTGGTAATGCATCATAAAATGTGTAGAAGCTTATTTAGTAAATCCATTTTAAAAAACTCACCTGATGTTAAAAAATGCAATTGAGGCAAAGGACTGCTCTTAGTGGGACAGCATAAATTTCTGCCATAAATATTGCTTTTTTTTGTATCTAATATACAACCATTTGACGCAAAACAACATCACAAATCTTTCATATTTTTACTAAATATCAACATTGCAATGTTAACAACCAACCTGTTAGCTAAAACTAAACAACAACAGTTAATTTATTTTACATTTGATCGAATATTACATTACTGACATCATTACAAAATCTCGTCACAACCGAATAGCAGATAAATGCACAAATTATAAAAGTTATAAGCTGTAAGATTTTAGTTTGATCCAAAAAAAATGCTGATGCTTAGCGAATTTTCAGTTTCTTTGCAAAACAATGTCTCTTTATATAACATCTTTAAATTCAGGAAGCAACGGAAACTGCTATTATATTGGCAATCAGCATGAAGCTGTATTGATTGATGCCGGTTTATCATGCCGCGAAACCGAAACCAGGATGATACGACTGGGATTGTCGATGAACAAGGTTAAGGCTATTTTTGTTTCGCATGAGCATTCAGACCATACCAGGGGTGTTGGTGTGATCACGCGCAAGCACAAAATTCCCGTATATTTTTCGCCTCTTACGCATGAAAACAGCAGGCTACACCTGGATAGGAATTTCATCCGTTATTTCAGTTCTAATGTTCCAGTAAGTATAGGTGAACTTTCAATAAATGCATTTCCAAAGCTGCATGATGCATCTGAACCTCATAGTTTTACTGTTTCCGGAAACGGAATCACCATCGGGGTTCTTACTGATATTGGTTCGGTTTGTGAGAATGTAGCCTCTAATTTCAGCCTTTGCCATGCTGCATTCCTGGAGGCTAATTATGATGAGGAAATGCTTGAAAAAGGATCTTATCCGATATATCTGAAAAGGCGAATCCAAAGCGATCACGGGCATTTATCCAACGATCAGTCGTTGGAACTTTTCACAAAATACAAGCCCGGGTTCATGAGTCATTTATTACTTTCGCATCTTTCGCAGGATAATAATGACCCAAGGTTGGTACGTGAATTATTCACAAAACATGCCGGAGATACTCATATTGCCATTGCGTCAAGGCACCAGGAATCAGCAGTCTATTTTATAAATGGCGAAAAAGCCGGAAACAGGGTGAGATTTTCGGTTGACCCGGTACAGAAATCCATACAAATGTCATTATTCTAGTTCGCATATTTTAAACTACAATTCGCATACGTGTAGGATTAAAATACGAACAAAAAAAAACCACCCAGTTAAAGGTGGCTTTTCTTATTCAAAATTAACTCTCTCCAAAAGAAAGATTATTACAGAACGCCCTGGTCGAGCATAGCGTTGGCAACTTTCAGGAAGCCGGCTATGTTGGCGCCTTTTACGTAGTTTACATAACCATCAGGTTCTTTACCGTATTTGAGGCAGGCTGTATGGATATTTATCATGATCTGGTGCAGTTTCTGATCAACTTCAGCGGCAGGCCAGTTGAGTTTCATTGAGTTCTGGCTCATTTCGAGGCCTGAAGTAGCAACACCACCGGCGTTGGCTGCTTTGCCAGGAGCAAACATCACTTTATTTTCCTGGAAAATTTCAACAGCTTCAGGAGTGGTAGGCATATTGGCACCTTCGCAAACGCACATACAGCCGTTTTTCACGAGTGTTAACGCATCTTCTTTACCAAGTTCGTTCTGGGTTGCGCAAGGCAGAGCAATGTCGCATTTAACTTCCCACGGACGTTTTCCCTGAACAAATTGTGCATTAGGGAATTCATAGGTATAAGGTTTAACAATATCCTGGTTCGAAGCACGAAGTTCGAGCATGTAATTGATTTTTTCGCCACTGATTCCTTCTGAATCGTAAACATATCCGTCAGGACCGGAAATGGTAACTACTTTACCACCAAGTTCAGTAACCTTGAGAGCAGCTCCCCATGCAACGTTTCCGAAACCGGAAATAGCAACGGTTTTACCTTTGAAATCGGTTCCTTTGGTTCTAAGCATTTCCTGTGCGAAATATACGTTACCGTAGCCGGTTGCTTCGGGACGAACAAGGCTGCCGCCCCAGTTGAGGCCTTTGCCTGTAAGAACGCCTGAATGTTCGCGTGCCAGTTTTTTGTACATGCCATAGAGGAATCCGATTTCACGACCACCAACGCCTATGTCACCAGCAGGAACATCGGTTTCAGGACCAATGATTCTCCACAGTTCGAGCATAAACGACTGGCAGAAACGCATAACTTCCGTATTGGATTTTCCTTTGGGATCGAAATCGGATCCGCCCTTTGCACCGCCCATAGGAAGTGAAGTAAGGCTGTTTTTGAAAATCTGCTCGAAGCCCAGGAATTTCAGGATGCTAAGGTTTACCGAAGGGTGGAAACGAAGTCCGCCTTTGTAAGGTCCGATAGCGTTGTTGAATTGAATCCTGTAAGCGAGGTTTACATGAACCTTGCCGTGGTCGTCGACCCAGGGAACTTTAATTGTGAGTATACGATCAGGCTCAACCAGGCGGTTGATAATGCCTGCAGCCTCGAACTGAGGATTTTCATTGTAAACCTGTTCGATCGATTCTAAAACTTCACGAACGGCTTGTAAGTACTCTACTTCACCCGGGTGTTTTTTCTCCAGGTCAGTCATGATTTTTTCAACTTCCATCACAAAGGAATTTAGGTTAAATATTTATATTCTTGGTGTAAAATTGCACTCTGAATTACAGTGCAAAAGTATAATTTTAAGTATATCACTGAGTGTTTTATTCATATTTTTTTTCATTCCAAACAAGGGATGTAAAAGCTGATGGAACGCTTGTTAATGCTCATGTATAGAGATTACAGAATGTGTATGAAATACGGGAGTGAATTATTATTAATCTTTTCCACTCAGCATTTTACACTTTTTTCGACTGAAACTGAATTTTAGTATGCTGATTTTGATGTATGCATTTGAAGTTAAAATCCGCAAACGATTGCATAAAAACGAGAAACCACAACAAGCACATGATTCAATAATGTTAAAACATTTGATTGCCAGTTCACTTCGGTTGATAGTAGCCGGCAAGGCAGCTACTATTTTGATTGATTTAATTGTTCCGTTGTCTAAGCGCTTCAAAAACTATTATTCCAGCAGCCACAGAAACGTTTAACGAACCAATTGTTCCCAGCAAAGGTATTTTAATCCTTTCGTCGCAAAGCTTCAGGTATTCGGGCGAAATGCCGTCTTCTTCCGAACCAAGGATAAAAGCTACCGGTCCGGTCAGGTCGGTGGTGCCATAATCGGTGCTACCATGTTCGGTAACCGCAATAAGCCTTATACCGGAATCCTTCAGGTAGCGGAGTGTGTCTTTGAGATTCGGGCTGCGGTGAACAGGGACAAGGTTTAATGCTCCTGCAGATGTTTTAAGAGCATCGGCATTTACCTGCGCACTTCCACGTGAAGGAATTATCAATGCATCTACCCCGGCACACTCAGCGCTTCGGGCAATAGCGCCAAAATTGCGGACATCCGTAATGCGATCCAGAATAATGAACATTGGCTGTCTGCCCGATTCAAATGTATCTAAAATTATAGACTCAATCGGCTGGTATTCTATCATTGAAACAAAAGCAACTATACCCTGGTGGTTGGCTTTGGTAAATGAATCGAGCTTTTCGTTCGGTACTTTCTGTACAGGAATTTCAAGCTTTTCAGCAGCGGCAGTGATTTCACGAACCTGGGGATTCCGAAGCTCACGTGAAAGCAATATTTTTTCAATATCCTTTCCTGCATTAAGTGCTTCAAGGATAGGATGAATACCGTAGATCAGGTTTTCGGGTTGCTTGCGAGGGCCTTTAAAGTGTTTTTCGTACATATATTTTTGGAGGGTTGGGGGTTAGGATTTGGGGAATTCGATGGTCATTCAGTGGTTGTGGAGTGAGAATTCAGAGAGCCTGAGTTATGTTAGTTTTCATTCAATTGTTGAGAAATGAGATTTTAGAGTATTTGAGTCATTATAGTAGTCATTCGATGGTCATTCAGTGGTTGAGGAGTGAGAATTCAGAGAGTCTGAGTTATGTTAGTTGTCATTCAATTGTTGAGGAATGAGATTTTAGAGTATTTGAGTCATTTTAGTAGTCATTCGATGGTCATTCAGTGGTTGAGGAGTGAGAATTCAGAGAGTCTGAGTTATGTTAGTTGTCATTCAATTGTTGAGGAATGAGATTTTAGAGTATTTGAGTCATTTTAGTAGTCATT
>JAURYB010000152.1 GCA_030654075.1 Bacteroidales bacterium | reverse complement strand
TAAATGAGCTCATGAGATCGCTGCGCTATGTTGATGTTTTTTCTGGCACAATATTTCAGGAAGAAATTAAAAACATTAAACACAAAACACAAATGTAAAAGTATCGTACGCCCCTTACTTTAGTGTTTATTATTCTGTGTTATATGTTTTTCATTACTTTTTAGTTCTGGCTTGTCCAGGTTAGGGGTTAGTAATCCGTTATAATGGATTACCTCTTACCCCAGTCGCCCAGGTTGGTGGCCATGGAGATAAAATTGGGCGAACCTGATATGTGATACGCAGCCCGCGAATAACTGAAGCTGAATTTTGAAACTTTAAGTCCTATTCCCCATGAAAAACCAACCGAACCGGGACGGGAAATCACTTTCATTTCCTGCCGGCGCAGATAATTATATCCTACTCTGAAACTCAGAAATTTAGCCGGAACAAATTCTCCTCCGATAACAATATGGCGCATTGTGTTTTTAGCGAACGCATCAATTCCTGACTCTTTTGCTACTTCACCGGTGAACGCGTCAACAGCAGCATTGGGATCGGTATACGAAAGGTCCCATTTTTCAAGATGCTGAAGAAGAACGGAATATCGGAAAGGCACGTGAGCCAGTTTCTTCGAAATTCCTGCCTGAATCTCGAAAGGCAGAGGTTCAACTCCTGCAGATGAATACGTTGTTAATTGCCGTCCGATATTTCTGAAAAGAATTGAGGCACAAAAATTTTCATTCGGAATGTAACTACCGGCAACGTCAACAGCCATACCAAGTGAATTATAGGTTTCGAGTCCCGAATAAATCATCTTTACATTGGCTCCGATTGAAAAAACAGAATCAAGCATCCGTCCCCAACCCACATTAAAAGCATATTCCCCGGCACTGAATTGACCGAGGGATTCGCCATATTCGTCAGTCATATCCGATTTGCCATAGCTGTAATATTGCATGGTAGCGGCAAAGTTCCCCAGTTTCTTTAAGTTGAAGCCATAACTTGCGAATCCGGAATTGGTTCCGGCAAAATGATCAACAAAATTTAAGGATATAGTATGATTCATTTGTGGCGAAATCAAGGAAGGATTTGCCAATGCAAGACTCAGATCATTATCATGAATAGCAAGGAAATTACTTCCCAATGCAGCTTCGCGTGCCGATTTTGTAAGACTAAGGAATTCATATGCAACCAGCTTTCCAGATTGAGCAAATGTTTGCATACTGAAAATCAAACCAATAGCGATGATACATATAGTTTCGAATAGAGATTTTTTCACAAAATTGCTATTAGGTGTAAATAGTGGAATCAGGATGCTGCTAAAGTAACGAAGACACAAGGAATTTATTTTTACCCTGGAAAATATTTTCCGGAACCATTATAAAAAACCAGGCTGTAAAATTGCAGCCTGGGAAGACCATAAACAGGAAATAAAATTCATTATTTCAGTTTCTCCAATGAACCGGAACCTTTTATATCCGTAGAGATATCAGGAGCGCCACTATAATAAACGCTTCCGCTTCCCCTGATTTTTATTCCCAACGCGGTAGTGGCGAATACGTTGCAATCACCCGATCCATTCACTGTAATGGCGACATTGCCTGTTGGAAAATTTTCGGCTTCCAAACTACCTGAACCATTAACTTCAACTTTATGACGTTGCGCGGCACCTTTCAGAATGATATTTCCTGACCCGTTTATCTTGCTCAACACATTGGCAGCGTTTACATCAATATCAATATCCCCTGAGCCATTAATACCCAATTCCAGGTCGGAAGATGCCATTTTGTTTACCGATTTAATACTACCCGAACCATTGATCTGAAGATCAGATACTGTTTTTATAGGAATAGTAATGGTAATAGGTTTATTTGAAGTAAAACAAGGGTCAGATGTAATCCGCAATTTTGTCCCCTTCAGCTCTAGCTGAATGGCTTCAATAATATTACTTTCACCTTCAATTATAACCGTGCCTGTTGAATCATCAACCAATATAACATCGGCGCTCAACGAAAGATTTACAGCCGTTATTTCAGTAAATCTGGCCGTACGTTTTGCCATCTTACCGTTTCCTTCCATACAATCATTGCAGGATGCCAACATAAGCATCAGTAACGGTAATCCAGTTAAAAAAAAGATACGTTTTGACATATAAAAAGGTTTAAAGAAGTTGTAAATTATGTATTTGCACAAAGTTAAATTAAAAACACAGAAGGAATTTTATTTGATACAAAAAAATGTTCCATTCCTCCATCCATAGTTTTAATTTTACAACATGGTTAAAAGTAATTAGTGAAGAATAGCGTAAGTTTACTTTGCATTAAACGTTGAATTACCA
Source organism: Bacteroidales bacterium (assembly GCA_030654075.1). GTDB lineage: Bacteria > Bacteroidota > Bacteroidia > Bacteroidales > UBA4417 > UBA4417. Next base: position 2,986 of record JAURYB010000152.1, on the reverse strand, counting down.
TAAGGCTTCAGGATAATCTCCTGATATTCAATTACATTTTCGGTAATAAGGGTTCAATTTTGACAAAGAAATCTTCGTCGATAAGGCGGGCTGCACCAATGATGGCAGCATTTTCCTTCAGGACGGAAAGTGAGACGCCGCAATCGATATGGTGATTTGAAAGAGATTGCAAAAGAGATATCCCGAATTTATCAAAAGCTCCGGCAATATTTCCTCCGATCACGATTTGTCCTGCATTAAACTTCCTGATCCATGGAGCCAGGAAATCGCCCATATTGGTTCCGTATTGGGTTAGCAATTCTCGTGCAACTTCATCTGAATCAAATAATTCCGAAATCTCTTTAACTCCATTTACATTCTTTCCGGCAAGGTTAAAATAGGATTTTTCGAACCATCGGGTAGAGAAATAATCATCGGAAATACCCTCCCTGAATGGAAGATGCCAAACGCAACCATATTCGGGAACAGTTTCACCTTCGAGCACAGGAATTCCATCTGAAATAAACGCGGAACCAAAACCCGTTCCCAGAGTCAGCGCAATCAGGCGGGAAGTGCCTTGCCCCACTCCTATCCATGCTTCCGATACAGCAAATGCAGTTGCGTCATTAATAAAACGGATTGGAATATTGTCATCTATTTGCAGACGGGAGCGGATTTCAGTTACAATGTTAACCCCATATAGTTTGGGATATTTCTCATTATTCCCTTCGAAAAGGCCTATCCCATTCACATAATCGAACGGACCAGGCATGGCAAAACCAATTCCCGCAACATTATTTATACCTGCTGCATCAACCGACTGTTTAATTGCTCCTGCCCAGGAATTCAGAATGTAGTCAGCAGAAGCCTGATTATCAACCGTAGCGTCAAAGCAGGTTCCCGGAAGTAGCTGATTGATCTTCAGATTAACCGCGCCACAACTGATGTGTGATCCCCCAATATCAATACCTATTGCTATATGCATAGTATTCGTTTTAAAGTTATTTTCAAAGAGACAATTTTATGCTTTCCCGCAAAAATACAAGAATAAACAAAGATAAAATTTTAATGAAATATAGCCTCATTTTGCATTTTAACGAAATTAAGGAAAGTCATTGAAATATTGACACTTCCAAACTTCTAGTACCCTTATTCAAATAACTATCAGAACACATGAAGGGACCTTTTCTTATCTACAAGTGGATGCGATTCATTCGGATCAGGCTCCTCCATAAGTTTATGGCAAAAAACACAACAACAAATTGGTCATTCAGAATTATTGAATAGTATCAGTAATTTATATTTTCCAATAAGCCTGTTGAAATGCCCAATATCAGTATCCCCTGATAGTAGCGGAATGCATGAAATCCCATATTAACATAAACACTGCAATAAATTTAAGATTGTAAGCAAAAAAGTATAGATTTGTAAAGAAAACACTATTCACGTAGAAATGCCGCTCAGCAAACACCGTCGTAAGAAAAAAACAGGCCTTTGGTATAAAAAATGGCTTCATAAAATCCTTGTTGGTTTGAACATTCAAAAACGCCGTTTTCAAAAACCACCGTCGGATATAGTTTTCTTAACAACGGAAGAAGTTAAGGCTTCCCTGGCCAGTACCGCAGAGCAAGCACCCATAAGCACTTCGCAGGATTCATTATCCCGTCCTGACCCGGGAATAATTCCACAAAAAAACAGATCGCGCCGGAAATTACCGGGTGAAGCAAGCATCATTTCCAGGCTTAAACGGTTTCTGAACCAGATTTCCTTTGGTATTTTCAACAAGAAACAGGCGCATTCCGCGCATCACAGGCGAAGCCGGAAAAGGGTACCTGGCCACAATCCAGATACTAAATTCCAGAAAATAAGCGCATTACAAGCACTAAAGGAAGACCCAACGTTAAGCGATCCAAGCCCAAATAAAGGCCAGAGGCATCATCTCCATAGGAAACACATTCACAGGAGTCGTTTCAACAAATGGAAAAGCTTTTTAACGCATAAATTAAATTTTTCAAGAAAAAAAAGTGGCTTCAGCCTGCCTGTCCCCTTTGAGAAGGATGATAACACTATACCTGTTACTGAGAAAAAGGTACCCTGGACCGATTACATCAAACCTGCTCTTACCTCAACGGCCATGTTTATGGTGGCTTACCAGATTTCCTGGTTTTTTTACCAGCTAGCGGTTATGGTTACAGCTTCATTTTTCAGTATTGATTCAGTCCTGTATTATTATGAGGTGATGTTTCCCGAAGGAAGTGATTCCCTGAAATGGTCGCCTGAAAAGATTATTATCATTACCCTGGCCGGTCCGTTCATGGCACTGCTGGTGTGGATTATGCTGAGGTTTATATTAAAAATGAAGGCGCGCTTTGGGTCGCATTTACGCATGTTCTTTGTGTGGCTTTCATTGATATCCATGATGATGTTTTTCGGGGCTTTTGTTGGTGGAGCCATCACTCTCGAAGGTTTCGGCTATGTGATTGACTGGCTATTTATGAGCATAGCTCTCCGGATGATACTTTCCCTGGTCTTTATCAGTATGATCATAGCTCTGAGTTGGAATGTCGTTCGTTTCATGCCCGAAACCTCACGTTCGGGTTCATGGAAATACAGCAGGTACAAATATGTGCTCAGCAGGCTTATCGTCCCATGGTTCCTGGGAACTATTATTATGACATTGCTGAAAATCACAAAAAATATTACCCAACATGAAAATATCTTCGATTACGACATCATAAACCTGGCAACATTAGTATTTGCAGTAGTTCCTCCCCTCTTCAATTCCAGGAGTCGCCCTCAGTTGACCAGGCGCCGTAAGATAAACCAGCGACTGAAAGCGGAACAGCCTGTTTTATGGATAGCGGGTGCCATTGTCCTCGTTATGCTATTCCGGATTGTGCTTAGCTATGGGGTATATTTCAAACTGGTATTTAACCTGGATATTAATTTTTACAAGTAAGGGGTTAGGAGTTAGGAGTTAGGAGTTAGGAGTTAGGGGTTAGGGGTT
>JAURYB010000145.1 GCA_030654075.1 Bacteroidales bacterium | reverse complement strand
TGCCCTATCAAAATTAAAACGCATGGCAGAAAAGCAAAAAGTCTTTTTAAATATGGCCTGACATTCCTTGCTAATGTATTGTTCGGTAATGATTTAAATAAATTTAAAGAGTGTTGTGGGTTTTTGTCATGTACTTAGATTAAAATGATAAAAATGATTGCCCTTAATCCAACAGTATGATTTCACGCACTACGATAAATTTGCTTGTTTTGCCCGCTTCCGACTTCCGACTTCCGACTCCCGACCTTTACTAACAATATCAAGCAACCCTTAAAAATGAAAATCATAAAATCGCCGGACAAAACCATCAGGCTCCTTCAAAGCATTGCCTTTGCAGCGGCATTGCTTGCATTTGTAATCTGCATACTGGTTTCGGTGAATTATTTCCAGGTAAAAAGCAGCGATCCGCTGAATTCGCCTGTTATGAAATCCCTGATCGAAAAGTTTAAAAGCAATCCGGAGGACGAACAGCTTAAAGCCGAAATCCGTGAACTCGATCTGCTTGCCCGCAAAGCTTTTTTTACCAACCAATGGCAAATCCGGACTGGTGGTTACCTTTTACTATTCAGTGTTCTGGTAGTGATAATCTGCCTGAAAATGGCGGAATTGATGACTGCAAAAAGCCCAGTTGTTCCCGATGCAGTAACTGATAATTTCTGGGATCTGCGCAAGATAAACCGTAAATGGGTGGCATATTCCGGAATATTCCTGGTTTGCATTTCCTTACTTTTTGCTTTTCTGACTCATAACGAACTTGGGAAAACACTTGATCTGACTGCAAAATCCGCAGGTTCCACAGCGGATTCAACTCAAACAAATGCAGATAATCAGCTGGCTAAAACTGATTCTGTTTCAGTTACAGATAGTGCTTCATTAAGTGGTCAGGATTCAACAGCGCTAACTCAATCCATGGATGGTTTCCCGACACAACAGGAAATCAACAACAATTCAGCTGCATTCCGCGGCCCGGGAAGTAATGGCGTAGTATTTCAACGCGGTTTCCCGACAAGTTGGAACGGAAGCAGCGGAAAAAACATCAGATGGAAAACGGCTATTCCGCTGACGGGTTACAATTCACCCATTGTCTGGAATGATAAAATCTTCCTTTCAAGTGCCAGCGCAACCAAGCGTGAAGTCTATTGTTTTGATCTGAATACAGGGAAAATCCTTTGGCAAACAGTGGTTGATAAGATTCCAGGTTCATCGGCCACAGCGCCAAAAGTAAACGGAGAAACTGGTTATGCTGCTCCAACCCTTACCACTGATGGTCGTCGTGTGTATGCCATATTTGCCAATGGTGATCTGATCGCACTTGATTTTGAAGGGAAGAAAGTCTGGGCTAAAAACCTGGGACTTCCCAAAAATCATTACGGACATTCCTCCTCGCTTATTATGCACCGCGATTTGTTGATCGTGCAATACGACCAATCCGGAAATACAAACGTGATGGCTTTTGCCGGAAAAACAGGTGATCAGGTCTGGAAAACCAGCCGCGACGTAAAAATTACCTGGGCATCGCCAATCCTGGTAAATACGGGTAAACAGATGGAAGTGATGCTGGTAGCCGAGCCTTTTGTGATTTCGTACAATCCGGCAACAGGAAAAGAACTCTGGCGTTTTAACTGCATTTCGGGTGAAGTCGGTCCATCGCTTGCTTATGCGGATGGTGTAGTGTATTCGGTAAACGACTATTCGAAACTGGCTGCAGTTCAGATCGGAGCTTCCCCAAAATTATTATGGGAATCGGACGAATACCTTTCGGATATTCCAAGTCCGGTGGCTACTGCCAAATACGTTTTTCTCCCAACAAGTTATGGAATGATGATTTGCTACGATGCCAAAACAGGCGAGAAGTACTGGGAAAAAGACTTTGGTACGCCAACGTACGCTTCTTCAATGCTTGTGGATGGAAACATATGGCAAATGGATAAAAAAGGTATCATGCATATTTTTAAAGCTGACAAAACATATACTTCTGTAAGTGAATCTGCGTTAGGGGAAGGATCGGTATGTACGCCGGCATTCGTTGGCGGGAAGATCATCATCAGGGGCGACAAGAATTTATATTGTATCGGAAAGTGACACTGACAAAAGAACATATCATCCAAACTGTTGAAGAAATCGTTGCAGCGCGCGGCACTTCTGCCGATGCGGCTATTCCTATTCTCCAGGATATCCAGCAGCAATTCAACTTCCTGCCTGAAGAAGCCCTGAAACACGTTTGTGAAATCACTGAAATTACGCCTGCACGCATCACAGGAATTTCTACTTTTTATACCCAATTCCGCCATCAGCCGGCTGGTAAACATATTATCCGGGTTTGTACCGGTACAGCCTGTCATGTGAAAGGCGCAACAAGGGTTTATGACGCCATTGCCCGCGAATTAAAGCTCACAGACGGACAAGAAACGGATTCTGCAGGTACTTTCACCCTCGAAACCGTTGCATGCCTCGGTTGTTGTACACTTGCGCCGGTTATAAAAATCGATGATACAACATACGGTCATGTTTTACCGGAAAAGGTAAACGAAGTCATGCAGGATTTCCTTTCGAAAAGCCTCCAAACCAATCACAAGAAAACTGTAGCCAGAAATAACGATTCTAAAGTAATGGGTGAAATACGCATCGGACTTGGATCGTGCTGTGTGGCCAGTGGTAGCGAAGAAGTTAAACTGGAACTTGAACGAGTGCTGAATGAATCCAGGATCAATGTCACTGTAAAACAGGTAGGTTGTGTCGGCGTTTGCAACCAGGTTCCGGTTATGGAAATTTTTAAGCCCGGCCAGGAACCAGCCTTCTATGCCAAGATAAAACCAGAGGAAGTCAAGGAAGTAGTTCTGAGCCACTTTCAGCCGGTTGGTTTTTTCAATAAATTGAAAAGCAGTTTTGTAAGTAGTTTCGAAAAAGCGGTTGTGGATGGCGAACCTAAATCCTTCCGTAAATATATTGCAGATCAGCGCGATACGCCCATTTCCGAATTCCTTGGACCGCAAATGGCAATTGCTTCCGAAAACCGTGGAGTTGTAAAGCCTTGTGATATTGAGGAATACCGTGTTGGCGGAGGTTTCACGGCATTGCAGAAATGCCTTTCAGAAATGTCACCGCAACAGGTCGTTGACGAAATCTCAAAAAGCGGATTGCGTGGCCGCGGAGGTGCCGGTTTCCCGACAGGACGAAAATGGCAAATGGTTAAAGACCAGGTAAACGCAGAAAAATATATTATTTGTAATGGCGACGAAGGCGATCCCGGCGCATTTATGGACCGCATGTTGCTCGAATCCTATCCTTTCCGTGTAATCGAAGGAATGCTGATTGCAGGATATGCCACCGGAGCCACTCAAGGTATTTTTTATATACGTGCTGAATATCCGCTGGCGGTAAAACGAATTAATGAAGCATTATTAATTTGTAAGGAAAATGGCTTGATTGGAACTTCTGTGTTAAACAGCAGTTTCGCCTTCGATATAAAGGTTTTTGAAGGAGCCGGCGCTTTTGTGTGTGGCGAAGAAACTGCCCTCATTGCTTCCATCGAAGGTGAACGTGGCATTCCGCGTATGCGTCCGCCCTACCCTGCCATTAAGGGGCTCTGGGGAAAACCAACCCTTGTTAACAATACGGAAACTTTTTCACTGGTTTCATGGATTTTTCGTCATGGATCCGAGGCTTTTGCCAATATCGGAACCGAAGGAAGCAAAGGCACCAAAGTTTTTGCCCTTGCAGGGAAAGTGAACCGTGGCGGATTGATCGAAGTTCCGATGGGAATTACTTTAAGGCAAATTGTAGAAGAAATCGGCGGCGGCATTGCCAACGACCGGAAATTCAAAGCGGTACAAATTGGTGGTCCATCTGGCGGATGTATACCTGCCGAAATGTATGATCTGCCAATTGATTTCGAGGAACTGGCCAAAGTCGGTGCCATGATGGGTTCCGGCGGATTGATCGTCTTGGATGATACCGATTGCATGGTGGATATCGCGCATTATTTCCTCTCTTTTACCCAGGATCAGTCTTGCGGAAGATGTACTTTCTGCCGTATCGGCACAACGCGAATGCTGGAACTTTTAGATAAAATTAGGAGCGGCAAAGGAAAACCCGAAGATATAATCCATCTTGAAAAACTGGCTGAAAGTACAAGGCAGGGAAGTTTATGCGGCCTTGGAAAAACAGCGCCAAACCCCGTTCTTTCTACCTTGAAATATTTCAGGGAAGAATACGAAGCACATATAAACGGGAATTGTCCTTCCGGGAAATGCCTGCCACTTATAAGCTACAAAATTACGGATGACTGCATCGGCTGCACCAAATGTGCCCAGCGCTGCCCTTCGGATGCCATCGAATTCAAACCTTACGAAATCCATACCATTGATATGGAGAAATGTATAAAATGTGATATCTGCAGGCAGGTTTGCCCGGTGGATGCGGTGGAGGTTGTGTGATGGCTGGGAGTCGGAAGACCGAAGTCGGAAGCTGGAAGACCGAAGACGGAAGTCCAAAGACGGAAGTCCAAAGACGAAAATCGGGACATAGAAAAGTAGAAGTTTGTTAGTCTCAAAGATTGAATACGTTAAATCTAAACCTATTGATAAATGACAAAGATATAATAAGGAAAACAAGAGGTTTGATCTCCCCTGCTTCCGACTTCCAACTCCGGTCTTCCTACCAAATAAATCATAACATAAAGTGCGATTAACTTCCCAAATGATAAAACTAACTATAGATAACATATCGGTTGAAGTACCCGAAAACACCACAGTTCTTCAGGCTGCTGCTCAATTGGGCATCGAAATCCCGACGATGTGTTATCTCGAAGGGCATTCCTGCCATCCCTCCTGCATGGTTTGCATGGTTAAGGACGCCGACCGGGGGAATTTCTTCACTTCCTGCGCCATGCCGGCTGCTGAAGGAATGAATATTATTGCCACTTCTGAAGAGGTTTCTAATATCCGCCGCGAAGCACTTGAACTTTTACTCAGCGACCATGTCGGTGATTGCGAGGCTCCATGCACTTTAACTTGCCCGGCAGGAATGGATATCCCGCTTATGAACCGGCTTATTGCGAATGGCGAATTTGAAAAATCACTCGAAATTGTTCGTGAAGAAATTGCACTGCCACTTATCCTGGGTTATATCTGTCCCGCTCCCTGCGAAAAAGCCTGTCGCCGTAAACCTATCGATGGCGCGGTTTCCATTTGTTTAATCAAACGTTTTACTGCTCAGGATGCAGATAGAAGAAATCAAAATCTGAAACCGGAAATTCAGAAAACCGGAAAGAGAATTGCTGTTATCGGAACCGGACCTGCTGGTCTGTCAGCAGCTTTCTATTTGTTGCGGGCAGGACATGATTGCACGCTTTTTGATAAAAACGAACAGGCTGGCGGAGCCATGCGTTACAGCATTGACGAAGATACACTTCCCCGCGAAATGCTGGATGCCGAAATAGGCGGTATTCGTAGCATGGGAGCAGTTTTCCATCTGAATCAACCGATTACTCCTGATTTTTTTGAAAACGAAATCATACCTAAATTCGATGCTGTAATCCTGGCAACCGGAAACAGAAACAACCAACCTGTTGAAGATTTTGGCTTAAGCGGTGAATCAGAACACGAGATTGCTGATAAGAAAACCTTTAAAACTCATCGACCCGGTGTGTTCGCTTGTGGGAATATGCTTCGTGAATATGAAATGGCTGTGAGAGCCTCAGCCCAAGGCAGAGTAGCAGCTGCTGAAGTTGGTATCTACCTCAACACGCAAACGCCGGTTAAGAAAAATCATTTCAATTCGGCTTTCGGTCATCTTACACACCCTGAGAATAGCCAATATCTGAAAGAAAGTTACCTCGGCTTCCCAGTTGAACCGGATGGTGGTTTTATTGCAGGATTTAATGAAGAACAAGCCATCGCTGAAGCCAAACGCTGCCTGCATTGCGACTGCCGCAAACCCGCTTCCTGCAAACTGCGTGTCTATTCCGATCAATGCGGCGCTAACCGGAAAAAGCATCTTGGCCCCGAACGTAAACATGTAACAAAATCCATCCATCACGACCTTATTGTTTACGAACCAGAAAAATGCATCCGTTGTGGTCTGTGCGTCGAAATCAGTGGCAGGGAAGAATCTCTCGGGCTTACGTATATTGGCCGGGGATTTGATGTACGGATAAGTGTTCCATTCAATGAAACCATCGGCGAGGCATTGAAAAAAACAGCCGCTGCCTGTGTAAATGCATGCCCGACAGGCGCAATGGCTTTTAAAAATCAGGAAGAACGACTGTAAAGACGCGATGCCTCGCGTCTCTCACGGTATAGACGCGATGCTCGTATCTCATAAAAAAATCAACCCGGCAGAGAGACGCAAAGCATTGCGTCTCTACCGGGACAAAACAAAAAAACCAAATAAAAATGAATCCTCTTCTCCTCATATCCCTTCTTTACCTGACAACATCATTAACAGCCGCTGCCCAGGTTGCCGGCAGTGAAAACTGGCCTTCCTTCCGGGGAAACACACAGCTAACCGGTGTTTCACCGGCTAATATCTCACCTCCGCTTAAACTTTTATGGTCGTTTAAAACGGACGATGCCATAAAATCTTCCCCTGTTATTTCTAACAACACCATTTTTGTGGGTTCTGATGATGGATTTCTCTATGCCTTAACTTCCACAGGCAAGTTGAAATGGAAATTCAACGCGGGTTCGTCCATTGAAGCTCCTCCGCTGGTATTGGATAATGTTGTTTTTGTCGGTTCGCTTGAAGGAATTCTATTTGCTGTTGATGCCGCAACCGGTAAGCAAAAATGGAAATATGCAACCGAAGGACAAATTTCCGGTTCCTGCAACTGGACGTATGGACCGGATGGCAAACAGAAACGAATCTTTTTCGGGAGTTACGATTATTTCTTCTATTGCCTGGATGCTGCCCATGGCAAGCTTTTGTGGAAATACGAATCGGGAAATTATATTAACGGAGCAGCATCAATAAGTGGTAAAAAAGCAGTTTTTGGAGGTTGCGACGGCATTCTTCACCTGGTAAATACAGATAACGGCAAAGCTTCGGGCAACATCGATATTGGAACATACATTCCTGCTTCGGCGGCAATCAGTGGCGATCTGGCATTTTTTGGCAATTACGACGGCGTTTTCTATTGTATGGACATGAAACAAAAGAAAGTAAAATGGAAAACCGAAGGCGGTGGGCCGTTCCTTGCTTCGCCAGCCATTTCGGGAAACCGCGTAATCACAGGTTCACAAAACAAAACCGTGTATTGTTATGATACCCGCAACGGTAAACTGCTTTGGAAATATAAAGCCTTAAACAAAGTGGATGCTTCGCCCGTTATTACTGGCAATATGGTGGTAGTAGCTTCAGCTGACGGTAGATTGCGTTTTATTGATATCTCAAAAGGAACAGAAACCTGGAAATACGAAATTGGTAGTCCGATAAGCGGAACGCCGGCGGTAACATCTAAAACGATTGTGATTGGTGCCGGGGATGGAAAAGTTTATGCTTTCGGGAAATAAAGTAAAAAAGAAACCCGTATCTTTAAATCTTAAAACTATCTGGGATGAGCAATATTAAACTATTCGAAAGCAAGCAGATACGCTCTGTTTGGAACGAAGAGGATCAGAAATGGTACTTCGTTGTTGAGGATGTTGTATTTGTTTTAACCGACAGTAAAGATCCCAAACAGTATGTAAAAAAGATGCGTCAACGCGATGAAGAACTAGCCAAAGGGTGGGTACAAATTGTACCCACCCTTTGGGTTGAGACTGCTGGAGGAAAACAGCGCATGGGCTGTGCCGACGCAAAAGGTCTTCTCCGTATTATTCAATCCATTCCCTCATCAAAAGCAGAACCATTCAAGCAATGGCTTGCTCAGGTTGGCTCCGACAGGTTAGACGAAATCGAAAATCCTGAACTTGCAACGCAGCGCACGCGTGAACTCTACAAACTAAAAGGTTATCCTGACGACTGGATTGAAAAACGCATGCGCAGCATTGCTATTCGTGAGGAATTAACTGAGGAATGGAAAAACCGGGGTGTAAAGCAACAAGTTGAGTATGCCATACTAACGTCTGAAATTTCAAAAGCTACTTTTGGTTTAACCCCTTCGGAATATAAAAAAGTAAAAGGTTTGAAAAGTCAGAACCTTCGTGACCACATGACAGATCTTGAACTGATTTTCTCGATGCTTGGCGAAGCCTCAACTACAAAAGTTACACGTGCTAAAAACGCGAAAGGATTTATCGATAATAAGGCAGCCGCACAAATTGGAGGCAAAATAGCCGGAAATGCTTTAAAAGAATTAGAAAAAGAAAGTGGAGAAAAAATAATTACATCTGAAAATTTTCTGCCACAGCAGGAAAAATTGAAAAACCTGAATAAATGAAAATAGTCCATATTGTCCCCGGTTTTGGTGGTACTTTTTATTGCGGTAACTGCCTTCGCGACAGCGGTGTTGTTGCTTCCCTGAAAAAAGCAGGCCACGATGCCATTACCCTGCCTATGTACCTTCCGCTTACCATGAACGGAAATGAAACCAGCGACGGAATCCCTGTTTTTTATGGAGCTGTAAACATTTACCTGAAACAATTCCCGGTTTTCAGGCATATGCCGAAATGGTTCGAAAAACTTATGGATTCCCAGCCTGTATTGAAATTTGCAGCCAAAAAATCCGGTTCAACCCGCGCTTCAGGACTCGAAGAGCTGACAGAATCAATGCTTTTAGGTGCCGAAGGCCACCAAAGTGAAGAACTTCAGCAATTGGTCGATTTTTTAAGATACCATGAAAAACCTGATGTTGTTCACATTTCGAATGCATTATTACTGGGAATGGCTAAAAAAGTCCGTGACGAAGTAAAAGTTCCTGTGGTTTGCTCGCTTCAGGATGAAGACGTTTGGGTGGATGCCATGCACGAAGATCACTGCGAAAGAATGTGGCAGCTGCTTGCCGAAAAGGGCAAAGACGTGGATGCTTTTATCGCTGTCAGTGATTTCTTTGCAGGTGTGATGCAGAAAAAGATGAATATTCCGGATAACAAACTTCATGTGTTGCATGTTGGGGTGCGTCCCGACGCATATGTGTTTTCAAAACCAGCGAGCAATCCGCAGGCAATCGGTTATGTGTCGCGCATGTGTGAGGAAAATGGTTTCGAAGTACTTGTAGATGCCTTTATCCTTCTAAAAAAAAATCCGGCATTCAGCAAAGTAAAACTAAAAGCTACAGGTGGTCAAACAGGTGATGATACTAAGTTTATCAATAAACAAATCAGTAAGTTGAAACAAAATTATATTGAAACGGATTTTGAGATAACGCCTGATTTCACTCAGACTGCACTTCAGGATTTCTTCAAAGCAACAACAGTCTTATCCGTTCCGGTTTTGAATGGAGAGGCTTTCGGGCTTTATCAACTCGAAGCCCTGGCTTCAGGTGTTCCATTGGTTCAGCCGGAACTGGGAGCATTTCCCGAAATTGTAAATACAACCGGCGGCGGAGTGATCTACAAACCCAATACAGCCGCAGCCCTGGCCGAAAAACTTGCCGAAGTACTTTCAAATCCTGCCAAACTCGAAACAATGAGCCTTGCCGGAAGAAAAGCGGTGGAGGATCAATTTGATTGCGCGAAACTCAGCTCGAAAATGGTTGATATTTACAAAACATTGATCTAGAGAAATAACCCACCGTATCCTATTAACATAAAGGCTTATCACCAGTTTTGATATAAAAAAAACCGCCCCGGATTTCTCCGGAGCGATTTGATGGTTATTGAACTTGGTTGGTTGATTGTCTGTTCTTTAAACTTTTTAATCTTCAATTAAAAAACAAGTACATAAGGAAATAATAATGTTATTTTTCTAGAAGCTAACACCAATAACAAGGTTTAACTGCTCTTTATCAGGATTTACGGATAAAGCGCCGGTAACAGGCAAAGAAAATTTATCTGTAATTTTCAACTCTTTAGCGGCTTTAATCCCTATATTACATACAGCAAATACATCATCGCCATTATCCTTATAAGTAGTATGCCATCCGTTTCCAGCTCCCAGGAATACACCAAAGTTTTTAAACGCGTAAGCAGCTTCAAAATACACATCACCTCCACCAGGTTTGTTAGCAGGACCGCCCATTGAAGCATCATTAATAATATAATTTCCTGATAAGGTCAGACTTTTTATCGCATAAGCAACATTTATTTCAAAAGCGTGACTTGATGTATCCCCCTGAAATTGGAAATATGGAGTGGTCTGGTAATAATAATCGGTCAAACCTACTGTTAAGCCAAAACCAAATGCGTATGAGACATAAAGATCCATTTCGGCAACATCTCTGATAATAGCAGAATCATTGGAGTGAAAACTGGTGGATCCCCATGCTCCAAGTGTAAATCCTCCGGTTGAAAATTTCAACCAAGGTTGAATATTAGGTCCGGTTCCGATTTTTGAACCACGCCACACATAAGAACTAACGACATCCGCTCCTAACGAAAACGGTGATTTTTTTTCCTCTTCCTGGGCATATAGTGAAACTGTTAGTAATACCGTCATTAGAAGAACAAACATTTTTTTTGAACGTAGTGCTGTTTTCATAATCATCAATTTTAAGGGTTAATTAAACAATTAATTCTTTGCAAAAATACTAAATATTTTAATATACCCCCCATTTTTTGAATCTTATCAATTATTTATATCATTTTTAAATAATATACCCCCTATTTTTTATATACTTAATTATTTTTTATATGCTTTTCAGCGCATGACCCCCTTTTCATGGTTTTTAATGTTTAACACCTCATTCAGTAGCTTCTGGCATTGTGGACAAGTGTTTTAATCCTGTTAGTTTCTCATGAAAAGTTTGTGATTGCCTTCTTGTTAAATCGATTTTTCGCTTTACTTTATTTTTTATCTTACATCACACAAAAAATCATTATTTTCGGGATTCCGGTGCGTTTTTATAGCCGTATCCTGCATATTGAAGATAAAATCCTAATTTTACACAGCTATTAACAAACAGGTTTATGCTTGCGGAACTGAGTCGGATTACAAAATACTATGAGCAACAGGATTCTTCGGTCCGGAACCAAGTTCTTCAGGAGATATCGTTGCAGGTTGCCAATAATGAACGGATTGCCATTGTCGGGCCGTCGGGTTCGGGAAAAAGCACGCTACTTAATATCCTTGGCACTCTCGACAAACCTTCATCAGGCAAAGTTCTTCTTGAAGGTGTTGCTGTTGACCAAATGCGGGAAACCCAACTGGCTGACCTTCGAAATACCTTTATAGGCTTTGTTTTTCAGATGCACCATTTGCTGCCACAGCTTACACTTTTCGAAAATGTAATGCTTCCGGTTTTGCCGCAAAAAGATATGAGTGCCTCAAAAGCAGCAGGGGAGCGTGCCGTTCATCTGATTGAAAGGGTTGGATTAAAAGAGCATATGCGTCAGTATCCTTCGCAGCTTTCGGTGGGTGAATGCCAACGGGCCGCAGTGGTACGCGCTCTTATTAATCAGCCACGCTTATTGCTTGCCGATGAGCCAACCGGATCGCTGGATGCCGCGAGTGCTGAAAAACTATCAACCTTACTCGCTGAACTTAACCGGGAACAGAATGTTGCCATGGTTATTGTTACTCATTCGATGGAGCTGGCTGCTAAAATGGATAAGATATATCAGCTTCGGGAGGGGAGATTGGTGATAAGTAAATAGAAAATGGGGGAAATGGTTTGACGATCTTACCTTAAAATGAAAAACATATAACAAAAAATGAAAAAGTGAACTGCTGCTGAAACTTATTCATTATATGTTAAGTGTTTAGTGTTAGAAATTAATTTTTCACTTTGTGACTGACCCCAACAACTAAAACAATCCATGTCTCTCTTTCACCTGATCCTCAGCAACCTGAAATACTACCGGAAAGCCTACCTGGCGATCCTGGCCGGTACGGCTATCAGCACCGCGGTGCTTACGGGCGCATTAGTGGTTGGTGATTCAGTAAGTTATAGCCTCGGACAGTTGACGGATATCAGGCTAGGCAAGATCCGATTTGCTATTCAGTCGGGTGATCGTTTTTTCAGGCAAAAGCTTGCCAACGATTTATCAAAACACACTAAAACACTTGTTGTTCCGGTATTGCAACTCGAAGGCATTGCAGTAAATACGGATAAAAACACACAACTTAACCGGGTTGAGGTGCTGGGTGTTGATACCCAGTTTCTGAAATTGTGGGATTCTCCAACACCGCTGCCTGGTGACGATGAAGCCATATTAAGCCGGAATGTAGCGGAAAAGCTGAATCTGAAACCCGGTGATGAATTCATCCTGAAAATACGTAAACAGGCTAAAGCTTCCGCAAATGCTCCTTTTGTGTCGGAAAAAGAGCCGCTCATTACTTTCAGGCTAAAGGTATCCGGCTTAGCAGACGATCGGCAAATGGGACGATTCAGTTTAAAAAGCAACCAATCGGCACCATTCAATGTTTTTATCAACCTGGCAGCAATGTCGCGAAAGGTTGAATTACCAGGAAATGCCAATGTATTGTTGATCGCAGATACAAAAAGTAAAGACCTGACTATTCCAAAACTGGATTCCCTGATTCTCCAAAGCTGGAAACCGGAAGATGCGGGAATTGAGTTCAGGAATTTATCAGGAAATGGAAACTTCGAAATCCGATCCGGAAGGATATTTATTGATGATAACACGGCAAAAGCAATTAAAACAAGCATTCCGGAAGCTAAGCCTGTGCTTACTTACCTTGTAAATGCGATTTCAACAAACGGAAAATCAACCCCATATTCCTTTGTAACTGCAAAAGACTCGGTTCTACCTGGCCAACAATTATCTGACCGCGAAATTATCATCAGCGACTGGCTTGCCAGCGATTTATCAGTAAAACAGGGTGATTCACTTACTTTACGGTATTTTAAAATGGGATCATTCCGGAAACTGGTGGAAGACAGCACCCGTTTCCGCATAAAAATGATTTTACCCATCACTGATCCGGAATTTGACCAGACTCTGATGCCTGATTTCCCGGGTATGTCGGATGCCGGCAACTGCCGCGACTGGGAAACCGGTGCTCCCGTGAACCTGGATAATATCAGGGATAAGGACGAAAAATACTGGAACGATTTTCGGGGAACACCCAAAGCTTTTATATCAATTGCCGCAGGTGAGCAACTATGGGATAATGCCTTCGGTAATGCAACTGCATACAGGTTTAATGCTGACATCAATACATTAGCTTTTTATAAAAGCAGTTTAATGGCTCATCTTAATCCACGGGAAAATGGACTTGCAGTAAATAATGTTTATGCCATAGGCCAAACAGCAGCAGCTAACTCCACTGATTTTGGTGGATTATTCCTGAGCCTGAGTTTTTTCATCATTGCAGCCGCCCTAATGCTTACAGCTTTGTTGTTTTCGCTGCACGCACAGAAACGCATGTCCGAAACGGCTGTTCTGGCAACATTAGGTTTCAGTAAAAAGCTGATAATCCGGATTTTATTTCTGGAGACTATTTTAGTTGTAATATCAGGGAGCATGATTGGAACTATCACCGGCATACTGTATAACAATCTTTTATTAACCGGGCTTAATACGCTGTGGCAGGATGCTGTAAACACTTCAATGCTGCAGATACACCTGAAACCGTCTACACTTTTTCTGGGTTTCGCTTTGGGTGTAATTACCGCTTTACTGACACTGCTCTTTGTATTGCTACAAAACCTGCGAAAGCCCCTATCTGTAATGGTTAAAGGAATTGATATTCACTCTCCCGCAGCAAACCGTTCACGAAAAAAAATAAGTTTTGCGCTGTCCGTTTTGTTTTTTGCTGTTGCAGTCGCAATAATTGTTTATTCATTTATTTCCAGCCATGCCGGTGATTCTGTACCTTTTCTTTCAGCAGGAGGATTAATACTGCTTGCGTGCATTTCGTTGTTGAACAGTTTGCTTTTACATGCCAGCGAAAAATCAAAAAGCATGCTTCCCGGATTTTTTACACTGATTCTCCGCAATGCAAATCTTAAAAGGCGCCGGACCATTACTGTCGTGGCGTTGTTGTCAATCGGAACATTTACCGTAATTATCACCGGCGCCAACCGTAAAACATTTTACGGAACCGAAAACACCAGGCAATCCGGCACAGGTGGTTTCCTTTTCTGGGCCGAATCAACAGTACCTGTTTTAAATGATCTTAATTCTGCAGAAGGCAAAAAGGAATACGGGCTTAGTGATGAAACGAGCCTTACTAACGTACGGTATTTACAAATGCTGCGTCTCGATGGTAACGATGCAAGTTGCTTAAATCTGAACCAGGCATTACAACCCGCAATTTTAGGTGTTAATCCGGCCTATTTCGATCAGCAGCATTCATTCAGCTTTGCAAACCGGGAACCTTCAGTCCGTACCCAACATCCCTGGCTGGCGTTGAATATACCGCTGGCGCCGGGTATTATTCCCGGTTTTATTGATCAAACAGTGATTCAATGGAATTTATTCAAAAAAGTCGGGGATACATTATTCTATACCGATGAAAGGGGCCAGACACTTGGAGTAAAAATCATGGGCGGGTTAAATAACTCAGTATTCCAGGGAAATGTGCTCGTTTCGGCGGATCTTTTTCAGAAATATTTTCCTTCCACCAGCGGGTCCAAAGTAATGCTGATAGATGGTGCATACGCAAAACGTAAGGAAATATCCGACCGGCTTTCTTATCTTTTTCAGGATTATGGTATGGTAGTTACCCCTGCTTCTGAACGACTGGCACAATTTAACTCGGTTACAAACACGTACCTTACCATATTTATGATGCTTAGCGGACTTGGTATTATTATCGGTACCATTGGACTGGGTATTGTTTTACTGCGCAATCTGGCAGAGCGAAAACAGGAAATCGCGCTATACCAGGCACTTGGCTTCGGCCAAAGGTATATAGTGAAACTTATTTTTACCGAACATCTTTTTCTGCTTTTTTCCGGAATTGGTATCGGCGTAATTGCAGCTTTTGCGGGAATTCTACCTTCATTCTTTTCCCTTACTTTCCAACTACCAACTACTTTTCTCCTACTAATTCTTCTGTTAATAGTATTAAACGGATTTGCCTGGATTTATTTCCCGATAAAATCTTCATTAAAGAAAAACCTTGTGCAATCGCTGCGAATTGAGTAAAATAATGTTTAAGAATTGGCGTTTAATACAATAGCTCAAAAGTATTTGACATATATTTGTTGTAATAAACATTCCATCTTGTTATGGTCTCGGATTGAGTGAAGCCATGAATACTAAAAACAACTTTAAATGATAAAGCTTAAAACTATTTATGAACGGGTAATTTTATTGCTTTCCATATCAGCAATTATATTTCTGTTACTCTTTACATCCTTATATTTTTATACCCTGATCCAGGAAAAACAGGTTTATGACTCGGCTCAAACACAGTTTTATAACGAGGTTGAATCCTTACTCGACCTGAACTCTGAATCCATGCGTATCGCGGTAAATGATTTTACAAGTTCGGACGACCTGGTTGAATTTACCAAAAGCAGAAGCACCAAATGGTACAACGAACACATCATCGGAGCAATTAATAGCCTGAAGGTCGATTACATTTGTGTTTACGATACGGCATTCAACATCATAAGCGAAACATCATCTCTGAAAATTTTATCCCGCAGGTTCATCCCCCGTTCTGCCGTTTCGGAAATGCTAAAGCTGCGATATTCAAATTTCTTTCTTTTAACCACCGAAGGATTGGTAGAAGTAAGTGCCGCCTCAATACATCCTACTTTCGACCGGTTCCATAATAAAACCCAACCTTCCGGTTACGTATTCCTGGTTCGCTTCTGGGATCTGTCGTTCAAGACAAAATTGAGCAAAATAACGAGTTCGCATGTTGATTTTCAGCAATTATCCGATCAAAAAAACAGCAGTGACCACAGTGTACTTTCCGTTTCGAAAAATCTAACTTCTGCTGATCATAAAACAGTTTCACACATAGTTTTCAACCGTGATTTTAATCTTAATTTCAGAACATCCAAATCTCTGTTACTCATAACGGTTATCTCATTTATGCTGGGAATGGTAGTGTATATTGTGTATGCCAGACTATGGATTTATCAGCCCTTAAATCTGATCACCAAAATACTGGAATCAGAAAATACAACGGCTATAAGTAAACTGCAGCAATCAGCCGGTGAATTCAGTTATATTGGAATACTGTTCGAAGACTATTTCAACCAGAGGAAAACACTTGAACTTGCCAAACAAAAGGCAGAAGAGAGTGACAAACTGAAATCAGCATTCCTATCTAATATAGCGCATGAAATCCGAACACCTATGCATGGAATACTTGGTTTTGCAGATATGCTTAAAACAGCTTCACTTTCGGCAGAGCAAATGCAGGAATACATCACTATAATTGAGAAAAGCAGTGCCCGCATGCTCAATACCATCACCGACCTGATCGAAATATCAAGAATTGAGTCGGGTCAGACAGAGATAAACCAATCATTAATAAATATTGACGGGCAATTAGATAGTATCTATGCCATTTTTAAACCTGAAGCTGACAAGAAAGGCGTTCACCTGACTATTAGTAACAATTCGGAAACAGAAGGATCACATATACGAACAGATCGCGAAAAACTTGATACAATTCTCACCCAATTGCTGAAAAATGCTATCAAATACACGAAAAGAGGTTCCATCGAAATAGGCTATGTGCTGAAAGGTAAATACATAGAGTATTTTGTAAAAGATACCGGCATTGGCATTGAAATGGATAAGCAACAAGCGATTTTCGGTCGTTTTACACAAGCCGATAATTCATTGTCCAAAATATACGAAGGCGCGGGCCTTGGGCTATCTATCACCAAGGCTTACGTGGAAATGCTTGATGGCATCATTTGGGTGGAGAGTGAACCGGGAAAGGGATCAACTTTCTATTTTACACTTCCCGCGGAAACGGATATTTAAATCTTTGTTTTAAAGACTTTTTAAGAAGCAAATAACCGATTTTATTGGGTTATGCATTTCATCCATAAAGCCATACACCTGTATTTATAGTACTGGTACCGGATAGCTGCTCAAGCATAAACGAAGCTAAATCAGTCCGCGATATCCGTGGATTGCCGTGTGGTATAGTTTTTGGGTTCCCATGATTTACAGTTTCTGTTCCCGGACCTTCCGTGAGTGCACTCGGGCGCACCACTGTCCATTGCAGCTTGCTCTTGATAATTCGCTGCTCGTTGGCATTATGATCGGCCAGCAGAACCCGAAATGGCATATAGCCTTATATGGTTTTTAATGGATTTTTATACAAATAACCAGATTAGCACTTAAGAATTTAATGATAATCTGACTACAAACTATACTTTTGTATTTTAAATCCATAGCCTCTATTTTTCCATGAATCTTAAGCAGATAGACTATTACAATTCTTTATCGGATAGTGAGCAATTCGTGTTAAACATTGGTGCCATGATTGCCGATAATATTTCAGTTTATTATTTCCCGGCAAATTCATTGCGCAGAAAGAAAATCTCGAATAAATTAGTCGAAATCTTTCTGGAAGATGCCTGTAAAAATGGCTTATTCGTCAAATCACTCAAAGAAGGAGGGTATTCAGTTTCACCGGAGTTTTTGATTTACATCTTTCCTCAATTGAAAAGTTATACGTTTGAGTGGGAATACGTAAACGACAGGTACAGGTATTTTTATTACGGTACGTCGTATATCAGGAATTTGCGGGATTTTTTGCACTGCCTGTTATTTAATCAACTCAAATATCAGGAAGCTGAATTAAAGTTTCTGAATAACGGTTTCGCTCAACTGAGCTACTTCATGACCGGGATACTGGATTATGTTCCTTACAACGAGAGTCTTTCGTTGATGAAAATTTCGATTGTAAGTCAGTTGCTGGAAAATAAAATCCAGAAATGCATATCAGAACTGGAACCTATAGCTCAGATGCATAAGTATATTGAGGATTTCAAAACAAAGGTGTCTCCCGAAAATGCTATAAAACTTCCAGCAGTCAGCGTAAACCAAAACTTCCATCTCGGCAATCTGAACGAAGCGCTGGCCGCAAATACATTTGAAGTCACAAACCATACCATACCGGCTCTATCGCATTTACTTAAAGGCGATATAAAGTTAGCGCTGGCTTATTTTGAAAGAAGTTTAAAATCCCAGCGTTTATTCGTCAGAGGATCACAATTGCCAATCGTTCCCCATGACGCATTTTATTACCTCATAGCCTTGTTATCCATAGCGCCTGAAGAATCTGCCCCTGTCTTTCAAAAAATCCATCTCGCCGTACAAAAAAAGAGCTATTCGTCCAGCGATGTTATTTATTTACCTGTGTTGTATTATGCTGTAAATGATAAGAAATCGCTTTCGAAGAGCCTGGAATTACTTTATGAAAATATTCTGGCCGATTCCCAGGACTATCGAGGTTTGATCAGTTTTATGGTTTTATACCTGGTTGAAAGCGTGCCTGACAGAAAATTTTTAACTACAGCTTTTCAAATTACTCAAAAAGCGTGGACGAATGGTTATCGCCTGCTGGCTTATGAAGCGGCATACATCCTGAAGCAATGGAACAATGATGCGGAAAATGATACCTTGTTTCAAAAAATAGCAGGCAATTTTGGTTTCCCGCCGGCACTATCGCATATTTCGAGGCAGGAAGACTGGGAAAAATCACTCAATGTCTTTCTTTCGATGGGAGCCGGAAACGGCAATGCCAAAGGGAAAGACGAACAGGGGAAATACAGGGTGGTTTACTATATAAATTTTAAACGGCTCTTTATACAACCTGTTTTACAGTCCCGCACCGCGAAAGGTGCATGGTCAACCGGGAGGAATATTGCGCTTAAAACCTTTTACGCCGGGAAAGTGGAGGGAATGATGGAGCAGGATTACCGGGTTTCGAAACAGGTGAAACACTCGAATGGTTATTATGATGATGAGTATTCACTTCCTTTCGATGCAATAAAAGTACTGGCTGGACATCCATATGTTTATCTTTTTGGTACTACCGATCTGCCTGTTGAATTAATTGCTTCGCAACCCGTACTTCAGGTTGTCAAAACCCTTAAAGGCTATACGCTGGCAACGGATATCACGGATTCCTCAGAACAGTTTATTATTGAAAAAGAGACAAACACACGCTATAAAATTTACGACCTGAGCACTCAACAGCAGAAGGTTATCGAAGCCATCCGGCAACAAAAAATTACTGTACCCGAATCCGGCAAAGAGAAGCTGATGCAGGTTTTAGGCAACTTCAGTTCGCAGTTTACAGTTCATTCCGATTTGTCGGTATCTGAACACACAAAGGTTAAAAAAGTGGCTGCCGATCCACGCATCAGGGTTCAATTGTTGCCCATGGGTGATGGGCTTAAAGCTGAACTTTTCGCAAAGCCTTTTGGCTTACACCCGCCTTATTGCAAACCGGGAAAAGGCGGCAAAACATTGATTGCCAGCGAAAAAGGTGAACAGTTGCAGGTAACCCGCGATCTTGCCAGGGAAGCAGAATTTGCCAATCAGCTGATGGAGAAAATCCAGGCTCTGGAAACTCTGGATATCAATAACGATTTAATCGCGTTTGGTGATCCGTTGGATTCGCTGCATTTATTAGATATCCTGGGAGAGCATCAGGATAAATGTGTTGTTGAATGGCCCGAAGGTGAACGTTTCAAAATACGCGGAACTGTTAATTTCGGAAATTTGAATCTCAAAATAAAAACACAAACCAATTGGTTTGAACTTCAGGGCGAATTAAAGGTTGATGAAGATACAGTGATTACCATACAACAGTTGCTCCAACTCACCGAAAAAGGCCATAACCGTTTTATAGAGCTGAAACAAGGTGAGTTTCTGGCGTTGAGCGAGCGTTTAAAAAAGCAACTGGATGAGTTGCGTACATTTTCATCATCAGGAAAAGAAGGTTTGCATATTAATAAATTTGCATCGGTAGCGTTAGGCGATTTTTTGGGTGATGTCGCAAATCTGAAATCCGACAAGTCGTGGAAAGATTTCCAACGCCGCCTGGATTTAGTGCAAAATACGGAAACGCAAATCCCGTCAAATCTTCAGGCCGACCTTCGCCCTTACCAGGAAGAAGGATTTCGTTGGCTATCACACCTGGCTGAATGGGAAGCCGGTGCCTGCCTGGCCGATGATATGGGCCTGGGAAAAACCATACAGGCATTGGCAATACTGCTGCATCGGGCACCGAGTGGCCCAGCTTTGGTCATCAGCCCGGTTTCGGTAATTCCCAACTGGATAAGCGAAACTGCTAAATTTGCGCCTTCCTTAAAAGTGAAAATGCTTACCCCTGTTAACCGGGCGCAAACATTAAAATCCCTCGAACCAGGCGATTTGCTGATTACATCTTACGGGCTTTTACAATCGGAAGAACAAGCCTTTGCTCAAACAATCTTTGCCACCATTGTTCTTGACGAAGCGCATTCCATAAAAAACTACAACACAAAAACCTCTAAGGCAGCCATGCTGTTGCAAGCTCCGTTTCGTATGATACTTACCGGAACACCCGTTCAAAACCACCTCGGTGAAGTATGGAATCTGTTTAATTTCATAAACCCAGGCTTGTTAGGATCGCTTTCACATTTTACCGATACCTATATTAAACCCGAAAATGATGTCGCCCGAAAGCATTTAAAAAAACTAATTTCTCCATTTATTCTTCGCAGAACTAAATCAGCGGTGCTGGATGAATTACCGGCCAAAACAGAGATTATACGAAAAGTGGAACTAAGCACCGAAGAAATGGCGTTCTACGAAGCCTTGCGCCGAAAGGCAATTGCCAGCCTGGAAAACGATGACAGCGCACAAGGAACAAAACACCTGAAAGCCCTGGCAGAAATCACGAGGCTACGACAAGCATGTTGCAACCCCGCATTGGTGAATCCTGAACTCAATATCAGTTCCACCAAACTTGCTACCTTCCTCGAAATTGTTGCCGAGTTGATCGAAAACAAACATAAAGCACTGGTATTTAGCCAGTTTGTAACACACCTGGCTCTTGTGCGAAAGGCTCTTGATGACCTTGGGATCACTTACCAGTATTTAGATGGCTCTTGTTCTATGACCGACCGTGAGAAAAGTGTGAAGAAGTTCCAGGGTGGTGAAGGTGACCTGTTTCTTATCAGCCTGAAAGCCGGCGGACTTGGGTTAAATCTTACAGCGGCAGATTTTGTAATTCATCTTGATCCCTGGTGGAACCCGGCCGTTGAAGACCAGGCTTCGGACAGGGCGCACCGAATCGGGCAAATCCGTCCGGTTACCATATACCGATTAGTAGCCCAGAACACCATCGAAGAAAAAATCATCCATTTGCACAATACCAAGCGCGACCTTGCCGATACTTTACTCGAAGGCAGCGACCAATCCGCCAAACTATCTATGGCTGAGCTGGTTTCATTGATCAAAGACAGAGATTAATTTTTGATGCTTCAAAAAAAACAAAGAGTTTAAATAACAATTAGTATGAATCAATTTATTTCACATATCACTATTCTTGTTCATGATTACGACGAGGCTATAGCTTTTTATACCCGGAAACTCCATTTCCAACTTATTGAAGACACTGTCCTGAGTGAATCGAAACGCTGGGTACTTATTGCGCCTCCGGGTTCGGCCGGATGCAATCTTTTACTTGCAAAAGCTGCCAATGAAGAACAAAGAAGCCGGGTTGGAAATCAAACCGGCGGAAGGGTTTTCCTGTTTCTGTACACCGATGATTTCGACCGCGACTTTCAGAATTTACTGGATCAGGAGGTAATTATAATTCGTCAGCCAATAAAGGAACCCTATGGAACTGTTGCCGTATATGCCGATTTGTATGGAAACCTTTGGGATTTAATTGAACCGTCATAAAAAAAGGAGCCGAAGCTCCTTTTCAATACTAAATCAAATGCTTATTATTTAGCATATACCGTTGCGAACACCGGCGCAAATGCTTCGAAATTTGTTTTGCCAAATGTTGCCGAACGGCTGCTGTTGTATTCTGCAGCCATTTCACCACTTCGCATAGCAGCGCCCATTTCGGCATAATTCTTAGCAACATCGAGCGGTAAACCATTCTGGAGCATTCCTCCAACGGTATCCTCATCAGTGAAATTTATCCATTTCAGTTCCGGTTTACCAATAGCTTTTCCCAGGATTGAGGCTATTTCATCGGTCGTTTTCTCATCACTGGCAATATACCGCACACTTTTACCCGTGAACAAAAGGTTTGACAGTTCATCGGCGGCTACATCAGCAATATCGGCAGGATTTGCCAGAACGAGTTTTGCACCTTCTCCGTAATTACCGCCAATTATACCCATATGTTTTATCATTCCCAGGTTGGCGAAGAAATTGTAATAGAAAAACCCGGGACGCAGGTGTTTTACATTTACTCCTTCGAGTGCGTTCAACGCTTGTTCAACATAGTACAATCCACTCACCGGACCGCAACCATCGGGCATATGAGCACCCATGCTACTCAGGTTTACAACATTTTTAACACCTGCCGCGGCAATTGCCTGGGCGTATATTTTACCTATGCCGGCAATGTGCTGTTTCCAGTCGCTTGCGCCAAAAGTTGGCGGAACCATGGTATAAACCGCATCGGCGCCTTTAAAAGTGTTGGTTACAAATGCCAGGTCACTGACTGAGCCAATGGCTGCCGTTACGCCCAGGGCTTCGATTTCTGATTTCCTGTCGGCAGTACTGCTGATAACAGTAACATCATGTTTTGCCGCGGTTAACTTTTCTACAAGCGGCCTGCTGATATGTCCTAAAGATCCTGTTACTATAATTTTCATATTATTTTGTTTTTATTTAACGGAACAAAGGTATATTTGCACTTACTTTTATACAAGTACTTACCCCAAAGTGTGTACAAATGACCAAGATCAAAGAAGCATCAACCAACCAGGATAACCGTAAAAATGCGCTTACCCAATGTCCTGTTACTTATACCCTTGAAAAGATAGGCGGTCGCTGGAAACCAATTATTATTTACAATTTACTGAGTGGTACCAAACGGTACAGTGAACTGAAAAAACTTATTCCGGCAATTACCGAGAAAATGCTGATCCAGCATTTAAAGCAGCTCGAAGCTGATAACCTTGTTCATCGGAAAGCTCTACCGGTTATTCCTCCATTTGTAGAGTACAGTCTCACTGATTCAGGTAAAGAATTGAAGCCGGTACTTGATGCTATGGTAAGTTGGGCAATGAAAAACAGGGAGAAAACGTCCCTTACGCTAAGCCCGGTTATGGAAGATCAGTTTCAGTAGGGAAATGGCTGGGAGTCGGAATTCGGAAGAAAGAGCTAAATGTTACAGAATAAATCAGCAACGGTTTATTTCTCCTCCCTCTTTCGCCCCTTCGCTTTTTCGCCCTTTCGCCCCCTCAACTCTTCCGCATGTGTCAACTCATTAACTCAAGAGTTTTACCCCGCCATTCCCATAAACATCCCGCCAAAATACGGAATCAGCCAGGTCAGCCATACGATTAAACTATACCTGTGAAAGCCGGTTCGGGCCTTTTCGCTTCCTTTTCGCACTGCATATGTTGCCCATATGGCATGAGCCAGCATCAGCCAGAGTGCAATCTGACCGGTAAGTGTATGCAGTGCCAGCAGGTTAAATGGCTCTGTTGCAAGTCTACTCATTGCAAATGTTCCTGAAACATCAAAAGTAAAACCGATCCAGAACGCAGCTACATGCCATGCTTTAAGATATCGGGCCAGCCGCTCGGCCCAAACACCCAGCGAATAAAACAGCAATGCGAGAGTAATAAGTATTGTTGAAATTAATAGTGTTGGTGTCATGAAAGAGATTTTTTTGAATCGGAATACAGCATAATAAACACAACTAAATAGCCAACAAGATTTTAAGCCCAAAACCAATTCTGTAAAAATTTATCCCTGGACCACTAGAAAAGAACATCTATTGATTGATAAACTGTTCAAACCGCCACTCGCTCAACTGTTTAAACTTATTCATAATGTGAGTGGTTGCCCGGTTATGGATAGCTTGCCAGGTTTTATTGATGATATTTAGTCTTGACAAGGTTTTGTTTCCATAAAAATTAAACCCTACCATCATAAACAGTTGCGCCATTTCTTTCTCGCCGCGTTCGGGAATGGAAGAGCGGACGTACATTAAAAAATACCCGATCGGGTATCCGCCGCTGCATTTATACAACAGAAAGCGTGCATTATCAAAATCAAAAGGCTCGGGAGTTTTTTGAATTTTTATAGCGTTTAAATTAAATAAGTGGAATAGCTGAAGACCCGCCAAACCTTTTTTACTATTAAACGGGTCCGCCGGCCAACCGAACAGATTGACTTTGATCTGCTCCAGCTTATCTTCCTTAAGTGTAACCTTGGCGATGTGGTTCGGCCAGCAGCTTGAGTCACCATTCCATTTCATCAATTCATCAAATACAAAACTTACGGGAGTCTCTATTCCAATCCGGTGAATATTCAGCACCCTGAACATATCGACCCCAATTCCGGTACGCTGCAGGATATTCTTGCTGTAAAACGACCTTTCCTCTTCTGAATGAAACTTGATTTTTGTCTCAACTTCAGGTTTATCCAAAAAGAACAAGCGGATATCCGAAAATATTCCTGTGCTATTTGGAGGAGGTTGTTTCAGCATATTATGATGTGGGATTTAACGGAATACTGTATCACTTCAGGTACAAATACAATTTATTAAGAGCATATGTTACTAATTGTAAAAGTAACAAAATTACCAACTTCAGATGCAACCAGCGGGTTTGCTTTGGGAATATTTACTTATTCGCTGCAACTGTATTCTTTAAAGCAGGAACCCCGAAACATAATCCAGAAAGAAACTGTACCGGCCAGTCCGCTATATTGGTAGCCATTATCACTCTATTTATATTCTATTTGCGAATATCTACTAATATTTGAATGAATTGTCACAATGAACTTCTGGATTAGTCTATAATTTTCCGAAATCAAATATTATCCATAAAAGGCTTTAATACAGTGTATTTTCTGAAACTCACTTATGAAAATCGGATATAGCCTTTAAGGAAATTTACTATTTATAACGGAAAATCTGTAGACCATGATCAGACCAATTGCAATATTAATGATTCTAAGCATTGTACTGTCGTGCCATGGACAAAGTGACAAAATCAGCCTGGCCGGAAAATGGAGTCTTTGTTTAGATTCCTTGGAAAAACCTCAGAGTGCAGATCTGAAATCTCTTGATTATAATCTGGCTATCTCTCTGCCTTCAACGCTCGACTCAGCAGGAATCGGGAATCCTGTGAATGTTCAACCCAATCTTATGCGTGAAGTTATGCTTCATCTTCAACGGAAAGTTTCTTACATAGGACCGGCGTACTATCAGAAAGAAGTAACCATCCCGAAAAACTGGAAAGGAAAAAATATTAGTTTAAAACTTGAAAGGGTACTCTGGGAATCTATTGTTTGGATTGATGGAAAAAAGATTGGAAATAACTACAGCCTGAGTACTCCTCATTACTACAGTCTTTCCCAATACCTGGCACCAGGGAAACACATCATTACAATTTGTGTTGATAATTCCAGGAAGTTTGTTTTGCATCCTAACGATATGGCTCATGCCTATACCGACGAAACTCAGATCAAATGGAATGGAATTCTGGGCGAAATATCTTTGAGTGCCGTTGATCCCGAATCTATTTCAGAATTGGCTGTCTATCCTGATTATGCTGGTAAAAGTCTTAAAGGTGAAGTTAAAACAATTCTTAACGTTAAGGATTCTTATACCCTGAAAGTGGAAGTATTGGACAAAAACAACAAGATAGTTGGCAGTACAAATACAGCAATTACACCAGATCAAACCAGTTTTCAGGTTAAATTTTCAGGGGATTTGCTTCCCTGGGATGAATTTTCGCCCAATATGTACATGGTAAAAGTTTCTCTTCTTACTAAAAAAAAGAAAGCAACAGCTGTTCGTTCCGAAACATTTGGCTTTCGCGATCTGAAAACAAAAGACAGGCATTTCTATCTTAACAATAAACCATTGTTTTTGCGTGGGACACTGGAGTGTAGCATTTTTCCTTTAACAGGTCATCCCCCTTTGGATGAAGCCGGCTGGGAGAAAGTTTTTGGCGCTGCCCGGGAATATGGTCTGAATCACCTGCGGTTCCATTCGTGGTGCCCGCCCGAGGCCGCTTTCAGGGTAGCTGATAAAATGGGAATATACCTGCAGGTTGAACTTCCAAACTGGTGTCTTACATTTGGTAAAGATCAGCAAATAGTTAACTTTATTAACGATGAAGCTGATAAAATCATCAGGGAATACGGAAATCATCCTTCCTTTATTATGTGGTCGATGGGAAATGAGTTGGAGGGTGATTTCGATCTTCTCACCGGACTAGTTACGCGCTTAAAAATCAAGGACCCTCGTCATCTTTACACTACCACAACTTATACATTTCAAAAAGGTCACGGACTTCAGCCTGAACCGGTTGACGATTTTTACATTACCCAGAACACTGAAAAAGGCTGGGTGCGTGGACAAGGCGTTTTCGATCAACTCTCTCCTGATTTTAAAACAGACTACACCAATTCCATCGACAACATAAGTATTCCTGTTGTGTCGCACGAAATAGGCCAATACTCTGTATTTCCCGATATGAAGGAGATTGAAAAATACAAGGGTGTTTTAAAGCCTGTAAATTTTATTGCCGTTCAAAAAGATTTGGGGAGAAAAGGCTTACTAACTAAGGCTGATGATTATACAGCTGCTTCCGGCAAATTTGCAACCTTACTTTATAAGGAAGAAATAGAGCGTGCGTTGAAAACTTCAGGATTAAGCGGATTCCAGTTGCTTGACCTTCACGATTTCCCGGGACAGGGAACCGCTTTGGTCGGTGTCCTTAATGCCTTCTGGGAATCGAAAGGTTTTGTGAGCGGCGAAGAGTGGCGCATGTTTTGCGGTGAGGTTGTTCCGCTGTTGTGGTTCGACAAAGCAGTTTATACAACGAATGAAACATTCAAAGCCGATTATGGAATTGCCAATTATTTCAGGAATTTTGAAAATACATCCCTGACATGGAAGTTAAAAGATAGTTTTGGCAAAACCGTAATGCAGGATTCTGCCAAAGTTGCGCAAATCCTGAAAGGAAGCACTTCGAAGCTGGGCAATTTCAGTATTCCGCTTGCTGACCTGGCGGCTCCGGCAAAATACACTGTTGAACTTTCACTGCAGGGCACAACCTATAAAAATCAATGGAATATCTGGCTTTATAAAAAGGAAGTTGAATCTCCGGAAAATGGAATCCTTTTTACCAGCTCATTTAATGATGCTGTTGAAGCGCTAAAGGAAGGGAAGAAAGTTCTCCTCAGCCCAGATATTAAGGATATTGTTGGAATCACAGGGAAGTTTGTTCCTGTTTTCTGGAGCCCTGTTCATTTTCCTGACCAACCCGGAACCATGGGATTGCTGATGGATCCAAAACATGCTGCTTTCCGCGGTTTTCCTACTGATTTCTATTCCAACTGGCAATGGTGGGATCTTTGTAAAAATTCAAAAACGGTTATCCTCGATAATCTGACTGTTGATCCAATTGTAACCGTAATCGATAATTTCTTTAAAAACCGCAGGCTGGGCAATGTTTTTGAAACAAAAGTTGGCAAAGGATTACTTGTTTTTTCATCTGTCGATATTCACTCTGACCTCGAAAACAGGCCCGTAGCCCGGCAACTAAAAAACAGCTTGTTAAATTATATGAACAGCAGTGATTTTAATCCAGGCGCTTCGATCACAACAGGAGATGTTTTTTCATTTTCTTCAAATGCAGTGACAAAATAGTGTTCATTTGCCCTGCATTCCTACAAGTATTAAATCATACACATTGCCAAAATGTTTTCAAACTTAAAGACAAAGAAATATGAAGTTTCTATTTAGAATTCTGCCGTTAATTGTTTTCTGCACGGCAAATGCAACAGCCCAGAAATCAGTCTTACCAGCCGAATGCAGGATTGAAGTATTTGCCGATCAGCCCGGGGCAACGATAAGCAAAGATATTTACGGTCATTTCGCCGAACACCTTGGTCATTGCATCTATGAAGGGATCTTTGTTGGAAAAGATTCAAAGATTCCAAATACAAACGGAATCCGAACCGATGTTGTAAAAGCGCTCCGCGATATGAAAATCCCAAACCTTCGCTGGCCCGGTGGTTGCTTTGCCGATACGTACCATTGGAAGGACGGAATCGGACCTGCTTCCGAAAGACCATCCATCATCAATACCTTTTGGGGCGGCGTTACTGAGGATAATTCTTTCGGTACGCATGAGTTTATGGAACTCATTGATTTGCTCGGTTGTGACCCTTACATTACAGGAAATCTGGGTAGTGGTACCGTTCAGGAAATGGCACAATGGGTTGAATATCTTACTTCGGACAATAAAAGCCCGATGACTGACCTCCGGAAAAAGAACGGACGTGAAAAACCCTGGAAAGTAAAATATTTCGCCGTCGGCAACGAAAACTGGGGTTGCGGCGGAAATATGACACCCGAATATTACAGCAACGAGTTAAGGCGTTATTCCAATTATTTAAATAACTATCCGGGAAACCAGCTTCAGCGGATTGCATGCGGGCCTAACAGTGCCGATTATAACTGGACCGAAACCCTTATGAAAAATGATGGTGCCCGTTGGGCTATGCAGGGGCTTGCACTCCATTATTATACTGTTCCCAATTCATGGGATAAGAAAGGATCGGCCACCACGTTTACAGAGAAGGACTGGATACGCAGTTTTTCCGCAACTTTAAAAATGGATGATCTTATAACACGGCATTCAGCAATAATGGACAGGTACGATCCTGAAAAACGTATTTTTCTGGCTGTTGACGAATGGGGAGCATGGTACGATGTTGAACCAGGCACCAATCCCGGCTTTTTGTATCAGCAAAACTCTCTTCGTGACGCTTTACTTGCTGCTATCAACCTGAATATCTTCAACAAACATTGCGACAGGGTAAAGTTGGCTAACCTGGCACAGACGGTTAATGTGCTGCAGGCTGTAATTCTTACCGAAAAAGAAAAGATGGTTCTCACACCGACTTATTACGTTTTCAAAATGATGGCGGTTCACCAGGAAGCTAAAATACTGCCATCAAACATAAATTGTGAAAAGTACAAACTGGAAACAGATAGTATTCCTTCTGTAAGTTATTCCGTTTCCAGATCGGCTAACGGGAAAATACATCTGACAGTCGCAAATTTGTTTGCTGGCCGCGGGCAAAAGGTTAGTTGTAATTTCAATGGATTGAAGATAAATAAAATATCCGGCGAAATACTGACTTCAAACCTGATTACAGATTGCAACACATTCGAAAAGCCTAATGTGGTTACGCCAAAAACTTTCACTGACTTTAAAACCAATAAGGACACCATTGAACTGGAAATGCCTGCAAAGTCATTTGTTGTACTTGAAATAGAATAATGTTGTGCCGGAAATGCAATACTTATAAATAAATTATGCTGCCAAAGTTGTGTGTACAGGTCATATTTTGTTTGGTTATATCCGGGCCTGTAGTCCTTGCTCAAAAATCAATGCCAAATGTGGTTTTCATTCTGGTTGATGATTTTGGCTGGGCCGATGTTGGATATAATGGCAGCAAATTTTATGAAACGCCCAATATTGACCGTCTTGCGGCACAAAGCGCACAATTTACAAACGGGTATGCCGCCGCACCTATTTGTTCGCCAACGCGCTGCAATATAATGACCGGGAAATCACCTGCCCGGCTTCATATTACCGATTGGATTCCGGGTTACCAGGATGGGTTAAACACGGAGCAACTCAGCAAGTTTAAAATGATTTCTCCCAAGTTTGTACTGAACATGCCACTCGAAGAAACCACCCTTGCCGAAGCGTTAAAACTGAATGGGTATAAAACCTGTTTTGTCGGGAAATGGCATTGCTCCGAAGATTCTGCATTTTATCCGCAACACCAGGGATTCGACACCAATATCGGCGGCTGGAAAAGTGGATCACCCACAGGAAATTCAAAAGAAGGAATGGCTTATTTTACGCCCTACAATAATCCGTATTTACCCGACGGGCCGAAGGGTGAATTCCTGACTGACCGCCTGGCCAATGAAAGCATGAAATGGATTGAGCAGCAAAAGAACAATCCCTTTTTTCTTTACCTGTCCTTTTACGCCGTTCACACACCCATACAGGCAAAACCTGAAGATGTGGCATATTTCAGGGAGAAAGTTAAAAAAATGGGCCTTGACAAACAACCGGAATTTACTACCGACCTGCCCTGGATAAAAAACAACCCGCACGCGCTTTGGCATTGGAAAGAGAGGCTTATTCAGAATAATGCGGAATATGCCGCCCTGATTTTAAACATGGATGAAAATGTGGGAAAAGTATTGGATAAAATTCACGAATTGGGTTTGGACGACAATACCATTATTTGCTTTATGTCCGATAATGGAGGGCTATCCACCGCCGAAAGTTCTCCCACTACCAATACGCCGCTGCATTGCGGAAAAGGCTGGCTCTACGAAGGCGGAATCCGCGAACCCTTTCTTATCAAAATCCCGCATATATCGAAAACCGGCACCAAAATTGAAACGCCCGTTATTTCAAGTGATTTTTATCCAACCATATTAGCCGCATGCGGTTTGCCGCTGCTACCAAAACAACATATGGACGGTTTATGTCTTATTCCATTATTGAAAGGAAATAAATTGGACCGCAAAGCCCTGTTCTGGCATTATCCTCATTATGGGGGAAAAGGTGATTCACCTGCCGGGGCTGTTCGTGCAGGGAAATGGAAACTCATTGAATTATACGAGGACAATCATATCGAATTGTATAACCTTGAAGAAGATATTTCGGAGAAGAATAACCTCGCAAAGCAAGAGCCAAAAATTGCCGGGGATCTTCTGAAACAATTACATAACTGGCGAAAAGATGTTCAATCGCAAATGCCGGTTACCAATCCGGACTTTAATGGAAAATGAAAACTTTAATGAATTAAAATCACTAGAATGCTCATTGAATACGTTGATCAAAACAGAATACATGAAAATGCAGGTTCACTGAAATTATCCTTTTCCGTGTTAACTAAGATATTCGGCTTCTTTGATTCGTTGATGGAGAAAAGTGTAATTAAGGTAACTCAAATTATACTTATATTACTATTGTTTTCAACAGTTGGTATAGCTCAAAACCAAGATTTTTTTAAGCCGGATTCAGTTAAAAAAACACACTTTAAAAAGCCCGCTTACGATTTTTACCGGGAAATAAACAAATACAATGTGATATGGAATGAACCAAGCAAGGATGCTTCAGGTTCCATGCCTGTCGGAAACGGTGATATAGGGTTGAATGTTTGGGTCGAACCTAATGGTGATTTATTGTTTCTCATTGGGAAAACTGATGCTTTTGATGAAAACTCCATACTGCAAAAGTTGGGACGCATTCGTGTGCATTTTGAACCTCAACCTTCTATAAATGAAAACTTCCGGCAGACATTAAATCTGAGCATGGGGGAGATTATTATAAACTTTAGCAAAGATTTTTCTGCATGTATCTGGGTAGATGCCAATAATCCAGTCATAAATATTGAAACGAAAGGTAAAAAGGCATTTAAGCAAACCGTTACATTAGAAACATGGCGGGATTCAATACACGAATTTAAGGAAACTCAGGTAAGCGATATGTTTAAAAACCTGGAAGGTCCTGACCCTTATAAAACCTACATTTATCCGGATACCATCGCTTCCGGCTCAAACGAAATCCGCTGGTTTCATTCCAATGGCAAACCAGAGGTGGATGGTTATGGGGAAAATCTTAGAATCCAGGGCCTGGCTCCTTTTGCGAACCAGTTCATTCATCCTTTATTTCGCAGGGTTAGTGGCGCTTTGATTACAGGCAAAGGATTTATAACTGTTTCACAAAAACAAATAGTATCAGGAAAGGAAGCTAATAAGCAACACATACAAATTGTATGTTTAACAACGCATCCAAATTCAGGGAAACAATGGAGCGATTCTATCAACAACATTTCAAAACAATACTCATCAACAAAATCAGCTGAGTGTAAAATTCTTCATAACCAATGGTGGCAGAAATTCTGGAATCGTTCGTGGGTTGATATTTCAACAAGCGACAAAAAGGAAGAAGCTGATGTTTATCAACTTTCCCAGGCCTATACCCTGAGCCGTTTCATGAATGCCTGTGGCGGGCGGGGGGCATTACCAATCAAATATAATGGTTCGGTTTTTACATACGGCAAACCCGATAACCCGGATTTCAGACAGTGGGGCGGTGTTGGATATTGGTTTCAGAATCAGCGGCACACATATTATCCTATGTATGCTCAGGGAGATTTTGATTTGATGCAGCCATTTTTCAAACAATTTCATGACATTTTACCCTGGCAAAAAATCAGAACAAAATTGTTTTTTGGCCATGAAGGTGCGTTTTTTCCTGAAACAATAACTTTTTGGGGGACTGAAGTTAGTGGTCATTACGGCTGGGAGCCTATGGAAAAAAGGAAGAACCCTTTAGCCTCCAGCACTTATCTTACTTATTACTGGCAGAATGGCATTGAAACACTTTTAATGATGTGCGAATATTGGGAATTTACGCGGGATACAGACTTTTTAATGAGCATTCTAATTCCTCATGCTGAGGAAATAACCAGGTTCTATACTATTCATTATTTTTTAGATAACAGCGGAAAAATTCTCTTTGCACCTGCGTCATCTCTTGAGACCTACCATATAGCCATCAATCCTCTACCCGAAATTGCCGGCTTGAAATACGTGTTGCCTTTGGTGGCTAATATTCCTTTAATAAGTGATTCGTTGCGAAACCGTTGCAATGAATTACTAAAATACCTGCCCGAAATACCGGTGCAGGAAATTAACGGCAAAAAACAGCTTGTTCCCGCGCAATTGTGGACGATGAGAATGAATGTCGAAAATCCCGAACTCTATGCTGTTTTTCCATATCGTCATTACGGAGATAAAAAGAAAGACCTCGATATTGCTGTAAATGCTTATAATAACAGGGTATTCAAAAATGATTACTGTTGGAACCAGGATGTGATTGATGCCATACTCCTGGGGCTAAAAGTGGAGGCTAAAACATTAATATTGAACAGAGCATCTGCTAAAAATCATTCTGATAGCCGTTTTCCAGCTTTTTGGAACGCTTTCAACGATTACATTCCTGATATTGACCATGGGGGTGTTATGCAAAATGCAATCACGCTGATGCTTCTTCAATGTCAGGCCAGTAAGATAAGAGTCCTTCCTTGTTTTCCGAATGAATGGAATGTAAATTTTAAACTTCATGCTTATAACAAGACAACAGTTGAATGTGAATACAAAAACGGAGAAATTAATTTTTTGGAGATTTTGCCTCAAGAACGGTCAAGGGATGTAACAAATTGATAAAGAAAATATAACTATATTAAAACACACTCTATCCTGTAAAAAGATGAATCGTCAATTTAAGTGGTTTTTCTTAACTGTAATAGCACTATTTACGGCATTCAACAGCTATGGGCAAACTGCAGATTCTCTTGCCATCAACTTTAAAAATCCTCCCACCGGCACCAAACCCTGGGTGTATTGGTACTGGATCAGCGATCATATTTCCAAAGAAGGAATTACCAAAGACCTGGAAGCCATGGCCAAAGTGGGCATTGGTGAAGCTCTGATTGGGAATATTGATGAGATCAAGCAAAAAGGCAATGTAAAAGCGCTCACCGAAGAATGGTTTCAGATGGTCGAATTTGCCATTCGCGAAGGAAAACGGCTTGGAGTAAACATAGGTTTGTTCAACTCCCCGGGCTGGAGCCAGTCGGGTGGGCCATGGAATAAACCCGAAAATGCCATGCGTTACCTCACCATGTCGGAAGTCCGGGTGAAAGGGCCTTTGAAATACTCCGGGAAATTAACACAGCCTACTCCTCAGTTTCAGGACGTGGCGCTGATGGCCTTTGCCGTACCAATTCACGATGCGGATAATTTATCAGCTCTTTCTTCTAAAATCAGTTCACAGCCTGAGATTAAGGATGTAACAAACTGGTTTGATGCTAATCTTTCGACAGAGGTATATCTGCCGGTTTCCCCTACAAAATCAGTATCCCTTGATTTTGCACAATCCACGACCTACACCGCCCGAAGCCTCACACTTTATCCTTCGCACACTTCCTTCAGCGCGAAATGTGAAGTACAATCTCTGCAGGATGACGGATCTTTTAAAACTATTAAATCGTTTAAAATTGAGCGCACAAACAACAGCACCAGCTTAGGTTTCCTGCCTTTTGCGCCCATTTGCGAAACCTTTGCATCTATTTCTTCAAAACATTTCCGGTTGATTTTCATCAATATCAACGGGAATGCGGGATTTACCGAAATCGTGCTTTCAGGCGCTGCCCGTGCCGAGCGGTTTGCCGAGAAGCAACTGGCAAAACTCTGGCCCACTCCGACGCCCCTGTGGGATGCATACATGTGGCCTGCTTCCGCAGAAATTGATAATTCGTCTCTTGCTGTCAACCCAGAGAAAGTGTTAAATATTTCTTCAAAATTGAAGAGTGACGGAACGTTGGAATGGGATGTCCCTGCCGGCGAATGGATCATTCAGCGGATTGGAATGACGCCAACCGGTCAGAAAAACGCCCCTGCATCGGTGGAAGCCACCGGGCTGGAAGTGGATAAAATGAACCGCGAATGGGTAGCGGCGCATTTCGAAGCATATATAGGCAAAATCATCAACCGCCTTCCGGCAAATGACCGCACTGCCTTAAAGCATATTGTGGCCGATAGTTACGAAACCGGTGCACAAAACTGGACGGACAATTTAGCCAACGATTTTCAAAAGCGATACGGCTATGATCCTCTTCCATATTTGCCGGTCATATTTGGCAGGTTAGTCGGAAATGCAGGTTTATCCGACCGCTTTTTGTGGGATTTGCGACGGTTGATAGCCGACCGGATTTCGTATCAGTACGTTGGCGGTTTGCGTGAAAAATCAAATGAATACGGGCTCAAACTGTGGCTCGAAAACTATGGTCACTGGGGATATCCGGGCGAATTTCTGCAATATGGGGGGCAAAGCGATGAAATCAGCGGCGAGTTCTGGACGGGTGATGAGCCGGAAGGCCTGGAACTTCGGGCAGCTTCGTCGGCAGCTCATGGGTACGGTAAAAATATTGTGCATGCCGAGGCCTTTACTTCGGGTGGTCCTATGTGGAACTGGGAACCGTGGAGTTTGAAAAAACGTGGCGACTGGGCAGCAACCAAGGGAATTAACCACTTTGTGATGCATGTTTATATTCACCAGCCCTACGAGGAAAAGATTCCCGGAATTAATGCCTGGTTTGGCGTTGAGTTTAACAGGCACAATACCTGGTTTTACCAATCCAAAGAATGGATTGACTATATGCGGCGCACACATTACCTGCTTCAGCAAGGTAAATATGTAGCTGAAGTTGCCTATTTTACAGCTGAAGATGCACCTAAAATGACCGGAATCCGTGATCCGAAATTGCCCGAGGGCTACAATTTTGATTATGTGAATGCCGAAGTGATTGCAACGATGACCGTGAAGAATGGTTGTTTTGTTTTGCCTGATGGAATGACGTACCGTGTGTTGGTTTTACCTCCGCAATCTACCATGCGTCCTGCTGTTCTTAAAAAGCTGAAAGAGCTGATCGCTGCAGGTGGAATTGTTGTGGGTTCGGCTCCCGAACAGTCACCCAGCCTGGAGAATTACCCGCTCTGTGATTTGGAAGTCCGGAATATGGCAAAGGAAATCTGGCAGAATTGTGATGGCAAGATTGTGAAAAAGGTACGGTTCGGAAAAGGAACGGTTTACAATGGAGCTAATTTAACCACTGTATTTAATGATTTACAGATTTCTGCCGATTTGGGGACTATGGATCTTACACATCTGGCCTGGATTCACCGCTCGGCACCCGGCACCGAAATTTATTACATTTCCAATCAAACAGATGAAACAGTTCAAACTTCACCCTCATTTCGTGTAAGCGGTTTACAACCCGAATTATGGAACCCGGTTACTGCTGAATACCGTGAATTGCCTGATTATAAATTGAAAAAAGGTAAAACCATCGTGCCACTGGAGTTTGCGCCGCGTGAATCCTATTTTGTTGTTTTCAGGAAAAAAATTGCAACTCCGATTAAAAACCAAATCAATTTTGTTCGCAAAAAGACAATAGGAGAACTTGGCGGAGCCTGGACCGTTTATTTCGATAAGAAATGGGGAGCACCCGATTCAGTTATTTTTGAAAAGCTGGAAGACTGGACCAAACGATCTGAGGCTGGAATTAAATATTACAGCGGCACTGCGCGTTACCGAAAAATATTTGATGCGCCTCAGTACTCCAACAATGCGCCAGTCTTCCTCAACCTGGGAGCTTTCAACGCGTTGGCAGTTGTAAAACTTAACGGAGAATCTCTTGGGCTGGTTTGGGCCGAACCTCACCAGGTTGATATTTCAAAATTTATAAAAGCCAAAGCAAATGTATTGGAAATTGAAGTAACCAATACCTGGAACAACCTCCTGGTGGGCGATGCAGCTTCACCGGCCGAAAAACGGCTTACCAATGCCACCACTTCGCCCGATACCAACGCGCCATTAATGCAATCAGGATTACTGGGGCCGGTTACATTTGAGGTTTTACCAAACATTAAACAGGATTAGATGAGCCCGAAATTTCCAAAGTTAGTGTGATATTATGAAAGTGCAAAGAATTGATAATTCAACAGCAAAAATTCAAATCCGGGTAAAGAACGATATTCCGGAATACACGCTTCGATCATACAAAATCCAGTATTATACAATTGATAACACATTGATGGAAATTGCTTTGCCCGTTCTAAAGCCAGGTGATACCTATGCAACTGAATTAAAGCATGTTAATTCGGGTTTCGCATTCAAAATAATACGTCCAAACGGATTTTATGTAACTAAATATTGATGGTCAGCCTTAAACTGGTCATTCCTTTCGAGACTTAAATTACTTGTGTTGAAATAAAATAAAAACCGAATACATATGAAACGAACATTATTCTTAACCACCGCCTTACTGGTACTTGTTACCGGTATGCTACAGGCCAAACCTCAATTTGGCAAAGCACAGCTTTTTAACAACAACTGGCGGTTTATGCTATCGGAGGAAAAAGAAGGATCGAGCCCGACGCTGGATGATTCCAAATGGAGAAAACTGGATCTCCCGCACGACTGGAGCGTGGAAGGAACCTATAGTCCCGACAAAGCAAGTTGCACCGGATATCTTCCCGGCGGCATTGGCTGGTACCGTAAAACGTTCAGTGTCCCTGAAAGTGAAAAAGGCAACAAGGTGTTTATCTATTTCGAAGGTGTTTACAACCACAGCGAAGTATTTATTAATGGCACTTCAGTCGGGAAACGCCCTAACGGATATATATCGTTTATGTATGATCTGACTCCTTATCTTAAATTCGGGCAGGAG
Source organism: Bacteroidales bacterium (assembly GCA_030654075.1). Lineage (GTDB taxonomy): Bacteria > Bacteroidota > Bacteroidia > Bacteroidales > UBA4417 > UBA4417. The sequence goes on along the minus strand of JAURYB010000145.1, from coordinate 20,092 downwards.
AATGTAATTTCTGTTCGCGTCGATCATTCGCTGGAACGGGATTCGCGCTGGTATACAGGGTCAGGGATTTACCGCGATACCTACCTGGTTTATGCTTCACCTGTGCATCTCGATTTGTGGGGAGTATACTTCAAAGCCACCAACATTACAGATAAAAAAGCGGATTTTTCCATTGAAACATCTATTAAAAATGAGTTGCAGACTGGCGCTACTATTCAGATTTCGTATGAAATCACAGATCCTAGCACAGGGAAGACGCTGGTAGCTAAGTCAAAAAATCTGAAAGTGGATGCAAACTCGAAAGCGACTTTTATTCAGAATATCTCTGTTGTAAATCCTAAACGCTGGTCGCTGGAGCAACCCAATCTTTATACATTGAAAACCATTGTAAAACTGGATGGAAAAATCATTGACCAGAATGAACAGAAAATCGGGTTTCGCACACTGACGTTTGATGCAAATAAAGGATTTGCACTCAATGGTTTGTGGACAAAAGTGAAAGGCATTTGCATTCATCATGATGCCGGCTGCCTGGGCTCGGCGGTTCCCCGCGAAGTGTGGAAAAGGCGGCTGACCAATCTCAAGGAAATGGGTTGCAATGCCATCCGCCTGAGCCACAATCCGCAGGCTCCGGACGTATATGAATTGTGCGACGAAATTGGCTTGCTTGTAATGGATGAGGCTTTCGACGAATGGGAATTCCCTAAACGCAAATGGATTACAGGATGGAATGATGGCACTCCGGGATTTGAGGGTGCAGCTGCTTTTTTTGACGAATGGAGCGATAAAGATCTGGCCGATATGGTTTTACGCAACCGTAATCATGCTTCCATAATTATGTGGAGCATAGGAAACGAAGTGGATTATCCCAACGATCCATATACTCACCCGGTTCTTGACCACGCCAGTATCGGACAACCTGTGCTTGGTGGTTATTTGCCAAACAGCCCGAAAGCAGAGCGCTTGGGTGTGATTTCAAAGCGTTTGGCAGCCATTGTCCGAAGCCTAGACCCTTCACGCCCGGTAACGGCTGCCCGGGCTGGCGTAGTTATGTCGAATGAAACGGATTACCCTTTGGCGCTTGATGTCGACGGCTATAATTATACCGAGGACCGTTATGCGCAGGACCATGCCCAATATCCGAAACGTGTAATTTATGGAAGTGAAAACCGGCATGGGATGGAGGATTGGAAAGCAGTACGCGATAACGAATATATTTTCGGGCAATTTCTCTGGACAGGTATCGATTATCTTGGCGAATCAGGCAGATGGCCTGCCCGCGGTTCCACTTCAGGTCTGTTGAATTTTGGTGGCTTTATGAAACCCCGGGGACATTTCCGCGAAGCTCTCTGGAGTACAAAACCGGTAACCTATATCGGAACGTATCCGGCTCCGAAATCAGCGGGCAGAAATTACATGGCCATGGATGCTTTACCTTTCTGGAACTATACTGAAGGTGACATGATCCGTGTTGTATGTTACACAAACGCGCCGAAATCCAGATTAATGCTGAATGGAAAACAGATTGGTGAAACCAAAGGATTGAACGATACTACCGGAATAATTCACTGGGATATTCCATATCAGAATGGAAAACTTGAAGTTGTGGGAATGGACAATGCGGATAAACAAACATGTAACTTTGCAATACAATCATCGGACAGACCTTATGCTTTAACAGCTGTTTCAGATGTATCGTCGATTAAAAAGGGAAAAGGATTAGCTCAGATTATCGTTCAGGTTGTCGACGAAAAAGGAATTCCTGTTATTCTTTCGGAGGATGAATTAAGGTGTACCATCGATGGGCCGGCAAAATTGCTTGGACTCGAAGCAAGCAATAATTCTGATATGGGCAATTACTCAGATAACGTTCAGCGGGTTTATCATGGGCAATTAATTGCTTATATCCAGGCCAGCGGCAACACAGGCAAAATTACCGTGAAATTCACTGCGCCCTGGCTGAAAGATGCGACTGTAACTATTGATGCAGTTGAATAACACATATTTAAATCTGATTCCATGAAACAAAGCCTTCTGTTTTTAGTGTTTGCAGTTATTTTTCTGAACACTACCGCTTTTTCTCAGAAAGTTCAGAATACCCCAGCGGCTCCTTTGTATGCCGATCCTATTTATAATGGCACGCGAGATCCGGAAATCGTTTACAATCCTTACGAAAAAGAATACTGGATTTATTACACCGGCAGCCGTCCTTATACCAATACAGCCAACTTTGTTGGAACGCCCATTGGTATAGCGGCTTCAAAGGATCTGATTAACTGGCGGTTTGTTGGTTACTGCAGTTTCGACGGAATAATCGGGAAACCGGATGCCGGCCACACGTATTGGGCTCCGGGAGTTTTCATCGAAGGAGATACTGCCAATATGTTTGTTACGTATAAAACAGATACAATACCACCCTGGGGTGGCAATAGCCGGATTGATCATTACAAGGCGCCGGTAAGTGATATGCATAGAGGCTGGAAATTCTTCCAGACTGTTACCGATCAGCCTCAGGCAATTGATGCTACATTACTGAAAATAAACAACATTTATCATTTATGGTATCGTGATTGTATCACTGAACCCTGCGGAATATTCCACGCTCAAAGTCTGGATTTGAAAAAGTGGGAGTTTACTGGTAAAACAGAAGGCGATGTCAACAATATGGATATCAATAAAATATGGTACCAGGAAGGCACGTATGTCTTCTACTGGAAAAAACAATACCGGATGATAACTGATGCGGGCGATGCAATTGCCACCTACCATTCAGATGATGCAATTAAATGGATTTATGACGGGAAAATAATGGGCAAAAATACCGGAACGCGAAAATTTGATCTCACCAACGCGAAACATCCAAGTGTAGCAATCATCAACGACAGGGCTTTCATTTTTTATCATATCGAACCGTATGCTGATTTAAAGGAAACTTTCCCCGGCCAGAAATTTATGTGCTACCTTCAAATGGCCGAGTTTAAAATAGAAAACAATAAAATTACCTGCGATAGAGACAAGCCGATAATCTTACCGGAATTCTGATTAAATTGCAATAAGAAATCATCGAAAGCTTATTGGTATCTTATTTAATTCTACTTTACCAGAATAGATTTCAAAATAATTTATCAAGTCTTTGCCCATTAATGAAAAGGTGTAAAAATGAAAAATCAACATGTTCCCTTCAGGGATCAAGGGTAAAAACATGTTGATTTTTCATTTTAGTAAAGTAGAATTAAAAGCTTCCTTTAAAGTATTTATAGTTTAACCTCAGATGAAACGAACATGACAAAATCAGACAATTTTAACTCACAGGCGGATGATATTATTTTGTCATGGAGTTACATGTGACCCGTAAAAAATAAATAATAACACATGAAATGAAAGGCGCACTGACTATTACAACAGTATTTGTTCTATCTGTTTTTTTTACTCCATCCTGCATCCAGAAAAAGAGCAATCAATCGATTTCCGTAAATAGAGCGAACCTGATCGACTCACTGTTAAACAACGCGGTAAAGAATAATGAAATCCCCGGCGCTGTGGTTTATATAAGCCGAAAGGATATGGAGGTTTTTTATAAAGCCTATGGATTTCGAAACCTGGAGAATAGAACTCCAATGCAAAAGAATGATATTTTCCGTATTGCCTCCATGACAAAAGGCTTAACCGCTGTGGCTGTTTTACAACTTTATGAACGGGGATTGATATCACTTGATGATAAGATAAGCAAGTATATTCCTGAATTTAAAAATCCGCAAATCCTTGTTACAGTGTTGCCCGATTCAAGTTTTACCTCAAAACCGGCAAAATCGGAAATAACCATCAGGCAGCTGTTAACCCATACATCCGGAATCGGTTATGGATTTCAGGATGAGAGATATAATTCCCTTGTGATAAAGAACAAAATCAGCGAGGGTTTTGAAGACGATAGCCGGACTTCGCTTGAAAATATTCAGCGGATAGCTAAATTGCCATTACTTTGCGAACCGGGCGAAAAATACATCTATAGTTTAAGCTACGATGTACTGGGAGTTTTGATCGAGAAAGTCTCCGGTATGCGTTTCGACAACTATATCAAAAAATACATTCTCGATCCCCTGGGAATGGCCGATAGTTATTTTATCATTCCTGAAAAGGAGCAATACCGGCTGGTAACGCCTTATCAGCCGACTGAAAACGGAATAGGATTGGAGCGAACATCGTATCCCGATACTGCTTATCCATGTATTAAAACCAGGCAGTATTTTTCGGGCGGAGCAGATTTGTGCTCAACTGCAGAGGATTATGGAAAGTTTATCCGGATGATCAAAAACAAAGGGATTTACAACAATATACGTATACTTGGCGAAAGGTTTATTGAAATGATGCTCACAAAACAAACTGCCTTTGATGATGGAAGTTCAGACCAGGGATTTGCTGCCTGGGTAACCAATGCAAAAGGAGCTGCCGAAGGTCCTATGACTGTTGGATCTTTTGGCTTTGGAGGTTTCTGGGATACATATGGATGGGCCGATCCGAAAGGAGATTTTGTTGCCGTGTTACTCCTTCAGATGTACCCGGGAAACAAGTATCTAATACATGAGAAATTTAAGGTGATCACCTACAGAGTAATGGATGATCTTTAATTATTCTATTTATTTGGTAAAATCCAACACGATAGAAATAAATAGGGTCTGCCGGTAAATAGCTAAATAGCTGTTTATCTATGTTTTGTCTGCTGTTCAAACAATAGCCAATGCAAGAATAACTTACCATTCTTTTCATAATTCATGCACATTATCGATTTGATTTTCCCCGTCAGGAAAAATATCAATAAAAATACAACTCCATTACCGATTCCCCGTATGTGGATCAACATAATACAATGAATATTAATGTCCTACGGACAATCCCATGTTCAATATTTTTTAGCTATTGATGTTTATTCCCTCCGGGGAAATCCAGAAACATTCGATTATTGTTTTTCAGCAAGCCCTAAATAATTATACCATGAGCTGGATAAATTTTAGAAAATAATCAGGATGCCTGGCTCGAAGAATCACCATCAATTGGATGAAAAGGTTTGAGTACGTATTTCTTCGGACTTACGCCAAACTGTTTCTTAAATGACTTGCTGAAATAGCTAAGGTCGTTGAAACCACTGGCGTAGGCGGCTTCCGATACATTTGCACCTTCTTTTACCATCATATTTGCCGCCGACTGCAAACGTATGTACCGGATAAATTCCACCGGCGACATATTGGTAAGGCTGACAATTTTACGGTATAAGCTTGAGGTGCTCATCCCGATTTCCTTACTCAGAGCCAGTACATTTAATTCAGTATTCAGCAGCCTTGATTCAATAACCGATTTAACGTTCTCAAGGAATTTGGCATCCATAGCTGAATATTCACTTTCTACAGCAACAGGCATACTCCCATGCGCATATTTCATTATGATTTTTTCCCTCTGCGCAAGCAGCGATTCCACCCTTGTATACAACGTTCTTACATCCACTGGTTTGGCAATATATGAATCAGCGTTTGCAAGGTAGCTTTCATAGCGGGTTTCCTCATCAGTTTTAGCCGTAAGCAATATTACTATAATATGGCTGGTTTCAATATTATTCTTAATCTTATTACACATTTCTATGCCATTCATAACCGGCATCATCATATCGGTAATTACCAGGTCGGGATGCTTTTGAAGGCAGATTTCATACCCTTGCTCGCCGTTACCGGCTTCGAGAGTGTTATAATAATTCGACAGATGTTTGTTCAGAAGTTGACGAAAATCGGAATTATCCTCCACAATAAGGATTGTTTTCTTTCCGTCCATATCAACCTTAGTCGTATTTAAATCTTCGGCAGGTACGGGCAAAAGTGATGCATCATGATCAATTATAAAGGTCCCCGACTGGTAGTTGATTTCTTCATTCCTGATTTCATCATGACTGTATGCTGAATCAGATACCGGGATGTCAACAGAAAATTTGGCTCCCATATTTTCTTCGTTCTGAACCGTCATGAATCCTTTATGATTCTCTACCAGATTTTTTGACAATGCAAGCCCGATTCCCGCGCCAAAAGTTTTACCTGTAACTGATTTAACCTGGTAAAACCGCTCAAATACCTGGCCCAGGTTTTCAGGTTCTATGCCTTTCCCGGAGTCAATTACTTCCAGCTTGAGCCATGCGGAATCATCCTTTTCGTACAACTTATAATTAATAATAATTTTCCCATTCTCAGGAGTGTATCTCAAGGCATTTGACAACAGGTTGCAAACGATCTTATCCATTTTGTCCGGATCAAAATAAATCGTTTGTTCCCCGTTTCCGTTTACAATTACTGAAATTTGTTTTTTATCGGCCAGGGGTTTAAGGCAAATACATATTTGCTCAATAAATGTATCAATCCGACCCGGCAAAACCACAGGCATCATGCTTCCGCTTTCAACTTTCCGGAAGTCGAGAAGCTGCGAAATAAGATGCATAACCCGGTTTACATTCCTTTCCATTATTTTCAGCCTTTCACTGTCAAGCACCATTTTCGAAATCAGGTCCTCGACCGAAAAGGAAAGCACCGACAAGGGCGTCAGCAGCTCATGCGAAATATTTGTGAAAAACCGGAACTTAAACTGGTTAATATTCTCTTCCTTTATCCTTTCTAATTTTTCAATCTCATAAGCCTGTTTAATCTTTATATTGTTGATCAGGAAATAATAGATAGCTATCAGGATGGAAATCACAATAATGGAATACAGCAAAATGGCCCACCACGACTTGGCCGGATGCGGCCTGACCCTGATTGATAAGGTCATTGGGATTTCATTCCATATGTCACTGTTGTTCGAAGCTTTTAACCTCAGCGTGTAAGTTCCGGGAGGAATATGAGAATAGTTTAGCATACGGCCTTCGGAATTTGTTCTCTTCCAAACTGCATCCAGGCCTTCAAGCAAATATGCGTATTTATTTTTACCGGGCTGAGAATACGAAAGTGCCGCAAACTCAATGTTAATATTGTTTTGATTGTAGTTCAGGTCCAGACCATTCTTCATGGCGTCATACACATTCACCTTTTCGTTTCCAATCCAGATACCGGTAATAACAATGGGCGGAATATAGGGATTACTGGAAAGTTCTGCCGGGTTAATAACATTAAAGCCATAATAGCCACCAACAAAAATCCTCCCGTCGGGTGATTTAAAGGATGCTCCGTCGATAAATACATTGCCGTTCAGTCCATCTTCCGTTGTGAAAAGCTCCGCCTGGTATTCACCTGTATTTCCCGAGCGGAACCTGACAAGCCCGTTGCTGGTTGTCAGCCATAAGTTGCCTCGTTCCTCAATGATGTCAAAAACAGCATCACCAACTATCCCCTCTTCCTTTGAAAAATGCGAAAATGTTTCATCCTTACGGTTAAACAATGCAAGTCCGGCTGTACCTGTGCCTATCCATAAGCGCTTTTTCTTATCTTCCATTATGGAATAAACAATATTGCTTTTAATAGATCCGGATTTATCTCTTTCGGGGAAATAATGCTTAAAGCTTAATGGGTAATGGTTTCCGGAAGTATTCCTGGCCACGTTCAATGCGCCTCCGAGCGTGCCAATCCATAAGTTTGATTCAGAGTCTTCAAATATGGCACTGATATATTCGCCTGAAAGAGAATGTGAATCTCCTTTAATTGGCAGGTATCGGTTAATCTTATTTGTGCCGCCTTTGGCTGGAACAAACTCAAAAAGACCTTTGTTGGATCCTACCCAAACATGCTTAAACTTATCTTCGTAAATAACATTTATTGCTCTGTTCTGAGTACCTGTAACAGAATCAAAGCTCAGGAAATTTTCTGTCGCCCCTGTTTTTGCCGAGATAATATACAATCCTCTATACCTGGTTCCAATCCAAAGGTTTTTATCCTTATCCAGGTGAAAGCATGTGGCAGCGTTTATATCTACCAGGTCTTCGGCTATTTTCCTGAATTTTGGAAGGAATGTGCAGGGAATGAACTTGTTTTCCGAAAGGATGTATTTTCCAAGGCCTAAGCCCTGAACGCCAATGAGAAGCGATGAATCGGAATCCAGGAAGAACGACCGTATGGATTGCGTTTCGCCGGAACTGATAATTTCGGGGATTTTATACGCGTCAATGCTTCGGAGACCCGGGTCAAATTTATTTAATCCTCCGCCGCTGGTAGCCAGCCATATGATGCCTGAACGGTCCTGAAGGATTGAGAAAATATCATTTTGTGATATTTTGGAAGGACTATTTCCGCTTTGAATGAGTTGAACCTCAGGTTTTCCTGAATTATGATTCTTAATAATATTTAATCCGTAAGGAGTCCCCGCCCAGATTGATCCCGCTTTATCTTCATAAAGGCAATAAATGATGTCACTTGAAAGTGTGAACGGGGCTTTCGAGTTTTCCGAATAATATTGTAATACTTTTATCGACCGATAATTGTTTAATTGCGTTTTAAACAGGCCGCCTTCCCATGTGCCAAGCCAATAATTTCCTTGCCGGTCTTCCAGGATTTTTACAACCCGGTGAATATAATCACTCATTCCCGGCACTTTAGGGATCAGGATATGGATAAAATCATCTTTTTGTTCATCATAAATATAAAGCCCGTTTCCCCAGCTTCCGACCAGTATCTTGCCATGCCTGTCTTCGTATACATAGGAAATCTGCCCGGAGGGATTCGTTTTGCCGGGACGCCTGGCATCCGAAAACGTAATCATTTTGTTTTTATCCGGAAAAAAAAGGTTCAAACCACCTAAAGAGGATATCCAGATTCGACCCTTTGAATCGCAAAACAGATGGTTTATGTTATTGCTTATAATTGCAAGGCCATTAGGGGTATTCTGGTCGATAATTGTAACTTTCTGTGTAAGTTTATTAAAGATATTGATCCCCGAATGATCAGTTCCAAACCATAAATCACCTTTTTTATCCTCAGCAATGCTATTGAAATCAACAGAATTAAAGCTATTGTCTTTCGCAAACTCCGGTTTGTAAACGGTAGTTTTATATCCGTCGAAACGATTTATGCCATTATCGGTGGCAATCCACAGGTAACCCTCTCGGTCCTGAAACAATGCTTTCAGATTATCGGACGATAGACCGGAGTTAATGTTGAAACGTTGAAAAATCAAAGTATCGCCTTTCCCGGTGGCAGCATACATTCTTCCTTCCATGGAAAAAATCCAGGCGGCTGCCAGGAACAAAATCCTTCTACTGAATAGTCGGGACAATTTTTTCACCATGTACAAAAAATAAGTCAACCTTAACAAGATTCCAAAGATAATAATTCTTCAACATCTTCGGGTTTAATCAGGCTGTTTTGCTGTCAAATTGCGGTCCAGTATTTTTATCATTTGATCTGTTTTAAAGTTTCTTTTGTTAGTTTCTTAATTAGGGGGCATTATTTATCCCCATAAAACGGGATGCCTGTCCGATACAGGCGGGGAATTATTAACGTCTTGCTTATTTTTAAAGGTGTTCACTTCGGCAAGCTCAGTGCAACGCATGAGTTAAAGGTTCGCCCTGAATTATCATCTATCCGTGTGACAATTTATTGGCATGGCTCGCTTCATGATACATCAATTTTTATATCAATACCTTAAGCCTTTCCTGTAGATAAATTTGATTGAATTAACCTAAAAAATGAACAATTAATTATACCTGATTTGTTGTTCTGAGTATAGTTTTGCATTACAGAAAACTTAATTCCAAAAATCATTTTTTACTAACTTAAATTCAGAGCGTATGAAAAAATTTACAGTTTTGTTAGGGCTTTTAATACCATTTGCCCTGTTTGCACAAACGCTTCCCAAAGGAATGGTCAACCTGACCGGTGCAGATGTAACCACCACAATTGATTCCAAGGGGAATACAGCCAAGAAGAATATGGTTGTACTTGGAAGCAAAATATTCTTTACCGCATCCACTGCTGCAAATGGTGAAGAACTTTGGATCACAGATGGAACAATACCTGGAACTAAAATGGTAAAGGACATCAATCCGGGCAGTGATGGCAGTAATCCAAGCTACTTATGTGCTGCCAGTGGCAAAGTTTATTTTTCTGCTGCAACTCCTGATTATGGAGCTGAGCTTTGGGTATCAGACGGTACCGATGCCGGCACTACTCTTGCATACGACATTTATGGAGGTGCAGATGGATCAGCACCCAGGAATATTACAGCCATGGGGGCGGATAACAGCCTTATCGTTTTTGCAGCCGAAGACGAAAACTCCGTTCTGGACAGCAAATATTATTTGTATCTGTTCGACTCAAATACTGAAAAGCTGAAGCTGTTGGGAACCGAAAAACCGCTTCTCTCCGGCGACTCCTATTATGGATTCCTGATTCCATTCCAGAACACAAAAGTGTTTTTCGCTGCTGCTTCCGATATGTATGGCACAGAGCTTTATATGGCCGATACATCTGCCAACAGTATGCATCTTGTAAAAGACATTATGGACACCCCGGCTCCCGACAAACCTGCCGGTTATACTATTGGAGGTAATCTGCAATGGATTTCCAACTATAAAGATTCCCTGATCGTATTCCGTCAGACAACACCCACCAGCTATTCTTCTACTCCTGGTGACTATACCAATAACCTTGGGGAGGAGATATGGTTTACTGATGGCACAACCACCACTTTTCTGGGTGACCTAAACCCTACCAAAGGAGCTGATGGGGTTGGTAGCGGAACACAGTTTGCCTGGACAATTACTTATAATAATAAGTTTTATTTCAGGGCCGATGATGGTTCAGGTACCAATGTTGAAATGTATACAACCAATTTCAAAGGTCTCGCCGGAACAAGCATTGTAAAAGATATTAACCCGGGAGCTAACCCCAGTTGGACGCAATGGTGGGCAGAATATAAAGGTGCTTTGCTTTTTATGGGTGATGACGGTGGTAACCCAGCCGGACCTGATCTCCAGTTTATGACTCCTACGGCAGGACCTGATGTATTCTATGATGTGGTTCCCGGTGCAAGTGGTTCATGGTTGGAACAATGTACAACCGTAAAAACCGAAGCGGGTAAAGACACACTTATGTTTTTTGTTGCTCCTTATACTGATAAAGAATTATGGGTTGTAACCGGCCTGGATAAAAAAGCTGCTCCTGTTGGCGATATGGGTCCCGGAAGCACCAATCCTTATGATCTTACAGGACTGAACTCGGCATTATATTTTAGTACCGGAACATACCCATCCTTATTCAAATACGAATATGCACCGGTATTTACTATCTCATCAAACCTTATTTCTACGCTGGATGAATCAAAATCGGATACCGCAACTTTCCGACTGAAATTTATAAATCCTGAAGGTATAAGTGAAGATGCTCCCTGGATTAACTTCTCAGTCGCTGCCGACTGGCAAGTTTCATTAGGTGGTAATGATCCTTTTGGGAATACAAAACGTTTGTACAAATCAGCATTACAACCTGATATGGATACCATTATAAGGGTACTTGTAGGCAGCCTTGATAAGGAAGCCTGGAGCCAGAACCTGACTGTATATTGTTCCTATCTGAGCACTGATGATGTGGTTGATACCATTAAAGTTACCGCAGCATGGAAAACGGAACCTGATTTCAAGAACACTGTACTTTTCTATACACGTATCGGTGATTTCGCTCCTACAACTGTTGATCCTACATACGAGGCATTTGGAAGCATGCAATCAAATACTGACCAGGTTTATGGTATCGATGTTTTACCTGACGGATCAGAAGTTAAATGGGGCAGATCAGGAGACGTTGCCGGAAAATGCTGGTGGGATGCAGACAGGTTTACAGAATTCCTATGGCTTGCAACAGTTCCCAACAACCGCCTGGTATACAGCTATCCTCTCGAAACCGGCAAGTATCACCTTCGTATTGTTATGACAAGCACTCAGTGGGTTCAAAGCAGGCCTTTTATTTTCAGCTATCCAGGTTTTTCCGAAGCAATGGATATCCAGGACAAGACTATTATAATTGATCAGAATATTGATTATGTAAAAGGCTCAGATTCTACATTCAATATCACCTGGACTTCAACTAATCCAGCAGTGGGACTTGTAATTGGAGGATTTATGAAAATCGGGTATGCTGATGAGTTTGTCTCTGTAAAAACAGACAAGGCTTCTGACAAATCATTCTCTGTTTACCCGAATCCTTCCAACGGATTGGTTCACGTCCGTGCAAACGGAACAAGCAGGCAAACCAATTATGAGATTTATGACATGACCGGCAAACCTGTACAAACCGGAGTTGCTAACAATCTGGATAATGTTATTGGTCTCAAGCTGGCTAAAGGTATGTATTTTATTAGATTACATACTGAGAAAGGGGTTGAAACACACAAATTAATCATTCAGAAATAATCTTCTTATCTAACTTACCAGGGAAGTCGGTGACTTCCCTGGTAAGTTTTTAATTGCTTTAAATTTAAGAATCTGTTCTTAATTGTTAGCGGCTGCTCTTATGAATAAAATATACGCATTAATTTTTTCGTCGTTTTTCCTGTTATCAGGCTTTCTAACGGCTTCAACAATCTCAACTCCAGTCATTCCCGAAGTTTTGGCTTTAGCGGATGGAATCAAGATAACCGGAAAAGTAATTGATTCAGAAACCAAGGAAACTATTATCGGTGCAATCGTTACCCTGAAGAATTCCACTACAGGCACAACAACTGACATTGACGGGAATTATACAATTACTGTTCCTGATAAAAATACTATCCTCGTCTTCTCCTTTATTGGCTATGAACCACAGGAAATCGTTGTCGGGGATCAAACCGTCATAAATGTATCGCTTGCCATCAAGGCCGCTCAACTCGAGCAGTTTGTTGTAATCGGGTATGGTGTTCAGAAAAAAGTTGATCTTACCGGCGCTGTCTCCTCGGTAGATACAAAAAATATGAACCTAATGCCTGTTCAGTCCGTTGCACAGGCCATGCAGGGAAGAACCTCAGGGGTTCAGATCATTCAAAACTCAGGCTCACCGGGTTCATCCACTTCGGTTAACATACGTGGAATGGGAACCATTAACAATTCGCAGCCGTTATACGTTGTTGATGGAATGCCGCTCGAAGATATCCGCTTCCTGAGCATGGATGATGTTAAAGATATAAGCGTTTTGAAAGATGCGGCTTCATGTGCCATATATGGTTCCAGGGGAGCCAATGGAGTAATCCTCATCACTTCCAAAAGAGGTGATGCCGGAAAAATTAAAGTAGACTTTACTTCCAGTTTCAGCATTAATAAATTCTGGAATACGTATCAGCTCATGGATACAACCGAATGGCTCAATACCAGGGCGTTATACTATAAAGGGACTCCCTATGAAGATTATACAACTCAGTTCACGACCAAATATGCAGTAAACGATTGGTTTAATGAAGTTACCAATGACTACGGAACCAACCAAAAGTATAACCTCTCTATTTCCGGGGGCAGTGACAAAACCAAATACCTGATGAGTATAACAAACAGCAGCGATAAGGGAATCATGCAAAAAGCCTCTTTCCGTCAAACTAATTTCAGGTTGAACCTGGATAATAACCTTACCAAAAAATTTACCCTTCAAACCAATTTTAACTTCGCAAATTCCGTACGGAAGCCTACTTTCGAAGGAAAGGATAATGTATTCCAGCAAATACTCCGGCAACCTCCTGTCGACAGGATATACGAAGCCCTTTATGATAATCCCAGCAAGCCCGACAGCGTAATACTCGGCCCTTCCTACGTCTGGAATTCCCTGTATGCTAAAGTTCAGTCGCTCGAAAACGAAGAAACAACCAACAACCTTACTGGTGGACTCAACCTTACCTATAATGCCACTAAAACATTTTCTCTAACCACTCGTGCTAATATATATGTCAACTATTTTGATGGAAGTTATTTCAATACATCCTCCAAAAGCTATTTATTCCCGTTCAGCAGTGGCGACAAAAATGCAATAGCCAAGCAAATAAGCAGTAATCAGACTTATCGCTGGTCGTGGGAGAATATTGTTCATAAGAATATGACTCTATCTGAAAAGCATCATTTAGATTTTACGGGTGTGGCTTCACTGGAAGGACAAAACTACCATGAGGCCACTTCAAAGAAATACGGGTATATCTCCGACGTTGCTGCACTTCGTTATCTTAATCCGGGAAATAATATCGATTATGCCCGTGAATTTGCAAAAAACTATACAACGGTGAGCTTTGTAGGCCGCATAATTTATGATTATTCCGATCGGTACAACTTACAGGTAAATGCACGAAGCGATGGTTCGTCCTTTTTCTCCGAAGAACTTCGCTGGGGATTTTTCCCCTCCGTTTCGGCAGGTTGGTCCATATCCAATGAATCATTTATGAAAAACCTGGGTCTGAACTGGCTTAGCCTTCTCAAATTCAGGGCAAGCTATGGTATGTTGGGAAATAACCGGATTGAGGAATACTCCAACTACGACCTTGTGAAACCACTCGGATATTATATTTTCGGCAGGAGCCCGGTACTTGATATGGGTTGGTCCATGTCAGGGTATGGAAACCCAAATATTGTCTGGGAAAAGACCAGTACCACAAACATAGGTTTTGACCTGAACCTTTTCAAAAACAGGTTTACCACCTCTGTCGATTTTTATGAAAAAACAACAAGCGATATGTTGCTGCAGGTTCCGCTGCCATACTCAGTCGGGATTGGTGAAGGGACTAACGGTCCGTGGCAAAATACCGGGGAAGTGAAAAATTCGGGGATGGACCTTTCAGCTTCATACACTCAACAAGTCGGAGAGGTAAGATTGAAAATATCAGGGAATTATACCACATTTATTAACAAAGTAGTTCAACTTGGTGAACGCAATGAGCCGATTTATGGTGCTAAAATAGATGACTATTACATAAGTAATTACCTGGGATACCTTACTTACACAGCTCCCGGTTTCCCTATCGGACAGTTTTACGGATTTAAAACAGATGGTATTTTTACAACCGAAGAAGAACCCAATATCAGGTACACTCCGCAGGGATACAATACCGTTGAAGGCATCAATATGCCACAGGCCGGAGATTTCAAGTTCAAGGATCTGAACGGGGATGGAAAAATTGATAACAACGATATGACAATTCTGGGTTCGCCTCATCCTGATTTTCTGTATAGTTTTACTCTTGAAGCAGAGTATGCCGGATTTGATATGAGTATTTCTTTCCAGGGATCTGAAGGAAATAAAATTTTCAATGCAACTCGCTTTTTCACAGCTCATTTCTATTCTGAAACTGACGGTGGTAAACCTATAAATCCGCTGAGCAATCTAACTGAATTGTCGTGGACAACTGAGCACCAGGACAGGCCTTATCCTGCTATAAAACCCAACGATTTTAACAATAATTACAGGGCCTCTGATTTCTACATCGAAGATGGATCATACCTCAGGCTAAAGGCTATGCAGATCGGGTACACGTTCCCGGAGGACTTAATTTCGAGGGCTAAAATGCGCAGCCTCCGCATCTATATGGGTGGTTATAACCTGCTCACCTTTACAAAATATACTGGTCTGGACCCTGAGATAGGAAAAGACGTATCAAACACATCAAACAACCTTTTCTTTGGAGTTGACCGCGGAAATTACCCTATGGCACGTAGTTACACCTTTGGACTGGTAATTGGTTTTTAATCCTGTTAATGAAACACATTATGAAGCGATTATATACAACAGCATTTCTTTTGATAGTCCTTATAACAGGATGCAACAAATTTCTGGATACCGAACCACTTGGCGGGGTACCTGAAGCAGATTTTTATAAAAACATAAATGAATTATCTGCAGGGGCGGTTTCAATTTACGATATATGGCAAAGCGGGGAATATGAGCAGGCAATGGTGATTCTGGGTGATTTGCCCAGCGATAACTTTGTCTGGAGAGATGAGAGCGATGTAAATGCCATGGATATTGAGACCTTCTCAACTACACCTGACAATAAATATGTCAAGTCGTGGTATAAACTCAATTACCAGGGTATTTTCCGTGCAAACCGTGTAATTAAAGCAGCTCCATCTGTTGAACTGATTCTGAATGCGGGTAATTCCATCGATTACCTCCGCGATTACAGGCAGGTATACGGTCAGGCACTTTTTATGCGGGCCTTCTTCTATTTTAAACTTGTACAGGCTTTTGGCGGTGTTCCTATTATTCCCGAAACCTACAACATAGGTGATCCGGCAACACCACGATCGAGTCCGGAACAGGTTTATGATTATATCGAAAAGGACCTGCGTGAAGCTATTTATGCACTACGATCCGAAATTTCAGTGAATTCTCAATTTGGCCAGGTCGACAAATGGTCAGCTGCCGGATTACTCGAAAAAGTTCTTGTTTTCAGGTCGAAACCCGGTACACAAAGTACCGGGTGGGACGAGGCTGTAACATTAGGGGATTGGCTTATAACAGGCAATGAACTTACCATTGGGAATCTTTTCCCTGATGGAATTGATACCAGTTTTTACAGAAGAATGAAACTGGATGACAGTTATAAAACTCTTTTTTCAAATCCCGGTTTTAATCTTAACAGCCTTTATGCCATCGATGGCAATCAGTTCAATATTGTAAATAACAAACAACTTAATGCCAGTTTCATAACCAGTTTCCTGGACATTGATGTACAAAATGCATTATCTAATACGGAAGCTATCATCTCCATTATGCATAAGGAACGTCAAACCGGAGACAATCTGCCTTACGAATCAGGTTCCATTTTGCCGGCGTTTTATGGCGGATATAATTCGTATGACGGGAATTGCAGGATGGTACCTACCCAATCACTGGATCAGGCAATGAACGCTGATCCACGCGATAAATATGGTTGCCTTTCGCATAATGAACCATTGCCTCTTGAAGATTTTCCGGATGTGAATGTTGGCGGGCAAAATGGAAGTCCAACTTTTCTTGTCTTTGTAAAATACTGGGTTATTTCAACCGAACGCCCAAGCAGTGGAAGTGCTTATGTAGGAAGAAACACAGTTTTACTCAGGTATGCCGATGTAATTCTCCTGTTCGCCGAAGCACTCAACGAAACAGGCCGTACCGACTTAGCCGTTAATTATTTAAACAAAGTAAGAGCGAGAGTAAAACTAGGTGCAAAATCGATAGGGCCCTACGAAATGATGCGTGATCTTATCTGGAAAGAACGCAGGCTTGAACTCGCCGGTGAATACGAGCGCTTTTTCGACCTTGTACGCCAAGGCGACATTTACTCCACCATGCAGGCTCTTGGAACCTCCGAAGTAATGGCCAGGAAAAAAGGAGAAGGAGCCCGTCGCTTTATTCGTTATGTAAATGAAATCTATCCTATTCCTAAAGAAGAGATCATATTAAGCAACGGAATTATAAGCCAGAATCCCGGTTATTAATCAGTACTTCAACAGCATTTCAAAAAGTAAAAAGATTAATCATGAGAAAATTTATTATACTTATTCCACTGATAGCACTTATAGCCTGCAATAAGCAGATTATAAGATTTGAAGAGCCAATAGCCGATTTCAGCCTTCCCGGAGATACCGTTGAATTACTTTCAAGTGTAAAATTTACCAACAACGGGTCCGGTGAATATTTTGCATTCTGGCCCGGTGACCAGAACCACGATTATACACTGAAAGATGCAGGACTGAACAATATTGGGCTGCCACCTAACCTTGGAAACGACTTTTATTATTCCTACACCCAATCTGGTACATTTACCATCGTAATGGTGGCTTCAAGTTATGATGAGGAAACCGACAAATATGTTGCAGTTACCACGAGCAAAACAATATTCGTGAAACCGGGTAACGATGGTAATTTCATCGAGAAATTTGCTCTGAATAATGTAGAAAAAGATTATTCTCCCGAAGCTACCATTTATGGCGACAGTGACCTGGTATTCCGGCTTGCACGAAAGTATGATGTACGTGTAAATACCCGCCCGATTATATTCCGCACCAATAATGTAAGCGCGGTGGTGAGATCCGAAAACGGAGATACGCTTTACTCTGACTTGTCAAAGTTAAACCTCTATGATCTGACTAATAATGTTCCTGTTATCAACCACATAAATGTGTATGGATATTTCAATAAACTCAGAACTTACAAAGTAATTACAGGTTTTTATCCTGTGGTTACCAGTATTAAGTTTACTGATGGTCCGAATTCAAAAGCACTGGTTGAAGTGCCGGGGAAACCGGGCGTTTTTACCGCTTCTATTTTCCGTGATTCGTTTCTTCCTAAAACTACTACTCTCACTTATGTAAGTGAACCTGGTGTAGTGGTAACCATGGATCAAGATCCAACACCTTTGGAATCAGGTGTTACACCCATCACTTTAACAGGTAACCGGCACACGTTCTTCTTTAAGAAAATGATAGGAGGAGGATATGAAATCCTTACTTCGGTTACCCTGGTAATCACATACATTTAAGATTCTGATACGGAAGAACTTTGGGGATCTTACTTAGAGCCCACTTTGAAAAGTTCATTGTTATTCAGCATATTAGCTTTTTTAGGTTAGAGTAAGTGCGTTGAAAAACAATGAACTTTTCAAAGTCTGTTTTATGTATTAACCGCTATTATCATTTCTAATCAAATCCAGATATTAATCGTTTTACCTTTCAGATTCTATGCGAAATTCATTTATACTTTCTGGCATATTCCTGCTTCTGAACGTTTCGTTGATGGGACAATCCGAACTTAAACCAGACCCCGGTCAGAAATTCCAGCAATGGAAAGGCTGGGGAATTTCGCTGGCATGGTGGGCTAATTGCATGGGTGGCTGGGATGAAGCTACGGTTAATGAAATCAGCAACTGGATCACCAGTCCGGACGAACTGGACATGAATGTTTTCAGGTTCAACATTGGCGGTGGCGATAATCCTGGCCATACGCATAAGCGGAAAGATGGAGGAAATGTCCCCAGTTATAAGCCTGCCGAAAATGCAGATTTTGATTGGTCGGCGGATGCCAATCAACGAAATTTTCTTTTAAAAATAAATTCGCTGCGAAAGGATGCCATTTATGAGGCTGCTTCCTATTCCCCGCCATGGTGGATGACAAAATCAGGGTGTTCCTCGGGCGATACCAGTGGGAAAGACAACCTGAAAGAGGAGTATTATGATGATTTCGCAAATTATCTTACCACAACGGTTTTACATTACAAAACGAAATACGGGATTACGTTCAGTACCTTATCACCTGTAAACGAGCCGTTTTCGGTATGGTGGAAGGCATTGGGAGACCAGGAAGGATGCGCCTTTTCGCAGGAAAGCCAGCATCACATTATCAGGGAAGTTTATAAGAGTCTTGAAAAGAATAATATGCTGGGATACTGCAAAATTAGTGTTATGGATGCCAACAGCGTTGAAGAATGCCTGAAGGGATTACAGGGCTACGAAAAAGCCGGGGATATTGTTCCCCTGATCAGCCAGGTTAACACCCATTCGTATGTACCGGCCGGAAGAATTGAGTTAAAAAAGATGTCGGATAAACTTGGCCTCAGCCTCTGGCAATCGGAAAGCGGACCGCTGGATGTAACCTTAAAGGGACTGGATAATTACCTCCTGATGGCCCAACGGATTGTTACTGATATCCGGGAGTTGCAGCCCGAAGTCTGGTGCGACTGGCAGCTTGCATCAGGGGGAACTGGCGATGGCCGATGGGGTTTGGTTAGTTACGATGCCAAAAACAAAACCTATCAACGTGAAAAATCATATTATGTCCGGAAACAATTCTCAAAATATATAAAACCAGGCTATACTTTTATTGCAGGTTCTGACAAAAATTCCCTGGCAGCGCTCAGTCCCGATGGGAAACAACTCGTGATGGTGATTGTGAATGAAGATGCTGCCGAAAAGAAAATCTCCATCGACCTATCTGGTTTTAGGAAAACAGCAAAATCTGCTTTGGTTTACAGGACCTCTCAAACTGAAGATTGCAGGGGAATAACTGAAGGATTGCCTGTGGTGAATAAAAAGAGTATTTATATGGCTCCGGCCAAATCGGTTACAACAATTCAACTAGAAGTAAATATCAAATGAAAAATAGTGGCCGACTAAAAAAATCACATTGTTGCAGAAAGGAATAATTAACGGGTGATG
>JAURYB010000140.1 GCA_030654075.1 Bacteroidales bacterium | reverse complement strand
CTCATTAGGGTTACCCCCTATATACCCCCGAAAGATAGTGATCTATTTGCACACCACAAAATTTTCAAAGAACTATTTTTAACTATATTTGCATTTAAATCAAGCATTTATATTGATTTGCTTAACTAAACGACATTGAATCGTAAATATTTATTTCACTTTTACAATCAACGGTTCCGCCGCCAGCATATTCTGGTATGCAACTGCTTTCCTGAACGAATCCCAGTCCTCCGGCTGATAAATCCGCTTTGGAAAGGATGCACTGTAGGTAAACTTTAAAGTAGCATTTTCTCTTTTTATCATACCCTGGAACTGAGCACCGCTGCCATCACCAGAACCGGCTTCGGGCTTGTAAATAATTTCTTTGATTCCTGGCAGAGTGATATTTTCGTTCATTTCCACGCTGTGTGATGTACGGTCGCGGAAAGGGAATTTACGTTCTTCAAGCCCGGTATCAAACCCGGTATGAGGCATGGCTCTTCTCATAAAGCCGGATGCAAGCAGCGGTGTAAAAATCAGTTCATCACCTGCAACTGTGGCATATTCGGGGATACGAATTTTGAAATGCATCAGTATCGGCCCTGCCAGGTAATTATACGGATCATCATAGGTTACTTTAACTAATTGCGCCAGTGGGGAAATCCGAAGTACTTCTTTTTCGGCATTTGCAGCCCAGTCGGCCATATAGGCACGCGTAAACATACCTCGGACGGCAGCATCGGTCTGGCCTTCAGCAGTAACATCATATTCACCTTCGAGTGTTCCGTCAGCTAAAATATTTGTTTTACCGGTCATTTTCAGGTAATGATTCTCCGGGTTTGAAATCGGGGTTTCACCCAGGTCAGCGCCTTCAGGAACGCCCATCAGGTAATTCTGCTGCTGCTCAGCACTCGACCAAAGTTCACGGACAAAAGGAACCCATGTTGGATCAAGCAGTTTATATTGTCCATCCTTGCGGCTTTTCACAACGGTAACGCAATGATTAAACTGATCTGCAGGAATATAATCGATCCGCGAACCGGCCATTGTCATAGCAGGATAAGCTTCAAAACCGGCTGCACGAAGCATTGTGATCAGCATTCCGGCTTTATCTTTACAAACACCGCAACGATCGGTAAAATTCATCTCGCCACTGTGAAGTGTATAACCTTCACCTTTGCCCATTGTAACACCCAGGTAACGGATTTCGTCACCTGCCCAGTGAGTGAGTATGGTTATGGAATCATTTTCATCGCGTGCATTGAGCAATAATTCATTCACCTTTTTCCTGATTGCATCGTTGGCTTCAAAGCTTTTATAATCTTCGTTTACACCATAAAACCAGGTGCTTTTCGATTTCCAGTCAGGGCTGGTACTCATCAATAATTTTGGAGCTATATCCGAAGCATCCACTGAGCGTGGCTCGCCTTTAAAGGGCAGCATGTTTTTCTTTGAGAAAGTGTAAATAAAAATATTGCCTTTACGCCACATTTTAGCGGATACTTCTCCATTATATACTTCATATTGCAGCACCTTCGTATCCGGAACATTGATCTGGTAAACTTTAACCAAAACAGGATCGGAACTATAAAACGGGACAATGTCATAAAAATGTCCTTTCATAGGCGGAATATATCTTTCATCATCATCGCCTCCGCCAAGCAAGGCATAAGTAAATCCTTTCCTGTACAAGTGAACATCAACTGCATCACCAGGCTCCAAACGCCCGATCTCAATCATTTTTTCACGTGCTCCCCAATATATGGCACGGGCTGGCTGCGGATAGTCAAGTACACGTGTGGTATCAAGAACAGTTTGAGTTCCGTCGGCACGATAAATTGTTACTCCCCGTATTTCCGACCAGGCTGAAAGAGGATCGTAATCGAATTTAATTACCGACAAACCTTTTGCCCCATCAGGGGTAAGCACTTTGTACAAGCGATGAATGTAGTTGTGGCTCAGACCTGTTTCCATCATTTCAACACGTGTACTATCGAAAACGACAAGTACATTTGAACCGGGGAATGTTTTTCTGTCGCCGGCTTTCCTGATCAGATCATCATAAGGCCCTGCAAATGCAACCGAAACCGCTACTAAAGCATGCAGGATTAACAAAGATATTTGTTTCATAAATGGAGAGGTTTAATCATTGAAATTGAAGGCATAAAGGTATAAAATGCTTTCATTAGTGAAAGAAAAATGAAATTCATTTTTCAACATTCGAACAGGAATTTGATGTTAGAAAACCACCAAAACGCAAAATACAATTCTGATACATTATAGAATTAGCGGGAAGCTTTAAAAACGAAGGAAATATTCTGCTTTGGTTATTATTACCTTCTACTGTAAATACAAAAAATCATAGTATTCCTTCTATTCTAAATAGAGGATGTTAAAGTGTTCGAAATTTTTATTGATTTTAATAAGCCTTACTTTTTCAACTTGCTCTATCCGCGCTTATTGATACTGCATTGATCCTCATGCTAATACTTCGTTTTTAAAGAATCTTCGAACATTGTGACCGGATAAAAGACCTCATACTGTTTTTAAATTCCTGAAAGATATAAGTCTGCCGGCTTTGCTATCCCACAGTTTTAAATGAACGGATTTGAATCCTTGCAGGAAAGGTATCGGTTTAATACTGCTGAAAAGTTCGTTTTCGCGGTGGCATTTTTCAAGCCGGTAGTTCGGTATTTTTGAACTCAGGTGATGAATGTGATGAAACCCGATGTTACCCGAAAACCATTGCAGTATTTTGGGAAGCTGATAATATGAACTGCCATGCAAAGCCACTGTTTTAAAATCCCAATTCTGATCTGTATACCAATGCGTTCCATCGAACTGGTGTTGCAGGTAAAAAAGATATACTCCTCCTATTGAAGCAAAATACATAACCGGCAGCTGTATAAGCAAATAAGCTTTCCATCCTATTGTTAAACAAAGAGTTGTTGCCAAAACAGCAATACCTGCATTGGTAAAATAAACACTTAATTTCTCCTTGCGCGAAAAGTTTTTATGTGTAAACCGGTTCCCCACCAGGAATAGTAAACCTGCTCCTAAACCGAACATAACAAAGGCATTCCGGAATATCCGGTATGCCAGTTGTTTCCTTTTGGGTAGTGCCAGGTACTCGTCAACAGTAAGTGTCCACACATCGCCCGACCCCCGTTTATCAAGGTTACCAACTGTGCGGTGATGTATCAGGTGCGAGTGGTGCCAGCGATGATAAGGCGTAAAAGCCAATATTCCCAGAATTATTCCGACAACTTCGCTCAATCGCTTCGAATTGAAGAAAGAACCATGCCCGCAATCGTGGAATATGATAAACAGCCGCACCAAAAATCCAGCCGAAACAAGTATTAACGGCAAAGTAATCCAATAACTATAGGATAAACTGATGACCATAAGCACCCACAAAATTACATACGGGACAAAGGTGTTTATGATCTGCCACCAGCTATGAAGATTGTCGCCATTACGGTAAGGAGCTATGATTTTTACCCAACGTTCTTCGGAACCCGGATTTGTCTTATTCTGCATTGACATTTGAAAATTATGTTAATTTCAAAATGATCTTTCAGGATCTAAAGGTACAGTTTGTTGCATATTAGCCTGAAACTTACTGAAGAAATCATGGTTACAAGAACTCTCTATGACTCAGTAAATATGATGCAAAATTAAACAATTTGACCGTTGAATGCTATTATTGAATTACTATCTTCTTGTAATAATTCTCCTTCCTGCCATAAAGTCTAACAATATAGACACCTTTAGGAAGGTCGGAAATTTCAATGTCAGTTAAGTTTTTTTGCTGGATATCTGATTGTGCGTAAACCTTTTCACCTTTTAAGGTATAAATTCCAAGTTCATACTTTTTTGTTGAAAGTGAATTGTCCAGCTTCAGCTGAAAGTTCCCGTTTGATGGATTGGGATAGATTGAAATACCACTTTTTGCTGTATTCTCTGCCACTCCTGTCAGATCCAGAACAGTTATTGTTCCTTTCATGCCAAATCCGGCATGAGGTGTACAAACATAATAGTGAATTCCTGCCGTAAGTTTATCAACCGGCACCGTGCCTCCGCCAAAAGGCACAGAAAATCCACCGGAAAGAGGAGTTGTCCCATTAGCATTATATGTTGCCTGGCTGACTTCTACAGCATTATGACTATCCGTAATGTTAAAATTCACGTCATCACCAGGGTTTATTGTTATTGTACCCGGGGAGAATGAGGTACCTGAATTGGTAACTGTAACTGTTGTGCAGAATCCTGCAAATCCGAATAAAGCAACTACAATTATTAAGAGTATCGGTTTTTTCATTTTTTTAGAGTTTTAGTTACTAATTAATATGGCTTTGGGACTTTATCCCGATTTAAGTAAGATTTCTTTTCTCCTGGTTAAAGGAAATCTTCTGAAGTGAAATGAGTTTTTAAAGCAATATACGATTCGCCAGGGCTATAATTATAGTCTATATCAAGTGCAATTAAACAGCCCGATAGTGAAATTTGTTTGAAAACGCTTTGTTATTTATGAAGACTATTTCA
Source organism: Bacteroidales bacterium (assembly GCA_030654075.1). Classification (GTDB taxonomy): domain Bacteria; phylum Bacteroidota; class Bacteroidia; order Bacteroidales; family UBA4417; genus UBA4417. The sequence continues at coordinate 13,869 of JAURYB010000140.1, read as the reverse complement.
TTAGTCCCAATTTACATAGGACACCATATACTGGCATTAAATTCCGATTTACTTTCAGCAGGTTGCTTCTGATTAATATTATAAAATATCTCAATACATTTTATACTTTTGAATCATCAAATAATAAGCACTTACCATGAAAAAAATAATCTTTCCTTTCCTTCTACTTGTTGCATCATTCCAGTCTTTTGCAACTTTCGACGACTGGTTTATCAATAAAACCCTGCGGATTGATTATTACCACACCGGGAATAGCAAGAGTGAACTATACTCTATCGATCAGGTGAAATCTGAACCTTACTGGGGTGGCTCACATGTAACCCTGATCGACACATTAAATTATGGGGAATATTATTTTAAAATTTTTGATGTACGATCCAATACATTGATATATAGTCACGGATATTGTGCATTGTTTGACGAATGGCAATTCACGGAAGAGGCTAAACATACCAGCCGTACTTTTACAGAAACCGCAGTAATGCCTTTTCCAAAAAACGATGTTCGTATTGAGTTCTTCAGCCGGAATTTTCTGGGTATTTATGAAAAGAAATTTGAATATACGATAGCAGTTACGGATTACTTTATTTCACCCGAAAGGCAAATGGTGTTTCCGGTTTATGATGCATTGATTTCGGGTGATCCGGCCCAAAAAGTAGATATTGTGATTTTACCTGAAGGCTACACTCCAGTAGAAATGGATAAGTTTAAAGCTGATTGCGATAAATTCACCGCCGGGCTTTTCACATTCGAACCTTACGCAAAAAACCGGGATAAATTTAATATCCGTGCAGTGCTGGCTCCATCAACTGAAAGTGGAACAGACATCCCCGGCGAAAAAGTCTGGAAAAACACCATAATGAACTCTTCCTTTTACACTTTCGATTCGGAGCGTTACCTGATGACTTACGATAACAAGTCGGTCCGGAACCTGGCAGCAAATACACCTTACGACCAGATTTATATCCTTGTGAATTCCTCAAAATATGGCGGTGGAGCTATTTATAACTATTACAGCACTTCGGTAAACAGCAATTCTTCGTCAGCCAAAATTTTTGTTCACGAATTCGGTCATGGATTTGCGGCTCTTGCCGATGAATATGATGACGGTTCAACATCTTTCAATGATATGTACCCGCTCAATCTCGAACCCTGGGAACCTAATATCACCACTTTAGTTAAATTCGAAACCAAGTGGAAAGATATGCTTCCTGCAAATACTCCTGTTCCAACACCGATTGAAAACGGTTCAGGCATGAAATTAGGTGTTTACGAAGGTGGAGGATATGTGGCAAAAGGAGTTTACCGTCCTGCTTCTGATTGCCTTATGCGTACATTCAGAGGAAACGAATTCTGCCCGGTATGCAATGCTGCTATTCAGAAAATGTTAGACTTCTACACCAAATAAACCTTAGTTTTACAGAAGTTACATACTCAAAGCCAGCCCGTTTCTCCAAAACAGAACTGAACGGCTATAGCATTTTAACCATCGTGGAATAATTTATATCATTAATTGGACGAAGTTCTAAAACTTTAAATCGTTCTTAATTATATATTTTCTAAATAGCAATAAAACTATACGTTATCCTTCGGAAATGAGGGGAAAATAACTAATTTTGCAGCCCGAAAAAGTTGAATTTTTTATTCTTTTACGTGTTATCACGATAACAATACTTAAAACAGGAGGGCAAATGGCCATTACAAAATTAGAACAGATGTTTGATTTGCTGAAAAGCAAACCTAAGAAACGTATTTCAGTCGCTTTCGCAAACGACCCACACACTATTGAGGCTGTATATTCAGCTGTTGAAAAAGGAATTGTCGACGCTACCCTTACCGGCAACGAAGTTTTTATAAAAGAAATCTGTGCTGAACACCACATGGATTCGGCTAAATTTGAAATCCTCAACGAGCCGAATGAATTAAAAGCAGCTTCACTGGCAGTTAAATTGATCAATGACGGCAAAGCAGGCCTGCTAATGAAAGGTTCACTGAGCACTGATAAGTATATGCGCGCCATCCTTAATAAAACCGCAGGAATTACCAACGAAGGAGCTGTACTTTCGCATGTTACCGTAATGGAATTCCCGGCTTACCATAAACTCCTCACTATTGCCGATGTTGCTATTATTCCCCAGCCCGACCTGAAACAAAAAATTAAAATGGTTGGTTACCTGGTTGCTGTAGCTAAAGCCATAGGTGTTGAAAAGCCTAAGGTTGCCGCTATTGCCGCTACCGAACAAATGCTTGCCGGCATGCCAGCCTGTGTTGAAGGCGCAATACTTGCGAAAATGAGCGATCGAGGACAAATTCCTGGCTGCGTAGTTGATGGACCACTATCGCTCGACGCTGCTATCGATATGGAATCAGTTCAGATCAAGAAAGTTACCGGCCCTGTTGCCGGAGATGCAGATTGCCTCCTGTTCCCAAATATTGAATCAGGCAATGTATTTTTCAAAGGAGGAACAAAATTAGCCGGTGCCGAATTAGCAGCCTATGTTGCCGGAGCACGCGTGCCTTGTGTGTTGACCTCACGTGGCGACAGCGCATTGACCAAGACTTATTCGATTGCACTTGCAGCTTTGATGGCGTAGGTTTTGGAGGGAAAAGTTAATCGTTATTGGTTAATAGTTATTGGGAAATAACTTGACAAAGCTTGTGCACAATTGACTAAAAATGGGTTTTAACGATTAACCAATAACGATTAACCAATAACTAACCAAAAAAAAATGGAAGATTTCCGCATACTTGCGATAAATCCGGGTTCAACTTCAACAAAAATTGCGGTTTATCAGAATATGAACCCTGTTTTCGTGAAGAATATAACGCATCCCAGTGAGGTCCTCGCACAGTTTGAACATGTGGCTGATCAATTCCATTTTCGCAAGGAAATCATTTACAAAGAACTGGAAGAAGCCGATATACAGCTTGACAAAATTCAGGCTGTTGTTGGTCGTGGCGGAATGCTAAAACCCATTTGCTCAGGCGTATACCTGGTGAATGAAGCCATGAAATCGGACCTCTTTGATCATCCTATAAAAGAACATGCAAGTAACCTTGGCGGATTAATAGCTGACGATATTGCCCGCTCATTACCCGATGCCAAAGCTTATATCGCCGATCCTGTTGTTGTTGACGAATTGGATGAAATTGCCCGGGTTTCCGGGCACCCGCTTTTTAAACGTATTTCCATTTTCCATGCGCTTAACCAGAAATCCATAGCTCGTCAGCATGCAAAAAGCATCATGAAAAACTATGAAGATATGAACCTTATTATCGTTCATATGGGTGGAGGCATTACTATTGGTGCCCACTACAAAGGGCGGGTTATTGATGTTAATCAGGGCCTTGACGGGGAAGGCCCGTTCTCACCAGAGCGTAGTGGTACATTGCCAACCGGCGACCTGGTGCGTTTTTGTTTCAGTGGTCAGTATTCAGAAAAAGAAATAATAAAAATGGTAGTAGGCAATGGCGGAATTGTAGCTCACCTGGGAACAAATAGTGCTTACGAAGCCGAACAACGTGCTCATGAGGGCGATGAACAGGCCAAATTTATTCTCGAAGCACTGGCCTACCAGGTTGCAAAAAGCATTGGCTCCATGGTTCCTGTGCTTAAAGGCGAAGTGGATGCCATTTTACTTACCGGTGGAGTAGCCCACAGCAAATGGATCACTAACCTGATTATTGAAAGAGTGTATAAGTTCGCTCCGGTTTATATTTATCCGGGTGAAGACGAAATGCGTGCACTGGCGTTGAATGGATTGATGGTGCTGAAAGGCGAGGTGGAAGTGAAGGAGTATGTTTGAGTTTAGTTAATGGAAAATGGTTAAAAGAAAATAGTTGATCTGCCTATTTTCTATTTTTTTCATTTAAGTTACAAAAAAAATATAATGTGATATTTTATATCTAGGACCTCTCCCTAAATCCCTCTCCGCAAGAGAGGGATTTGATGCGTGCAATGTTCAGATTATATGACATTATTTAATTGTCATTACTTAATATCACCAAGGGAAAGACTATTTTCTATTTTCCTTTAACTATTAACTCACCCAGCCACCAGCTTCCCTATCACAACAGGGAAATACTCATATTCCAACTCATGGATTTTCGCAGCAAGCATTTCAGGGGTATCCCCAGGATGAACCTGGCAGGTGGCCTGGAAAATAATATCCCCTTCATCATAAGATTCATTAACATGATGAATGGTTATTCCGCTCTGCTTTTCGCCTGAAGCAATAACTGATTCGTGAACTTTCATTCCATACATTCCTTTTCCTCCGTATGCCGGCAGAAGTGCGGGATGAATATTAATGATCCGTTGTGGGTAAGCTTTTAAGATAGAATCAGGAATCAACCACAAAAACCCGGCGAGTACAATCCAATCAATTTCTCTGTTATTCAGATCATCCAATACTGAAGTTGTTTGATAAAAATCGCTTCGGGTAAATAATACAGTGTGAATCCCAAGCATATTAGCCCTTTCAAGAACATACGCATCAGGATTATTACAATATATGGCTGAGATTTCAAGTAAATCTCTACCTTCAAAATATTCAGCAATACGTTGAGCATTGCTTCCACTTCCTGAAGCAAAAACTGCAATCCGGGGAATCGGGTTCATAAAGAATAAATAAAGATTTTAACATAAAGACCATTTATTTCATTTCATTCATTTCGAAATAATCAGCAGATCTTTTGCGACCTCAAATTAACAAAAACCTCACGACATATAGTTGAATATTACACATTTTGCCAATTAAAAAAATTGAATAAACCATAATCTGCACAATTATACCAACCAAAGAAACTCTGTATATCACTGTTATTAAATTAGTTAACATCATTTAACTTAAAATAATCAGTGTAATTATTGTTTTATAGTTGAATTTGTTATTTCTTTGCAGCCTTAAACCAATTAAAGCGTACAACAATGTCCGACATTGCAACAAGAGTAAAAGCTATCATCGTTGATAAGCTGGGAGTAGACGAAAAAGAAGTAAACCCTGCAGCAAGTTTCACCAACGACCTGGGTGCCGATTCACTGGACACCGTTGAACTGATTATGGAATTCGAAAAAGAATTCAACATTGCTATTCCTGACGATCAGGCTGAAAAAATCAGTACCGTAGGTGATGCTATCACTTACCTAGAAAGCAACGCGAAATAAGTAAAATCCATTCGATGAAGTTAAGGCGAGTAGTAGTTACCGGCCTTGGCGCACTGACTCCATTAGGCAATACAGCTCCGGAATTCTGGAGTGGCTTGGTTAATGGGGTTAGTGGTGCTGGCCCTATCACACATTTTGACACCAGTAAATTTAAAACTAAGTTTGCGTGTCAGGTAAAAAATTTCGACCCGTTAAATTTTTTCGACCGTAAAGAGGTTCGGAAATTTGATCCTTTTACTCTTTACGGTATGATATGTGCCGATGAAGCTGTAAAAGATTCCGGGATAAATGCAGAAAATATTGATCATGACCGTGTCGGTGTCATCTGGGCATCGGGAATTGGCGGCATGACTACCATTTTTGAGGAAATTTCGGGTTTTAACGCTGGCGATGGCACTCCACGCTTTAGTCCGCTCATGATACCAAAGATGATTGCCGATATTGCTGCAGGTCAGATTTCAATCCGTTACGGATTCAGAGGTCCGAATTTTGCAACTGTATCAGCATGTGCTTCTTCGGCTAACGCGTTAATTGACGCATTCAACTATATCAGGCTTGGTATGGCTGATGCCTTTGTTACCGGTGGTTCCGAAGCTGCAATAAATGTTATGGGAGTTGGCGCTTTCAATGCCATGCATGCGCTTTCGACCCGCAACGATGATCCGTCAACGGCTTCACGTCCTTTTGATAAAGATCGTGATGGCTTTGTGATGGGAGAAGGTGGAGCCGCCTTAATATTTGAAGATCTGGACCACGCAATTGCCAGGGGCGCCAAAATATATGCCGAAGTTGCCGGAGCTGGTATGAGTGCTGATGCATATCATATTACTGCGCCACATCCCGAAGGTTTAGGCGCGCTCAATGCCATGCGTTCAGCTCTCCGCGACGCTGACATGACCATCAATGATATTGATCATGTTAACACCCATGGTACTTCTACGGGCCTGGGTGATATAGCAGAAACTACTGCTTTAGGAAAACTATTTGGTGAGCACTCGTCAAAAGTGTATGTTAATTCTACCAAATCAATGACAGGCCACTTACTTGGTGCTGCAGGCGCGGTTGAGGCAATGGCTTCCATTTTCGCTTTGCAGAATGATATAATTCCTCCAACGATCAACCATTTTACAGATGATCCAGAGGTTGATCAATCGCTTACATACGTTTTCAACAAAGCTTTGCATACCACCGTTAATGTTGCCTTAAGTAATACTTTCGGTTTTGGTGGTCACAACGCTACGCTTATTTTCAAAAAATTTGTGCAGTAACTTTGACTTTCGACGTCATTAAGCCTATCAGGGTATTTCTCTCTGAAGACAAACAACTTTTCGTAGCACTAAAAAATATTTTCGGGTATTATCCCGGGAATATTTTTTTGTATAAACTGGCCTTTCGTCATAAATCACAGGCTATTGAACTGAATAACGGCAGCCGGGTAAGCAACGAACGGCTTGAGTATTTAGGCGATGCCATACTCAGCGCGGTGGTCGCCGATCACCTTTTCAAGATGTTTCCATACAAAGACGAAGGTTTCCTCACCGAAATGCGTTCGCGTATTGTAAGCCGGGTGCAACTTAACAAGCTTTCGCAGAAAATGGGGATTGATACGCTTATTACGGCAAATACCGAAAACAACAATGTATACCGCTCCATGAAAGGAGACGCTTTTGAAGCCCTGATTGGCGCCATATACCTTGACAAAGGCTATAATTTCACCAGGCAGATCATTATAGAGAAAATTATCAAGCAACATTTCGATCTGCAGGATCTCGAAAATAATAACACCAATTACAAAAGCAGGATTATTGAATGGTCGCAGCGGGAGAAACGTTCGGTGGAATTTGTTATCCTCAACGAGGTTGGGCATGGGTACAACAAGCAATACGTAGTTGATGTGCTTGTCGACAAAATTTCGCTTGGCAAAGGCCGCGATTATTCCATCAAAGGAGCCGAACAGGATGCAGCCATGAAAGCTTTATTGCAGCTCGAAACCGAGAAATTATAATTTCAGGACTTTTATTCTTTTTGCATGCTGAAATAATATTTCAGAAATTGTATATTTGTATTAGCGATTGGAATCCAATGCATTGTTACCCCCTCCTTCTAATCCATCTTTGGTTTGAGCATTAGTTAGGAATACTAAATAAAATTAATAACCAGTTAATCTGAAAGGCAAATTTCCTGATGCCACTTTTTTACTAATTTCCATTTTACCATTTTCTAACTAACCTGAATGAGCAATCACGGATCAAACAAAGCAATCATTTTCGCATTGGCAGGCAATATGCTGATCGCCATTATCAAATACATAGTAGCTTTTGTTACAGGAAGTGCCGCCATGTTGGCAGAATCGATACACTCAACAGCCGACAGTTTTAACCAGGTTTTACTGCTTATCGGACATAAAAGAGCAAAAAAATTACCGAGCGAGATGCATAGCCTGGGTTATGCCAACGAAGTATTCTTCTGGTCACTGATGGTTGCGGTTTTATTGTTTTTCGTCGGAGCACTGTTTTCTATCTACGAAGGCGTTCACAAACTCATGCATCCGGAAGATATAAAAAATGTATACTGGATTTTTGCCGTATTAGTCAGCTCAATCGCAATAGAGGCCAAATCATTCCAGGTGGCATTTGGCGAATTCCGGAAAACGACAAAACTTCCTTTTATAAAAGCGATAAGGGCATCAACCCAGGTAAGCCTGGTAGTGGTTGTACTTGAAGACTCTGCGGCTATGGCAGGTCTGATAATAGTTCTGATATCAACACTAATGGCATGGTTAGTCAACCCGATTTTTGATGCCCTTGGAAGTATAACGGTAGGGATTTTACTTCTGGCTGTGTCCATCCTGCTGATTGCAGAGGTAAAAAACCTGATTGTTGGTGAAAGCATGCCACGCGAAAGGCGCCTGTTAATGCGCAATATAATACATACATATAAAAAAATAGGACATATTAACCGCGTACAGTCGATGGTAATGGGCGACAGCAAATACCTTGTGCTACTTTCGGTAGATATAAATGACGAAATGAAAGGGTCAGAAGTTGAAGATATGATTGAGCAATTAAAACTGGATTTGAAAAAGGGAATCCCCGAAATAGGCACAATTTACATTGAAGCTCAGGATTCTGAAAGAAATCGAAAAGTATGATCACGATATCTCCCGATATGAAAACAAAAATCGTTGCCACTGTAGGCCCGGCATGTTCGAGCCGCGAAATGTTAGGTAAACTTATTAAAGCCGGAGTTGATGTATTCCGGCTGAATTTTTCGCATGGCGCTTATAGCGAACACCTTGCTGTTATTGAGCATGTACGTTCGTTGAACGAAGAATACGGAACTCACATTGCTTTACTTGGTGATTTGCAGGGGCCTAAAATCCGTATCGGTGCTTTTGCCGACAAAGAAGCCATGATGCACGACGGGCATGAACTTGTTTTTACAACCAAAGAATGCGACTGCACAGCCGACAGGTTATATATCACCTATCCCGAATTTGCCCGCGATGTAAAGCCAGGCGAAGACTTACTGCTTGACGATGGAAAACTCCTTTTCCGTGTTATTGAAACCAATGGCGTTGATGAAGTAAAAGCCAAAGTTATACATGGTGGAATCTTGTCAGGTAAAAAAGGCGTTAACCTCCCCAACACAGTTGTTTCACTTCCATCCTTAACCGATAAAGACAAGCGTGACCTTGCCTTTATCCTGGAACATGAACTGAATTGGATTGCACTCTCTTTTGTAAGGAAAGCCGAAGATATACGGCATCTTAAATCTACTATAAACGAATTAGGCATTCCTGTAAATATGCCGGGTATCATTGCCAAGATTGAAAAACCTGATGCAGTGAAAAACATGGACGAGATCATTGCCGAAGCTGACGGCATAATGGTTGCCCGCGGCGATCTTGGTGTTGAGCTTCCATTGGAGCAGGTTCCTTTGGTGCAGAAAAGGCTTATCCGCAAATGCAACCAGCACTCCAAACCTATTATTGTTGCCACACAGATGATGGAAGGCATGATCAGCAACATCAGGCCAACCCGTGCTGAGGTAAATGATGTGGCCAATTCGGTTCTCGACGGAGCTGACGCAGTGATGCTGAGTGGCGAAACTTCTGTAGGCTTATACCCCGAAGAAGTTGTAGAAACCATGCAGAAAATCATCTGGGAGGTGGAGAAAACGGATGAGATTTACAATAAATCCCTTCATGCGGATCACACCAATAAAAAGCGTCTGATTTCCGATTCGGTTATCTCAGCAGCCTGCAGCATGGCGATCGAGTCAAATGCCAATGCCATTATCGCCATGACTATTACAGGTTATTCGGCACAGCGTATCAGCAGTCAGCGTCCCAAACAGGATATTTTTATATTTACCGGGAACAGATTTTTGCTTTGTAGACTAAACCTGGTTTGGGGAATCAGAGGTTTTTACTTTGACAAAATAGTTACCTCCACCACCAAAACATTTAAAGCTCTTACGGATCAGCTTATTGCTGAAGGTCGTATCAAAAAAGGTGATCTGCTGATTAAAGTTGCCAGCACACCTATTTATGTGGCAGGTCAAACGAATACGGTGAAGCTGGATTACGCATAAAGAGATAAAATCCAATGGCACGCGGATGAAGCGGAAAGAACGGATTTTTCAGTTAATATATATTTAGGATATTGCTGAGTGATTATAAGTCACTCCTTATCACTGCGCCAGTTACTCCACAAATTAAACCGGAGATTGAAACTGTATTTTACTAAACATTGAAGTCAAACTTGGATTCAATACGCAATCCTGACACATAACGGAACAGCCAAATTGTTATCAAATTGTTAAAGCCTGTATTTCGCTATATATCAATTAAAAACAATTTATTAATTTTACTTATATGATTCAAAACAATAATTGATTTTTTCCTCCATTTTCTTTAATACCTGTCTCATGAAACAGCTATCCATTACTCTGATCTCCATTTTTATCCTGAGCTTTTCGGCTTTTGCGCAAAGCGAACTTGACAACGAAAAAGGCACTTCGATGATGCCTGTGATTAATTCGCTAAGCGACGTTGTAAAAGCCATCGAAGAAAGTGATGTCGAAATTGTGCATATCGAATTCGATCTTGTTTTCGACGATAGTTCAAAAGAAATTTACAGGAATCTGACAAAAGATTATTCTTATGGATTCCTTGCCTATGGTGATTACCGGATAGCTAAAATTGGCATCGAGCTTTATAAAGAAACAGATACAGGGTGGGATTATATTAAAGCAGGTGAACTCAGCGAAGGCACCGTGACTCTTTTATATGATGTAAATGAAACTGACAGGTATAAAATTGTACTTCGTGCTTTGCAAATGAACGAAGGATACAATGTTGGCCATTACGGTTTAGTTGTGCTCCACGATTAATGCCTTTTACTTAGAGTAGCTGGAGTATTCTTTTCGGTACATTTTACAATCAGATAACTGCTATGTATTTTGTTTTCTTCCAGGAAAGGCATAGGTTTTTAGCGTGTCTGCATATTTTATAATCACGTTACTATAAATCATTCAGGCAGTTCCAACAATGATTTCTATCTTTGTACAAAAATATTCAAATTTCATACTCTCACCTCTCTCCACGCCTACACTGAAGTCGAAGTGTCGCCCCATCTCACCAAACCCTAACCCCTAAATCCCAATCTCTACCCCAATGGCTGCCAAATCACGTCTTGATCCTACAGTTGAACTTGCCGACGCATTTATAGGTATCGCAACAAATATGCCTGTCATACAACTGGTGCATTATATTAATAGCCGGACGTTATTAAACCTGGTGCGCGAAAAAGATTTACCTGTTTATTTTGAAAAAACGGACAACCTTCAGGATTTTAAGTTTTATCATTGCCAGGATGAGGATTACAGGAGCGTATTCTGCCTTTTGGGAAACAGCAGTTCAGGATTAAACCTGTTATCTACACATAAACATTTTAGCTATTTCCTTGTGATACAAGGCGCTATTCCCGAAGAGAAAGTAACACAACTTGTTGCCCAGATAAAATCAATAGCCGGGGTTCAACTGGCAGCCCTTATAAACCAGGAGCCAATAAAAACCCTTGGACCTATACTTCAGGACCTTGAAATCCATCTCACGGAGCTAAAGAAGGAAAAAGCAGAAAAGCAGATACGAATTATGCCCTTAGCCGAAGATCAATGAAAGGAAAAATACTGGTAACAATACAGTTTACCTGCCTGGTTTTGCTGATGATTGTCACGAATTGGCTTGCTCTTCCCTGGTGGAGTTTCGTATTGTTAGGACTTTCAGGGTTTCTTGCATTCTGGGCCATGGCTGTAATGAAACTGGGGAATTTTAATATTGTCCCATATCCTGTGGTAAATGGGAATTTGGTTACTCTCGGGCCTTACAGTGTGATACGGCACCCAATGTACACATCGATTTTTATTTTTGCGATTGCATTATTGTCCGGACAGTTTGATTTCAGAAAACTAATAATCAGCCTCGTACTTGTTGCCGGATTGATATTAAAAATGATTTACGAGGAAGGCCTTCTTTGTAGTCATTACCCCGATTACAAAGCATATATGCGGAAAACGAAAAGGGTTGTACCTTTTGTGTGGTGACAGGGATTAAAATTCCAAGTCCCAAATTTCAAGTCCAAAATCCATATTTTTGACTCAAAGGGTACAAGAATTTAAGCAATTGAACAGTTGAAGCATGTATTTGCCGTGCATTGTCTCCCTTCACCCAATCACCCTTCGCTCCTCATTTTATCCCGCCGATTCAAACTGTTTCAGAAACCGAAGATCATTTTCACTGAACATACGCAGATCTTTAACCTGGAATTTCAGGTTGGTAATACGCTCGATTCCCATCCCAAAGGCATAGCCTGAATATTCCTTACTGTCGATACCGCAATTTTCGAGAACCGCAGGATCAACCATTCCGCATCCGAGAATTTCGACCCAACCGGTATATTTGCAGAAACCGCAGCCTTTACCTCCGCAAAGATTGCAGGAAATATCCATTTCAGCCGATGGTTCAGTAAATGGGAAATACGAAGGACGCAACCTGATCTGAGTATCGGGAGCAAACATTTCGCGTGAGAAATACAATAAAGTTTGTTTCAGATCAGCAAAGGATACATTGCGATCGATATACAATCCTTCAACCTGGTGGAAGAAACAATGTGCCCGAGCCGAAATTGCCTCGTTACGGAATACCCGACCAGGAAAGATGGAGCGGATTGGCGGTTTGTTATTCTCCATTACGCGAACCTGAACACTGGAAGTATGAGTGCGTAGCGCAATATCCGGATCTTTTTCAATGAAAAAGGTGTCCTGCATATCACGTGCGGGATGTTCAGGAGGGAAATTCAAAGCTGAGAAATTATGCCAGTCATCTTCAATTTCAGGTCCTTCATTTACAGTAAAACCTAAACGCGAAAAAATGCTGATCATCTCGTTACGGACAATTTGCAGCGGATGCCTTGTGCCTGGTTCCCGGAAGTTGGCAGGTTTGGTAAGGTCATTATCTGCAACGCTACCTTGCTCAGTGCTTTCAAAAGTATCTTTGAGCAGGTTGATTTTATCCTGTGCTTCATTTTTAAGCACGTTAAGCAACTGACCTACATCACGTTTCTGATCGCCGGGCAATTCTTTAAAAGCATCAAACAAATCCTGCAACAAACCTTTACGACCCAGGAAACGAATGCGAAACTGCTCCAGGCTATCTGCGCTTTCGGCTTTAAACTGCTTTACTTCTTCGAGTAACTGATTGATTTTGTCTTTCATACGCTAAACTTTCAAGAACCGCGCAACAGATGTGCCGTTTGTGCAAAGGTCGGAAAAAGTTCGATATTTTCTTACTTCATTCACTATAATCAATATAAATCGGGAATATTTGATCCTTGAAATAAAAAAAAGGACCCGAATTCAGAATCCGGATCCTTTTATCTATACTAAAAATTGTTTTTTTACAATACTTTCATCGTCATCTTCAACTCTTTCACCGGCTTATCACCAGCGCCTGTTTGAACAGCAGCAATCTTATCGATTACATCCAGGCCTTCGATAACTTCACCGAATACGGTGTAATCTCCGTCAAGAAATGGCGTTCCGCCTACAGTAGTATAGATAGTACGCTGCTCCGGAGTATATTTTACTTTACGTTTGAGATCAAACTGGTTAAGTTGTTCCGCAGGAACTTTGGCACCCTGAACAATATAAAATTGTGAACCTGAAGATTCCTTTTTCGGATTTACCTGGTCGCCCATGCGGGCCGCGCATAAAGCTCCTTTTTTATGAATATGAGCCGGAACAAATTCTGCCGGAACCCTGTCGCTCATTTCGGGCAAACCTGCCGGAGCGCCTCCGCCCTGAACCATAAAACCTTTTATAACCCGATGAAATGGTGAACCATTGTAAAAACCATTTTTAACAAGCTTAATAAAATTATCACGGTGTTTTGGTGTGTCGTTATAAAGTGCTACCTTAATATCACCCAAATCGGTATGAATAAGCACTTTGGTTACTTTCTGAGCATCGATTTCCATCATAAAAAGGAAGATAAAGGTTATGGTTAAAAAAAGTGAACGTTTCATGTGTTTAAGTTTGGTTTGTGTTAAACGTAGCTTTTGTTATTTTATTTTGATTTGTGGATGAGGGACTAAGAGACTGAGGGACTAAGAGACTGAGGGACTAAGAGACTGAGGGAC